>NZ_JBEXYR010000008.1:0-441108 GCF_040631005.1 Micromonospora sp. NPDC005707
CTTGTTTTTTGTTTTTTAGTGTTTTGTGTTTACGTGTGGGGAGTTCGCCGCCCCGCCCCGCCGCCCCCCCCCCCCCGCCCCCCCCCCCCCCCCCCCCGGCCCCCCCGACCAGGGAGGAGGCACGGCCCAGGTGGTCCGGTACCTCATCACGCGCTTGGGCCAGGCCCTCGTCGTCGTCGTGCTCGTCACGGTGATCGCGTTCCTCATCCTGCACCTGCTGCCCGGAGGCGCGGCGCGCGCCACCCTCGGCAAGGAGGCCACGCTGGAGCAGTTGGCGGCCTTCAACCACGACATGGGCTACGACCGGCCCTGGATCCAGCAGTACGGCATGTACGTGCACCGCCTGCTGCGGGGCGATCTGGGCTACTCGTACCAGCTCAACCAGTCGGTCGTCGAGGCGATCACCCAGCGGCTGCCGAAGACCATGGTGCTGTCGTTGCTGTCGACAGTGCTCGCCATCGTCCTGGCGATTCCGCTCGGGGTGATCCAGGCCGTACGCCGCAACCGCTGGCCCGACTACGCCATCACCTCGCTGTCGCTGCTGGCGTACGCCACGCCCATCTTCTTCATGGGCCTCATGATGATCATCCTCTTCTCGCAGGTCTGGCCGATCCTGCCGCCCGAGGCGCCGCAGGGGTTCACGGTGGCGGAGGTGCTCGCCGATCCGGCCGGGCTGGTCCTGCCCACGATCACCCTCGCCGTCGTCACCATCGCGGTCTACTCGCGGTACGTCCGCTCCGCCATGGTCGACAACCTCAACGAGAACTACGTCCGCACCGCCCGCAGCAAGGGCCTCTCGGAGCGGCGGGTGGTGCTGCGGCACACCCTGCGCAACGGGCTGTTCCCGGTCATCGCGCTGCTCGGGATGTACCTGCCCGCGCTGTTCAGCGGGGCGTTGGTCGTCGAGTCGCTGTTCAACTTCCCCGGCATGGGGCAGCTGTTCTGGCAGGCGGCGCTCAAGCGTGACTTCCCGATCCTGCTCGGGGTCACCGTCATCATCTCGATCGCGACGGTGGTCGGCGCGCTCGTCGCCGACCTGCTCTACGCCGCCGTCGATCCCCGGGTCCGACTCCAGCGGAGCGCGTCATGACCACACTCTCCGAGGCGGTCCGCCCAGGCGCCGTCCCCGACCAGCCGGCCGACGCCGAGGCGCCGGTGCGCGGCCTCTGGCGGCAGGGGCTGGTCGTCTTCTGCGAGAACCGGCTCGCCCTGGTGGGCCTGGGCCTGTTCGTCCTGCTGGCCGGGATCTGCTTCCTCGGTCCGCTCTTCTACCACACCGACCAGGTGCACACGGATCTCACCGCTGTCCACCTGGCGCCCGGGCAGCAGGGGCATCCGCTCGGCACCGACGGGGTCGGCTACGACCAGCTGGGCCGGCTCATGCTCGGCGGGCAGACCTCGATCATCGTCGGGCTCGCCGCCGGGATCCTCGCCACCGCCGTGGGCACGATCTGGGGCGCCGTCGCCGGGTTCGCCGGCGGCTGGGTGGACTCGGCGATGATGCGGGTGGTCGACGCCATGATGTCGATCCCGTCGCTGTTCCTCTTCATGCTGCTCGCCGCCATCGTCACGCCGAGCGTGTCCATGCTCATCGTAATCATCGGCGCGTTCGCCTGGCTGGGACCGGCCCGGCTGGTCCGGGGCGACGCCCTGACCCTGCGTTCCCGCGAGTACGTCCAGGCCATGCGGGGGATGGGTGGCACCGGCGGCCGGGCGGTACGCCGGCACATCGTGCCGAACGCCATCGGGACCGTGATCGTCAACGCGACCTTCCAGGTCGCCGACGCGATCCTCTACGTCGCGTACCTGTCCTTCCTCGGCCTCGGCGTCCCCCCGCCGGCGGCCAACTGGGGCGGGATGCTCTCCGACGGCCTGGCGGACACGTACAGCGGCCACTGGTGGCTGCTGTACCCGCCCGGCATCGCCATCATCCTCATCGTCCTCGCCTTCAACTTCATCGGCGACGGGCTGAGGGACGCCTTCGAGGTCCGCCTCCGGCGACGCTGAGCAGGAGCAGAGAATGAGCGAATCGACCGGCCGGCACACGCCGGCAGCCGGCGGAGTCCAGCCCCTGCTGGAACTGCGCGACCTCGACACCGACATCGCGCTGCGCCGCGGCACGGTGCACGCCCTGGACGGGGTCGGTCTGCAGGTCATGCCGGGGGAGACCCTCGGCGTCGTGGGGGAGTCCGGCAGCGGCAAGACGATGACCGCGCTCTCGATCATGGGCCTGCTGCCGCCCGGCGGCCGGGTGTCCGGGGGACAGATCCTCTTCGAGGGCCGGGACCTGCGATCGCTGCCGGCCGACGAGGTACGCCGGATCCGTGGTGTCCGGATGGGCATGGTCTTCCAGGACCCGCTCACCTCGCTCAACCCGACCATGCGCATCGGCGTCCAGGTCGGCGAACCGCTGCGGGTGCACGAGCGGGTCGGCCGGGCCGAGGCCCGGGAGCGGACCATCGAGATCCTGCGCCGGGTCGGGATGCCGCGCCCGGAGCGGATCGTCGACAACTACCCGCACGAGCTGTCCGGCGGGATGCGGCAACGGGTCGCCATCGCGATGGCCCTGATCTGCTCCCCCCGACTGCTCATCGCCGACGAGCCGACCACGGCGCTCGACGTCACCACCCAACGGCAGATCCTCGAACTCATCGACGACCTGCGGGAAGAGTTCGGGATGGCCGTCGTCCTGGTCACCCACGACCTCGGGGTGATCGCCGGCCGTGCCGACCGGGTCGCCGTCATGTACGCCGGACGGGTGGTCGAGACCGCCGCGACCGCAGAGCTGTTCCGCTCGCCGCGGCATCGCTACACCCAGGCGCTCATGGAGGCGCTCCCCGAGTCGGCGATCCGGGAGTCCGGCGAACACGCCCGGCTCTACAGCATTCCGGGCCTGCCGCCGGACCTGTCCCGGCCCCTGACCGGCTGCCGCTTCGCCCCACGCTGCCGGCACGTCACCGACGAGTGCCGGACCACCGAGGTGACCCTGTCGGCCGGTGCGCACCAGCACGCCTGCCTGCACCCGGTGCCGGCGGAGCCCGCCGCGCCGGTCAGCCTGCCCGCCCCGGCACGGGTCGAACCCGTCCCGGCACGGGTCGAGCCGGTCCCGGCACGGGTCGAGCCGGTGCCGGAGCCGGCCGGCGCGGCGGCCGCGCCCGGTGAGCCGGCGGCCGGGCCCGTCCTGTCGGTGCGGGACCTGGTCAAGAACTACGCGGCGCACGGCCGTGGGCTGCTGCGCCGGACCGCCGGGCAGGTCAGCGCCGTGGCGGGTGTGTCGTTCGACGTGGGCCCGGGGGAGACGTTCGGGCTGGTCGGCGAGTCCGGCTGCGGCAAGTCCACGGTGGGCCGGCTGGCCGTCGGGCTGGAGCAGCCGACCGCCGGGCAGATCATGCTGGACGGCACGGACATCGCCGGCCTGGCCGGACGGGAGCGCCGCCGGATGCACCGGCAGGTCCAGCTGATGTTCCAGGACAGCTACGCCGCGATGAACCCGCGGATGCGCGTCGACGCCATCCTCGCCGAACCCCTGGAGATCCAGAAGGTGGGTGGCGCGGCGGCGCGGCGGGCGCGGATCGCGACGTTGCTCGACCAGGTGGGGCTGTCGCGGCGGGTCCTGGAGCGCTACCCCCACGAGTTCTCCGGCGGTCAGCTGCAGCGCATCGGGCTGGCCCGGTCGCTGGCCCTGCAACCCCGCCTGATCGTCGGCGACGAGCCGGTCAGCGCGCTGGACGTGTCCATCCAGGCGCAGGTCCTCAACCTCATGCGGGACCTGCAGCGTGAGCTCGGTGTGGCGTACGTCTTCATCAGCCACGACCTGTCCGTGGTCGACTACATGGCGGACCGGATCGGCGTCATGTACCTCGGCAAGCTCGTCGAGGTCGGGCCCGCGCGGGACGTGGTCCGCGCCGCCCGGCACCCGTACACGCAGGCGCTCATCGACGCCGTTCCCTCCGTCACGCCGAACGCCGCGGCCGCGCGCGACGGGGTGACCATCCGGGGCGAGCTGCCCAGCGCGCTCAACCCGCCCACCGGGTGCCGGTTCCGGACCCGCTGCCCCCTGGCTCAGGACATCTGCGAGACGGAGCCGCCGCTGGCCGGCGGCGCGCACCAGGTGGCCTGCCACTTCCCGCTGCGTCCGGAGTCGACGGCCGCGTCCGCCCGGGCCGGGGCGGCCGCATGACCACGGTCGAGATCTGCGTGAGCGACGTGCCGACGGCGCTGGTGGCCGAGGCTGCCGGCGCCGACCGGCTGGAGCTGTGCGCCGACCTCGGCCAGGGCGGCACCACACCGAGCCTGGGTACGGTCGCGGTCGCGCTGCGGACGCTGCGCCGGGTGGGCGTACGGGTCATGGTCCGTCCCCGTGGCGGTGACTTCCGGGTGAGCGGGATCGAGGAGCAGGTCATGCTCGCCGACATCGAGGCCATTCGCGGCCTGCCCAATCCGCACGATCTCGCGGTCGGGGTGGTGGTGGGTGCCGTCACCGCCGCCGGCGACCTCGATCTGGCCGTGCTGCGGCGCCTGATCGCGGCGGCGGGACCGCTGCCGGTGACGGTGCACAAGGCCTTCGACGAGGTCGGCGACCAGCTGACGGCGATCGAGCAGCTCATCGACCTCGGGGCCGACGCGGTGCTCACCTCGGGCGGGGCGCCGAGCGCGCTGGCCGGCGCCACGCGGATCGCGGCGCTGCGGCAGCGGGCCGGCGACCGGTTGCGGGTCGTCGCCGGCGGCGGCATCCGGTCGCACAACGTCCGGCAGGTGCTCGCGGAGACCGGGGCGCGGGAGGTGCACCTGCGCGCACCGGTGCGGCGCGACGGACGCGAGGCCACGGACGGCGACGAGGTACGCCGGATTGTCGACGCCACCCGTGCCCAGACCTGACCGCACGCCGGTCGAGGACCGTTAACCTGCGTAGGGCAGTCCAACGGGGGTGCCCATCCTCATGAGCGGGAGTCAGCGACGGTGCCGAAGGCCTACTGGATCACCACCTACCGGTCCATCAGCGACGACGGGAAGGTCGCCGCGTACGCGGAGCTGGCGGGGCCGGCGCTGCGCGCCGCCGGCGGCACGTTCCTGGCGCGCGGCCTGCCGGCGCACGCGTTCGAGTCCGGCGCGCTGGAGCGCACCACGCTGATCGAGTTCGACAGCGTCGAGGCCGCGCTCGCCGCCCACGAGACCCCCGCCTACCAGGAGGCGCTGCGGGCGCTCGGCGACGGCGCCGACCGCGACCTGCGCATCATCGAAGCGACGCCCTGACGCCGGCCGACCGACGGGCGCGCCCGGGTGGCCGGGACGGGCGGCACCGGGGGACGGCGACGGGCGCGAACCGGCCGCACCTCTAGGCTTGTCCGCATGCTTGCCCGGCACCGCGCACCTGCTCAGTCCGACGGTCCCGCTGGGAGTGTGGGCGGGCCGGGGCGGTGAGGCCGTCCACCGTGCCCCGGCAGCGCAACGCACCGCCGGCCGGGCGGCCCAGCCTGGCGGAGCGCTGCCGGTTGATCGCCGACTCGCGTGCCTTCGACGTGGTGATCGTCGTGGTCATCATGCTCAACGGGATCGTGCTCGGCTTCGAGACCTACCGCGACGTCGGGGCGGCGCACCCCGTCCTGCGGTGGTTGGAGTGGTTCTTCCGGCTCGTCTTCGTCGTGGAGATCGCGATCCGGGTGCTGGCCTTCGGTCGCCGGCCGCAGGACTTCTTCCGGCACGGCTGGAACGTCTTCGACTTCCTGGTGATCGCCAGCATCTTCGTACCCGGCCTGCACGGCGACTCGGGGGTGCTGCGGTTCCTGCGGGTCGCCCGGGTGCTGCGGCTGGTGCGGTTCTCACCCGGTCTGCGCACCATCGTGGCGGCGCTGTGGCGCAGCCTGCCCGGCGTCGCCGGCTTCCTCGCGCTGGCCGCGGTCACGCTCTACGTGTACGGCATGGCCGGCTGGCTGATCTTCGGAACCCGGTACCCGGAGCAGTACGGCGACATCGGCCGCTCACTGCTGACCCTGTTCGTGCTGCTGTCGCTGGAAACCCTGCCGGACCTGCTTGAGCAGGGCATGGCCGTGTCGCCGTGGACGCTGGTCTACTACGTCAGCTACGTCCTGATCACGGTGAACCTGCTGCTCAACATCCTGATCGCGGTCATCGTCAACTCCATGGAGGAGGCCCGCCGGCTGGAGATGACCGAGCGGCTGGCGCCGGACTACGACGAGGACGGCGACGGGGTGCCCGACGAGCTCGACCGGATCGCGCTCACCCAGCGGCTGGACGACCTGCGCGCCGTCATCGGCGAGCTCGAACGGGAGCTCCGGATCGACCGCGAGGACGGGCAGCACCGACCGCGCCCGCACCGCGACCGCGTGGGCTGACGCCCCCGCGTCCGTCCACAACAGACGCTGCTGCGGATGATGACGGTTGCTAGGGTCTTGGTGGCGGTGACGGGGAGGCTACGGGATGCCAGACGACGGCGATGTGGACTTCGTGCGGCGGGTGGGTGCCTACCGCCGGCAGCTGGCGGAGCTGCAGGCGGACCGGTCCCGGCCGGAGGCCGCCGCCGAGGGCCACGGAGACGCCGCGGACGGGCAGGTCAAAGTCGTCGCGTCGGCGGGCCGCCTGCGGTCGGTCGGGCTGGCCGCGCAGCTGATGCGGCTGTCCGGTGATGATCTCGCCCCCGTCGTCGTGAAGGCGGCGAACAATGCGCTCGCCGCTGCCCGCGCCGACCCGGTGGGCGTCGAGCCCGCGCCCGAGCTGTCCGGACTGGCCGACGGTCTCGCGGCGGCCGTCGCCGAGAGCGAGCTGGCCTGGCGCCGCCTCCAGGAGGCGCTCAACGAGGCGGTCACCAAGGCGGGCCCGCGCACCGGGCTCGGCGGCGACGTCCCCACTCAGGAAACGTCCGACCTGCTCGGCGGGGTCATGGAGGTGCTCAGGTCGGCGCGCGGAGTTCCGTCCGATGCCGGCGAGCCCCACGAGCCGGTGCGGCGGGGCGTGGGATCCGACGACGCGGGACACGTGTCGGCGGAGGTCGACGGCGCCGGTCGCGTCGTACGTCTGGAGCTGCGCGCCGGCCGGCTCACCTCCTGGCAGCTCGGCGAGCTGGTCGTCGAGGCGGTGAACCGGGCGCTGGACGACGTGGGGACGGCGGACGCCGTACCTCCCGGACCGGTCGGGGAGGACCTCAGCCGGCGGGTGGCCGAGCTACAGGACGCCAGTGCCCGGCAGATGGCCGCGCTGACCGGGGCGTTGACCGGCATCATGGCCCGCATCCGGGAGCCGTGACGATGAGCGAGGGTCGGGGTGACAGGCCATGACCGGTGAGATCGAGATCAACCCGGAAGCGATTATCGACGCGGGCGACAACATCCTCGCTTCGGCCCAGCGCATCCGCTCCGCGGTCTCCGCCTTCAACGCCGAACTGGCGGCCTTCGGCACGCCCTGGGGCGGCGACGATCTGGGTTCGCTCATCGGGATGGTGTACGAGACGATCCGGGACCTGGCGATGGAGACCTACGACGCCAACCTGGTCGAGATCGAGGACATCGGCAAGCTGAGCCGGGTGATGGGCATGAACTATCAGGAGACCGAGCGGGCCATCGCCGAGCACCTCGGCCGCCTGCGCGAGATGTTGGGCTGACCATGGGCATGACACTTCCGGCCGAGCTGGTGTCCCTGCTGGGTGTGCTCGGGTACACCTGGCCCGAGGCCGACGAGACGAAGCTGCTGGAGATGGGGCAGGCGTGGCTGGCGTTCCCCGACCGCCTGGCGGCTCCCGTGGCCGAGGCCGATCGGTCGGCGCGGCAGCTCTGGACCGACAATCGCGACGCCGCCATCGAGCGCTTCCAGGCGACCTGGGAGGCAGGCGACTCGGCGAAGACGAACCTCGACGACGGCGCCGGCGCGGCGGCGCTGATCGGTGCCGGGCTCATGGTGTGCGCCGGCATCGTGCTCGCGCTGAAGATCAACGTGATCGTGCAGTTGACGCTGCTGGCCATCCAGATCGCGCAGGCGATCGCGACGGCCGCGGTCACCTTCGGGGCGTCGTTGCTGGAGATCCCGATCTTCAAACTCATCACCGGCGCCCTCATCGACCAGTTGCTGACCATGGCGACCGACGCGGTGCTCGGTGGGTAGCCGCGGCAAGGCCGGCCTGTTCCGGCCCGTGGAGAAATGGCTCCGGGCGCGGATGCGCCACCGCCGCTACGAGCACGTCTTCCGCGGCCACGTCAACACCAACGCCACTCCGCCACGCGGCACCGGCTTCCACCACCGCTTCCTGGGCGAGAACCCGCCGGGAGCGCGGGTCCGGGTCGACGCCAACGGGCGGGAGATGATCCTGGAACGCTACGTCGACGGCACGTACCGGGCCCGGGTCGACGTGCAGGACGCGACCGGCGTCTGGCGCCAGAAGCGGGGCGCCAGCACGTTCTTCCCCGACAACTGGACGCCACAGCGCGTCGACGAGACCATCGAGGGCGCGTTCCGGGCGGGGGGTCCCCACCCCGGGGATCCGAACAAGTGGCAGGGTAGGGCCAACGGGCTGCTGGTGGAGGGCTTCTACAATCCCGGCGGCACGACGTGGTATTCGGCCTGGCCGGTGGCGGGGGGCAACTGACACATGCAGGACGGCATCGAGTTCCAGCGGAACCAGTACGGCGCGCCTTCCCTGACGACGCGCAACGGGCACTTCCGCGACCTGGGCTCCCAGCTGGTGAGCGACATCCAGACGTACGCCCCGGACTGCCTGGAGCTGCTGCAGTGCATCGACGATGTGACGTCCGGACGTTCCGCGTACGAGGAGTTCGAGGGCAACTCCGCCGTCGTGCGCTGCACGCCCGAAGGCGTGACCGTGGAGAGCCTCGGGCCGGTGCCGTCCGCGACGACCTACACCGTCGATGAGGCCCGCGACGTGATCCTCCGCTACTTCGACTTCCTGGCGCCGTCGCCGGCCGAGAAGAAGCGGCACCTGGCCACCTGGGAGGGGGAGAACGGCCGGCCGTTCCCCGGCCGGGCACTGCTGCGCCTCACGGACTGAGGCCGAAAGGCCGCGAACCGGTCCGGTACCGCGCCGGTCGCGCCGGCGGGCCGACCCCCGGCGCGACCGGCCGTCCGGTCAGGACAGCTGCAGGCGAGGCTCCAGGATCACCTCGAAGAGCCGGTCCCACGGCAGCTCGACCCGGGCCGACTCGAAGCGCGTCAGCGTCGCCGTGAACGTCTTCGCGCCCCGCCGGCCCAGCACGACGCGGTGCCCCGCGAAGTGGTCGGCGAAGTACCGCTCGGTCAGCGGCACGAGCCGCTCGCGTACCCAGCCGTCGAAGTAGCTCTTCTGCGCGGGCGTGAGCGCGAGCGGGTCCCAGCCCTGGGCCCGCGCGTGCGCGTACGCCTCGACCTGCACGATGTTCTTCCACGGGTCGTCCTTGACGAACCGGTAGAGCAGGTACTCGGCGTGCGCCCGGCCGGGCCCGCGCAGCTCGGGCACGCCGAACCCGCTGCCGGAGGAGCGCAGGTACGCCCACCGGGCGGTGCCGTGCCCGAGCGCCAGGCCGAGGGCGTTGCCGCCGGTGTTCCACCCCGAGTACGACAGCAGCGCCGCGAGGTCCAGACCGCTCTCCATCCGCGCGACCAGGTCGTGGTCGGCCTTGTTGACGATGAGCGGGTCCACCACGATGACCGGGGTGCCGGCGGCCTGCAGCTCGCCGATCCGCCCGACGAAGGCGTCCAGGTCGGCGGCCCGCTGGGCGGGCGCGGCCGAGGGGGTGTTCACGGCGAGCACGAGGTCCGCGTCGCCGTCGACGACCCGCCCGCCCACGGCGGCCACGTGCCGGCGGATGTTCTCCGCGAACGGGATGCCCTCCAGCTGGGCGGTCCAGTTCTCGCCGGAGACGCCGGCGTACTCCACCCGGTAGGTGGGGGTCGTGCCGGCCGCGATCACCCGGGCGACCAGCAGCGCGTCGACCTCGTCGGCGCCGGGGAAGATCTCCACCCGGTCGGCCACGCCGAGCCGGGCGACGAGCGCCTCCAGTTCCACCCGCTCGGCCCGGGCCAGCCCGACCGGCGCGGTGTCGTCCTCGGAGAGCACGAGGTGGCTGATGGTGCCGTCGGCCACCCACTCGACCATCAGGCGGTTGACCTGGTGGTTGCGGGCCCGCGCGGCGAGGTAGTCCTCGACGACCTGGTCGGGGATCTGCGCCCGGACGGCGTCGAGCTGTGCCCGCAGCTCCTCCTGCCCGAGGTTGACCACCTGGTCGTAGAGCTTCGCCCAGCTGACCAGCGCGTCGCGGTACCGGTCCAGCTCCGTGCCGGTGCTGGTGACCGCGAGCCGCTGGATGGTGTCGTGCACCTCGACCACCGCCTCCGGCCGGGCCGCGCGCAGGTCCCGGACGGCGGCCAGGTTGTCCAGGGCGGCGGCCAGCGTCGGCGCGGCGGTCCGTGAGGCGATCAGGCCGCCGTAGGCGAGCATGCTGACCGAGATCACGTACCCGTCGACACCGTCGGTGGTGCCGAGCCAGCGGGCGATGGCGGCCCCGTCGCCGGGGGTGAAGAAGCGGCCCAGCAGCTCCCGCGGCGGCAGCCGCACCTGGGCGCCGGCGCTCGCCGCGGTCATCTGCGGCGCGTAGGTGTTGACCGGCCGGTCGTCCAACGGCACGAGTGCCACGGTCAGCTGCCGGCCGGCGGGCCCGGCGAACGCGGGCCGGCCGACGGCCACGGTGGCCAGCCCGGCCACGCCGGTGGCCAGGAGGGTACGTCTTCTCATGCTCACTCCCTCTTTTCCGGTGCGCTCGCCGCGCGGGGGGTGGCCGGCACGAGCCGGCGGGTGATCCACAGCGGTGAGGTGACGGCGTTGCCCATCACCACCGCGTGCGCACCCGCCTCGAAGGCCCGGCCGATCTGTTCCGTGGTGCGGTACCGCCCTTCGGCGATCACCGGTACGGACAGCTGTGCGACGAGTCGCGCCACGAGCCCGAGGTCGGGCCCGTCAGTCGGTGGGCTGGCCGGGGTGTAGCCGGACAGCGTGGTGGCGACGGCGTCGGCGCCGGCCTCGACGGCGGCGACGCCCTCGGCCGCGGTGGCGACGTCGGCGAGGATCAGCGCGTCGGTCCGTTCGCGGATCAGCTGGACCGTGTCGGCGAAGGTGCGTCCGTCCGGCCGGGGGCGGTCGGTGGCGTCGATCGCGATGATGTCCGCGCCGGCCAGTGCCACGTCGAGGGCGTGGGCCGCGGTCGGGGTGATGAAGACGCCCTCGGTGCCGTGCTTGTAGAGGCCGATCACCGGGACGTCGACGAGGGGGCGCACCGCGGCGATGTCGTCGGGTCCGTTGACCCGGACCGCCACCGCGCCGCCGCGCACCACCGCGGCGGCGACCCGGGCCTGCACGTACGGGTCGCGCATCGGGTCGTCCGGGTCGTCGGGCAGCGGCTGGCAGGACACCACCAGCCCGCCGGCCAGGTCGTCGAGCACGTTCACCGGTCGGTCCTTTCGATGTCGTGGCTGTCCATGGCGAGCCGGGCCGCGCCGACCACGACGGCGTCGGTGCCCAGCGCTGCGGGCCGCAGGGGAACGTCGGCCCAGCCCGCCGGCAACTCGGCCGCGTAGGCGGCCGACGCGGCGGGCAGCAGGGCGCCGGCCGCACCGCCGGCCACCAGGACGGCGTCCGGGTCGAGCAGGGCCACCAGCCCCGCCAGGGCTGCGCCGAGGGCGGCTCCGGCCCGGTCCACGATCCGCCCGGCGACCCCGTCCCCGGCCGCCGCGCGATCCGCCACGGTCCGGCCGGTGACCTGGGTTCCGGTTTCGAGGAAGTAGGCGGCGGCCAGCCCGCTGCCCGAGGCGACCGCCTCCAGGTGCCCCGGCCGGCCGCATCCGCACCGCAGCCGCTCGGCCCCCGGCGCCGGCAGGTGCCCGACCCCGCCGGCCGCGCCGCGGGCACCGGCCTCGACGCGGCCGTCGCGCACGACCGCCCCGCCCAGCCCCGTGCCGACGGCCACCAGCAGCACGTGGGCGCGGTCCCGTCCGGCGCCGGCCCAGCACTCGCCCAGCGCGGCGGCGTACACGTCGTTGGTGACCCGCACGGGCCGGCCCAGCCGGGCGGCCAGCGCGTCGGCGACCGGGGTACCGGTCCAGCCGGGCAGGCTGTCGGTGGCGTACCGGATGACGCCCGTGGCGGGCTCGACCGTGCCGGCGGTGCCCACCCCCACCGGTCCGGTGGCCGCGCCGAGCAGGTCGGCGGCCAGCCGCGCGGCGGCGTCCAGCACGGCGTCGGGCCCGGACCGGGCGGGCGTGGGCACCTCGCGGCGCTCCCGCACCCGCCCGCCCCGGTCGACCAGTGCGGCCGCCGTCTTGGTGCCGCCGATGTCGATGCCGACGACCGGTGCCGTCATCCCTTGAGGCCGGTGTGCGCGAGGCCCTCGACGAACTGCTTCTGCGCGATGACGAACACCACCAGGACCGGCAGCGCGGTCATCGACGCCGCGGCCAGCTGGACGTCCCACATCGGGCCGCCGTAGGCGTCGACGAACTGGGTGAGCGCCTGGGGCAGCGTGAACTTCTCCGGCGAGGAGAGGAACACGATCGGCTCCAGGTAGAGGTTCCAGCTGTGCAGGAAGGTGAAGATGGCCACCGCGCCCAGCGCCGGCCGCGACAGCGGCAGGGCGATCCGCCAGAACGTGGCGAAGCGGCCCAGCCCGTCGACCCGGGCCGCCTCCTCCAGCTCGCCAGGGAGGCTGATGAAGAACTGCCGCATGATGAACGTCGCCAGCACGCTCGGCGCGCCGAAGATCGGCACCAGGATCAGTGGCCAGTGGGTGTTGACCAGGCCGAGCTTGAAGAACATCTGGAACAGCGGCACGATCGTCACCTCGCTGGGGATGAGCAGGCCCGCGAGGACGACCAGGAACAGCACGTTCTGGCCGCGGAACCGGATGCGCGCGAAGGCGTACCCGGCCAGCGCCGACACGGCCAGGGTGCCGACCGTGACCAGCAGCGCGATGTAGAGGCTGTTCAGGTACTGCTGCCCGAACGGCTGCAACTCGAACACCCGCCGGTAGGCGTCGAGCCGCGGGTTGGTCGGCAGCAGGTCCGGCGGGAAGGCGAAGATGTCCGCCACCGGCTTCAGCGACGAGGTGACCATCCACCAGGTCGGGAAGACGAACGGGATCGCCAGGACCAGCAGCACCCCGTAGAGCACCAGCTTGGTCCGCCGCGACAGGTCACGACTCATGGAAGACCCACCTCTTGCGCATCTGCCACTGCAGCACGGTGAGCGCGAGCACGATGGCGAACAGCACGATCGACAGCGTGGCGCCGTAGCCGAAGTGATGGAACTGGAAGGCCTGCTGGTACAGGTAGTAGACGAGCACCGTCGTCGACGTGCCCGGTCCGCCCTGGGTGAGCACCGCGATCTGCGCGAAGACCTGCAACGACCCGACCACCGTGATGATCGAGGTGAGCAGGATCGTGGGGCTGATCAGCGGCACGGTGATCCGCCAGAACTGCCGCAGCCGGCTCGCGCCGTCGACCTCCGCGGCCTCGTACAGGTCCGCCGGCACGCCCTGCAGGGCGGCCAGGAACAGCACCATGTTCAGGCCGACGTTCTTGAACACCTGCACGACGATGACCGACACCATCGCGGTGCCCTCGCCGCGCAGCCAGTTCGGCCCGTCGATGCCGACGGTGTCGAGCAGGCTGTTCAGCCCGCCGTTGTCCTGCAGCAGGAAGCCCCACACGATGGTCCAGGCCACCAGCGAGACCACCACGGGGGAGAAGAACAGCGTGCGGAACAGGATCGTGCCGCGCAGTTTCTGGTTGAGCAGGACGGCCAGCAGCAGCGCCAGACCGAGGTTGACCACCACGAGGCCGACCGAGAACAGCCCGGTGGCGCGCAGCACCGCGCCGAGGTTGGGGTCGTCGGCGAGCGCCTGGTAGTTGTCGGTGCCCACGAAGTCGAAGGTCCCGGCGAGCACGTTCCACTCGTGGAGGCTGTACCAGACCACGAGGACCAGCGGCAGGATCACGAAGACGGCGCTGCCGAGCAGCTGCGGGGTGATGAACAGGTAACCGGTGAGCTGGTCCCGGCGGCGGGTGGTCCAGAACGGCCGGGCCCGGCCCGGGGCGGGCCCGGCAGTCGCCGGGCCCACCCTGGTGTCCGTCTGGGTCATGATCGTCAGCCCTACTTCGCCAGCAGCGGCTGGATCTTGGCGCAGACGCCGTCGAGCACGGCCTTGACGTCCGCGTTCGGCTGCCACAGCGGGTCGAGGCCGGCGCGGACCTGCTGGCTCAGCTCGGCCTGGCCGGCGTGGCTGGGCTTGACCACGCCGTTGGTGATGCCGTCGATGACGACCTTCTGCAGCTGCTCCGGCTTGAGCTTCGGGTTCGTCTTGGCGAGCGTCTCGGCGGTCAGCTGGGACTGCCGGGGCGGCGGGAAGAACTGGGCGAGCTTCGCCGCGTTCGTGGGGTTGGTGAAGAAGGCCAGGAAGTCGGCCGCCTGCTTGGCGTGCGGGCTCTTCTTCATCACCCCGAGGCCGGCCTGGCCGACCACCGCGTAGTTGCCCTTCGGCCCGGCCGGCAGCGGCACCAGGTCCCACCCGAATCCGCCGTCCTTCAGCAGCGAGGCGCGGGAGATCTGGGTGACCGTCATGGCCGAGTCACCGGCGAAGAAGTCGGCCGTCGTGCCCGGGCCGGGCAGCGCCTTCTGGGTGAAGGTGGCCTTGTGCAGGGTGGTCATCGCGTCGACCATCTCCGGGCTGTTGAACCCGCAGGTCTTCCCGTCCTCGCTCCAGGCCTGGGCGCCCCACCCGGTCCAGAAGGTGGACAGGTTGTCCCAGCCCTTGTAGTCGAAGTCCCGGATGACCAGGCCGGCCTTGCCGGACTTCGCCCCCGCCGCGGCGGCGGTGGCCAGGGCGTTGTCCCAGGTCCACTGCCCGGCCGCGATCAGCTCGGCCGGGGTCTTCTGCCCGGCCTTCTTGACCATGTCGGTGTTGACGAAGACCCCGAACGGCGAGGTCGAGAAGGGGTACGCGTAGAGCTTCCCGTCGTTCTGCCAGAGCTTGATCGTGGCGGGGGAGAGGTCCTCGTACTGGTAGCCCTCGGTCTTCTTGAGCGTGTCGTCGAGGGGCGCCAGCGCGCCCGAGGCCACGAAGTCGGGGGCGGAGTTCTCGAACACCCAGGCCAGGTCGGGCGCGTTCCCGCCGGCGATCTGGGTGGTGAGGGTGGTGGTGTAGTTGTCGAACGGCAGCGGGTCGAACTTGATCTCGGCGACGTCCGGGTGGCTCTTGCGGTACTCGTCGGCGATCTCGTTGAACAGCTTGAGGTGCGCCTCGTTGGCCGACCAGACGGTCATCCGCAGCTTCGCCGGACCGCTGTCGGCGGAGTCGCCACCGCCGCCGCAGGCGGTCAGGGCGAGCGCGCCGGCCAGCGCCACGGCGACGCCGCGCAAAGCCTTTCCTGCTCTCACAATCTTCTCCTCACCGGGGGTGTGTGTTCAGTAGCCCGCGATCCGCGGCCAGCGCTGTTCCACGCCGGCCGCGGTGAGGCGGTCCTGGAAGTCGGCCAGCAGACGGGGGGTGTTGCGGACCGCACGCGGGGACTCGCCCCGCGCCAGACAGAAGTCGGCGAGCAGGCCGGCGACCTCGCCGACGTTCCACTCGACCGGGTGCAGCCGGTAGCTGCCGTTCGTGACGTGGGTGGTGCCGATGTTCTTGCCGGCCGGCAGCAGGTTCTCCATCCGCTGCGGGATCAGGGCGCCGAGCGGGATCTCGAACGGGCAGGAGCCCACGTCGATGTAGTTGTCGCCGCCGGTCGACGGGTGCAGGTCGATCCGGTACATGCCCACGCCCACCGCGTCCGGGTAGCTGACCGCGCCGTGGTCGCCCCGGACCGCCAGGGACAGGTCCTGCTCGGCGACGGTGTACTCGGCCCGGATCCGGCGGGACTCGCGGATGTACGGGGCCTGGGCCAGGCCGTCGGGGCTGCCGGTCACGTCGCCGCGCAGCCGCAGGCCGGGGAAGCCGGTGCCGCCGTCGGGCCGGGGCGCCTCGGTCTGCAGCCAGTAGAGCACCGAGTACGACAGCTCGCGGGCCTTGGACAGGTGCCACGACGCGTTCGGCACGTCGATGACCGGACCCTCGAAGTAGTCGATCATCGGCCAGTTGACCAGCGTGATGTCGCTGCCGTACGCGCCGTCGGTGAAGTTGCGCCGGGCGGCGATCCGCCGGAACGTCCACAGGTTGCCGTCACCGGGGTTGACGCGCTGGTCGGCGTTGACGCTCAACGGGTCGTCGTCCGGGTTCGGGGTGAAGCTGCGCTCGACGATCTCCAATGTGCGCGGGTGCGGCGACTTCCAGGACAGCAGCCGGTCACCCCAGAAGTCGGGCTTGTAGTCGCGCCAGAAGTCGTACCCCGCCGGGCGGTCGATGGTGTGGTCCCCGTCGACGTGGTCGATCGCGAAGCAGACGGACACCGCCTGCATGTTCATCGGCTGGGCCTCGGCCGGGGCGCTCGGCTCACCGGTCTCCTCCCGCGACTCGAACCCGGTGACGTACTCGGTGCCGGTCAGCGGCAGCAGCTCGCCGGTCTCGGTGGCGTCCAGGACGTACGGCGCGACCACGTCGATCCGCTCGTCCCGGTCGCGGTGCGCCAGCGTCACGCCGGTCACCCGGTCGCCGTCGGTCTCCGCGGCCACCGGCCGGTACGGCTGCAGCACCCGCAGCCGGCCCGAACCGCGGTACGGGGCGAGCATCTCCTCGAGGACGGCGACGGCCACCCGCGGCTCGTGGCAGAGCCGGCTCACCCAGCCCGCGCCGGGGTTGAGGTCGGTCCACGCCCGGGACCGTTCGGTCAACGGGAAGTGGCGACGGTAGTAGTCGCGGATGCCGTTGCGCAGTGCCCGGTAGCTGGCGGTGGCGCCGAACTGCTCGATCCAGGAGTGCTCGTCCGGCGGGACGGCCTGGCTGGTGAGCTGCCCGCCGAGCCAGTCGAACTCCTCGGTCAGGATGACGGACCGGCCGGTCCGGGCCGCGGCGAGCGCCGCGGCGACACCGCCCAGGCCGCCCCCGACGACGAGGACGTCCGCACGCATGATGACCACTTGCTTCCTTCCAGTTGCGCGGCCGACCGCTCAGGGTCGGTCGACCGCCGGATCAGGGGTGCCGAGGGTGCTGCCCTCGACGAGTTCGCAGGGGAGAAGTCGCTGCTGGAGGCCGCCCGCGCTGCCGTCGATGACGCCGGTCAGCACCTCGACCGACTGCCGGCCCATCTCCTCGCGGGGGATGCGGAACCCGGTGAACGCGATGTCGGTGGGGACGGGGACGGTCGGGTCGCCGAGGGTCACGATCGACAGGTCGCCGGGCACGGTCAGGCCGCGGCGGCGGGCGGCCGCCTCCAGTGCCACCGCCGTGGCGAAGTCCTCCACGAACGCCGCCGTGCTCCCGTCGGCCAGCAGGTCGTCGAGGGTCGCGTCGGCCGCCCCGGGCGCCGCGGCCACCTGGCGGGCGCTCTCGGCGGTGCCCGCGGCGGCGACGAAGCCCTGGCGCCGGTCCTGTGAGGACTCGGCGGTCATGCCCATGCCCACGTAGGTGAGGCGGCGGTGGCCGTGCCGCAGCGCGGTCTCCACGAGCCGGGACACCGCCGAGGCGTAGTCGGCGCCGACGTAGGGGACCGGCCCGCCGGCGTCGTCGCGGCGCCCGACCGCCACGTACGGATATCCGTCACCGTTGAGCCGCTGCAGCTCCGCGCCGTCGATCTCGCGCCCGAGCAGGATGCACCCGTCGGCCAGCCGCAGCCGGTTGTCCTGGTGGAAGATGCGCCGCCGGCCGTCCACGACCGGTGCGCTGGTGAACAGGAGCAGGTCGCAGCCGACCCGCTCGGCGTACTCCTCGATGCCGAGCAGGAACGGGTGGAAGAAGTCCCGGCTGCCGCTGGGGAACGCGGGCTCGTAGGTGAAGACGCCGATGATCCGGTTGAACCGCGAGGCGAGGCGGCGGGCCACGGGGTCGGCGGCGTAGCCCGTCTCGGCGATGACCCGCAACACCCGGTCCCGGGTCTCCGGAGCGATCCGGACGTCCGCGTCGGTGCGGTTGTTGAGCACCAGCGACACGGTCGCCTGACTGACGCCGGCCATCCGCGCGATGTCACGCTGGGTGACACGTCTGAGGGGAGCGGTCACGTCGGGTCCTTCCGGTGCGGCTAATGCGTATTAGCGCTCGGGGTTGGGAAGGAGCCTGGCGGGTGCGGCGGCGCGTGTCAAGAGGTGGCCGGAAGATTTCGGCGCGATGAACCCGCTGAACTAATGCGCATTAGCCGATCCGCCCCCCGGCTGGTTGGTCGGTGGACCGGGTGGATGGGCGCCTCGCCGGCCACCTCTTGACAGACGGGCCGCCGGGCGCGCAACATTCGAGAAACATAGATGCTAATACGTATTAGCACGGCGACGCCGCAGGCGTCGGCCGATCGATGTCCCCTGTGTTCTCACTGAGAGTCATCCCGCGCTGCTCGCGAACCGTCACCCGATCGCACCGACAGAAGAGGAAGCCGCATGACGAAGCCATCCGTCCCGTCCTCTCGACGCGCCGTCCTGGCCACGGCCGGCGCCGGCCTGCTCGTCGCCGCCCTGACCGGCGCCGCACCGGCCGCCGCGGATCCCGGCCTCGACTTCCCCCAGTTCACCTACCAGGGCACCGCGTTCGACAAGAGCACCCTGGCCTACAACCCGACGAACGAGTTCATCTTCCCGAGCGTCATCCGGGCCGCCGACTACTTCCCCAACCCGCTCGGCACCTACTACCTGTACTACGCGCCGCACGAGCGTCCCGGCGGCATCGCCCTGGCGTACGCCGACTCGATCGACGGTCCGTGGACCGAGTACACCGCCAACCCCCTGATCAGCAACACCTGGCTGCCGCACTACTCCACGGTCAGCCACATCTCCTCGCCGCACGCCGTGTGGATCGAGGGGGAGCGGAAGCTGTTCCTCTACTTCCACGGCGAGAACTCCATCACCCGGTACGCGACCTCCGACGACGGCATCCACTTCAACTACGGCGGCACCGCCGTCAGCCGGAACGAGACGACCGGCGGCGAGACCTCCTACGCCCGGGTGTTCGAGCAGTCCGTGCCCCGCCTGGGCACCCGGTACCTGATGGTCTTCATGGACAACCCGACCGCGGCGCTGCCCGGACCGACCGGGCCCGTGTCGCGGCGGATCCGCTGGGCGGTCTCCAACGACGCGCGGACCTGGACCATGCAGCCCGAACCGATCGTGACCCCGCAGGGCGACGAGGGGCCGAACGCCTCGGGCCCGTTCTTCCTGCGCTGGAACGACCGCAACGTCGTCATCTACCACGCCGCCGACGGCAACATGCACGCCGTGGACGTCGGGGAGAACTTCGACCAGGAGATCCACCTCGGCGTCGTGCACGACTCGATGGCTGCCGCCCCCGACCTCGGCCGCTCGGCCGCGCCGACGTTCTACTTCGACGGCCGGACCGCGCACATGTACTACGAGGCCGGCGGCCGGCTCACCGCGACCATCGGGCACGCCACCGCCACCCTGGCGAACCCCTTGCCGATGCGGCAGCTCGACTGCGCCGTGGACCGGCCGGTCCTGTGGCCGCCGAACCACCAGCTGGTCGACGTCAACGTGACCGCGGACCTGCGCGACGGCGTGCTCGGCCCGAACGCGTTCTCCCTGACCGGCGTGACCGGTGGCGACGCCGCTGACGTCAGCGGCTTCGCCGTCGGGACGCCCGACACGAGCGGCAAGCTGCGGGCCGAACGGGCCGGTAACGGCGGGGACCGGGTCTACCAGCTCACCTACGCCGGCCACGACGAGATCGGCCGGCCGGTGGGCTGCACCGTCACCGTCACCGTCCCGCACGACCAGGGCAGCGACTAGGACCTGTCCTGCCGATCATGGCCCAGGCTCCAAGGCTGCGTTGACGAGATGGAAGCGGGCCGCCGCCAAATGATGACGCTGTTATCGGTGATCTTCGCCGGCCAGCCCGGCATGAGGTAGCGGCTCCGCGACAAGGGTGGGGCGCGGGAATCCCGCGCCCCACCCGCCGTGTCGGGCCTTAATCGACGCGGAATCGGTCGCTGGCGGCGAGTTCCGCGAGCTGCTCGACGGTGAACGGCAGCTTCTTCAGCTCTGGCAGGACCCCGAAGCGGTGCGCGTAAGGGTCGGGCCTCGAGATCTGGGCGACCTTGACCACCACCCCGTCCGGGTGCCGGTATCCGGCCCACTGGGCGAACCGCGGCGGGTCCTCGTTCTTCCAGTGGGATTGGGCCACCCCTACCTGTGCCTTGCCGACGGTCACCAGCTGGCATTGTCCGCGAGGTAAGGGCCAGAGCTTCAGCGCCAATTCGCAGCCGTCACCCGGCAACCGGGGCAATGGGGAGTGCGCCGTGCGCACCTCGACCAGTACCAGCCCGGTCTGCTCCCCTTGACGTATCGAGAACGACGCCTGGTATACCGACGCGCTGCTCGTCGCAGGGCGGTCGGCCACCTTGGCCGGAAACAACGCAACCGGATTCAACGAGTCTTCGACCACGGTGTATCCGGCGGGTACGACGGCGACGAGCTCGTCGAGCATTGCCTGTGCCTGCTTCTTGCCGGCGGTCCGCTCCTCCTGCGACAGGCCGATCCTCGGATCGACCGTGCTGCCGGGTGACGGCTGCGTGCCCGCCGGGCTGTAGCTACTCCCGCTACCCAACATGCCGGTGAACCCGACGGCGGCGACCAGCACGACCGCTGTCGCCGACCCGGCGCAGAACGAGATGACGCGCCGGCGGCGGAACCGGGCGCGGCGGCCGGCGACCAGCGCGTCGGTTGTGCTCATCGGTGGGGGAGGACTGGTGACCGCCATGGTGCGGCGTAGCGCTCCTCGAAACTCGTCCTCATTCATCGTATTTCCTTCTGGTAGCGGCCAAAGTGGGCGCCAGCAGCCGGCGCAGCGTTTCCAGGCCCCGCGCCGCCTGGCTTTTCACCGTTTCGGGCGAGCACTGCAGCAGCGACGCGGTCTCCTCGACGGACAGGTCCTCCCAGTACCGCAGGACCAGCACGGCCCGCTGGCGCGGCGGTACGCCCGTCAGTGCCTCCAACAGCACGAGCCGCTCTTCCGGCGAGTCCGCCGTCACGGCCTGCTCCGTCGCCTCGTCTTGCACACGTTCCCGTCGCCACCAGCCGCGGCGCCGCTCATCGAGAAAGGTCCGCAACAGGATCTGCCGTACGTACGCGTCGAGCACCTCGTGCCGGGATGCCCGGTTCCAGGCCAGGTACAGCTTCGTGAACGTGGACTGGACCAGGTCCTCCGCCCGATGCCAGTCGCCGCACAACAGGTATGCGGTCCCGCGCATCGCGTCTGATCGTGCCGCGAAGTACGCCGCGAACGCCGCGTCACGATCGCTCATCCGATGCCTCCGATTGTCGAGTCGGGATAGTCACGCGGGGTCCGGCTCCGGGGGTTGCATCAGATGCGAATCTCGCGGGGCTGCAGTTGGAAGCCGCGCGGCAAGCGGCTGCTCGGAAGGACCCAGGAGTCCATCCACATCCGTGACCTCAGCAGGCCAACGCCCACTCACGAAACGCGCCCTGGTCAGGCCGGGGCCGGCCGGCGCGGCCCGCTTGCGGGCCGCCTTGATCCTTAAGAGGCTAATTCGGCAGTTCATGGTGTAGAGCCCTTGTCGTGTCCCGGCTGATGCTTGACCACCGCTATCGGGGCGTGGCAGCGTCCGTCATCCGTGCGGCTGGGCGTGTCGCCGTGTCGGCGTACCGCTGGCCGGAGGTTCCGGTCGTGTCTTTGCCCGCATCGGTGTTCGGAGGTTGGTATGACGGATTGGCAGACCCTGGGCGAGCAGGTGCGGTCGCGGGTGTTGGCCGCCAACGCTGGTACGGCGGTGGCATTCGCCGCTATCACGGCGGAGCGGCTGATCCGTCTGGACCCGCAACGGCTGCCGTTCACGCAGAGCCTGCGACCTCTGCTCGACCTGGTGTGGCGTGCTGCCGCCGGCGATCAGACCGCCTTCAAGCCAATCGCCGTCGCCCTTGGCGAGTTCTATATCAGCGAGTACTGCCACAACGATGGGCAGGACGGCCCGGATGACGCCGACGATGACCCGGCCGCCGCGATTCTCTTCGCGGCGGAGTGCTACCTCCATGCGGAGCCGGCCTTCGCCGTGCACGTCGCAGGTCGGGCCATCGACGCCGTCGACTATCGCATGGAACTGGCGTCCGAGGACTACACCGGCGACGAGGCCATCGATGTTGACCCCGATGACGCGATGGAGGCGGAGGCACGGCAACAACTTGCCGACCTCGACGCCCTCACCTCGTACGCCACCAAACTCTCGCATGCCCGGTTCGGTCTACCTGATGACGAGCGGGAGCGCCTCTTGGCCGCGCTACGCGACATGGTCACCGTGTCGGCTCCCACACCGAGCACTTGCGAGGGCTGACCCGAATTTGCACGCCCAGTTGCACGATGAACCGCGAAACGGCGCTGACCTGCAAGAATGCGGGTGCCTGAAAATCGGAAGGTCGGCGGTTCGACCCCGCCCCTGGCCACATAGCCTTTCGCCGGGCTACAGGAGCGCCGACCAGCGGAAACGCCGGTCGGCGTTCTGCTTTGTGCCCCGGCAGGCTGCCTGTCCGGTCTGTCCCTGGTTGGCCCCTGAATCCCACTAGTGGCCACTCCTTATCGCACGTGGATCGCACGGACGGAGCTTGCTTCGAGCCCCTTGGCGTGGCTCGGCCGCACACCCGGCATGGCCGCCGTAGCGCCCTTGGCCCGCACCGCGCTCGGGAGCCTCAGTTTGGAAGATCGCGCTCAACGAGCCGCGATGCCACGAAACGCCTGCTGTCGGCGGCAGAGCTCAATGCCGCTCGTGCCCGCTCATGACCGCTGGCGCCACGGTTACTGGCCCGTAGATGGCCGGCGTCGGTACGAGCGGGTTACCTGCCCATCGGATAACTTGCTCTATGCCCGTCATCGATCTGAGTGCGCCGGCCCGTCCCCCGTCGCCTCGCAGGACGACCAACCCGCGGCTCGTGGCGGCGCTGGCAGTCTTGGGGCTCGGGTGCCTCAGCGGGGAGCCGGTGAACCGGCCGCAGCTTGCCCCTGAGGTGCGGTGCGAGTCATGGCAGGAATCCATCGCGGGTGAGGTGGGCCGGGCCACCGCGCCGGTAGGAGGTGCCCCACGAGGGGCAACCGCGAGAATGCGCGTAGTGGCCGTTGTGGATAGTCGAACCGGATGTGTCGTTTCGGTGGACCGGTGGCGTGAACCGGAGTTGCTGGTCCAGTCCGGGGATCACGGCCTGGTCGCCATCGTCAAGATGGACGGCGAACGCGAACGGGGGCGCTGGACGGTGCTGGTGTCGGGCAATCCGCTGGGCGAGGAACTCGTGCGGTGGGACGGCGACGACCTGGACGCCGGGCTGTCGCGGGTGATGGCCAAGCTTCGGGAGCGGGTTCCGGGACTGCTCGACTGAGCTACGGCCTGGGGCTGGAAGAACATCAGGGGTGGCTGGTCCGGCTTTGCACGCCTGGTCAGCCTGTCCGTCGTTGTCGGGCTTGGTCGGCGTCTGTTCATGGCCTTGGTTGTACGGGCGGCTCTACGGCCGGGCGACCTGGTGTGACGAGCCCCTAGGCTGACGCCCATGTCGCGGAGCACGCAGTGATCGACCTGGACGGGCACAATCACCAGTCCGCGGAGTCGGATACCACCGCCCATGACCGTCTCGTGGTCAGACAGAAAATGACCCTGCGGCTCGTCGCCGCCTTCGTGGTCGGCGTTGTGCTTGGCGGCTTCGGTGTCAGCCAACTGCGAGACTCGCGTGATCAGCGGGAGCGGAACGCCGTGGTCGCATTCGTGGCCTTCCCTCAATCTGCCGACTCTGGAAGCGCGGCCTCCGAGGGAACCGTCCGACTGTCCGGGTATTTGGCGTTGGCCAACGCCGGCCCAGGGCCGATCACCGTTCGTGGGGTTCATGCAAAGAGGCCGGGCGTCGTGATACACAGCATCGGAGCGCCCCGGCTGTTACCCCCTGCCACCACCGGTCAGCTCGCGGTTGAGCTGTGGTTCGAGTGCTCGGTCGCACACCTCCAGCGAGAGCCGCTGCCGCTAGGGCTATCGGTCGAGACCGATGACAAGCAAGGCAGAGAGGTCAGTTACCCCGTCGCTCTCGTAGGAAGCGACTGGGAGCGCGATGCTCTGAGCATGTGCTCACGGATTGGCACGGTGGGCTGACGATTAACAGACCAAGGCCAAGCGCTGATGCGATCACCTCGCCGGGCACCACAAGGGCGTCACGGCAGATGAGTACGGCGAAGCGCTTTCGTCGGCCGGCTCCGGGGGCGGCACTTTCTGGCCGCCCCCGTGCCTGGTCGAATCCTTTCCGATACCGCAGCAGCGACGTCACCCCGGTGCCGGCCACGCCTCGGCTCAAGCCCCAGCCGACGGGTGACGATCTCATCCCTGCAAGACGCGCCGCGGCTTGAACCGGCGAACCTCCTGCGGCCAGCCGCATGCCTCCGCGATTTTGCCGGCCCACATCCGGGCGGTCGCCTCATCCGGCACGTCCACGATGGTCAGGCCACCCAGGAACTCCTTGCTCTCGACATAGGGCCCGTCGGTGACGACCACCGCACCGCTTGTGGCGTCTGCGTTGAAGACTGGGCCGTCCTCCTCCTCCAGGCCCCCGGCGAAGACGAATGCCCCGGCGGCCTTGATCTCATCGACAACCGCCCTGGCGAGTGGACCGCGCCCGCGGAACCACTCCTCGGTGTGGTCACCCACCCACTGCTGATTGAAGTAGATGAGGTACTCAGGCATGTCCGCTCCCTCTGATCGTCCCCGGACCCGACGTCCGTCTCTGCATACGCTACGAACGGCATCCGGCAGATCCGACACTCTCCAGCTCGATTTCTGTCAACCGGTCAACCGTCGTACCCACATCGGCAGAGTCGGACCTTCGGAGACCACGGTCGGACCGCGCGCGCCGCGGCAGATCCGGATGCCCCCGGGCAGCCGCGATACAGATTCCTGGGACCATGGCGGCGTGGCCGGATTCAGTCTTAAGACGTCGTGGCTGGCTGTCCGAGATCGGGCCCCTGGGGAGGTCGCCGATGCGCTTGGTCTGCACGACCGGGAAGTCCTTGACTGGGCCACCGGCACCGACCGGGCCTACGGGTACGGCGTGTACGTGGCCGCGCCGGTGTCAGGCTGGACCCTCGCCCACGGCCGGCTGCATGTGCCGGCGGATTTCGACGCGACCCAGCCGGCCTTCCCCGAATGGCTGAGGGAGCTGAGCCAGCGCCTGGGCGAGGTGCAGTTCTTCGCCACCGAACGGGTCCCGGACTATCACGCCTGGGCCCGGGCCCGGGATGGTGAGCTGTTGCGCGCCTACTGCTGGATCGGCCAACAGGGTGAGGTGCCACTGTTCATCGGTGATCCGACCGCTGACGAGATTGAATTGGGCATCGGCACTCGCGGTATAGAGGCCGGGACGGAAAGCTGGTCGGACGACGAGTGGACAGCCTGGAGCGCCACGACGCCGTCCGAGTTCGACGTGATGGCGATGGCCGGTCGCTGGAGCATCGACCCGAACAGGATCGACGACGACGCCGTGACCGCGACCGGCATCTACGGCCTACCGCCGTCGGTTTCTCACGCGTCTCGCAACGACAACCCACGGTGAAGTGGTCCGATCTCACGTCACTCTTGCCCACTCATCGGCAGAGTCGGACGTTCGGAGACCATGGTCGGACGCGCGCGCCGTGGCATGACAGGACGTATAGCGCGCCAATTCATGATCCATGATGGCCAGCATGCAAACCGCCCCCACCGGCGCAACACCCAGTCAGACTGTTCGCGGGCGTCTGCGCTCGCTGGCCGCGCTGGAACGTCAGGGGTACGGGTCGGGGTCGGGCCGGGGTTGGTCCCGATGGTGTGGGCGTGGGGTCGGGCGAAGACTTGTCGCATGACGAGAGAGCAGCGGGACATCTTCGTGCCCTGGCGGGTCACCTACGGGGCCGAGAGCCGGCGACGGCTCGCCTCGTCCGTGGTCGCCGTGCCTCGGGCGCTCGGCGCGCTGGCCGGGGCGGCGCGCCGGCCGGGTCGGCTGCGGGCGCTGGGCGGGGTGGTGCTCGCCCTGCCGGTCGCGGCCGCCTCCACCGCGCTGACCGCGGTGCTCGCCTTCCTGGTGCTGATCAACGTGCTGGCGTACCCGTTCCGCCCGTGGCTCGGGCTCGGCGAGCAGACCGCCACCAACTGGTACGCCGACGCCTGGGGCGGCCCGACCCTGGCCGGCGCGTGGGCGACCCATGCGGCCCTGGTCCTGCTGCTGGTCGTACCGCCGATGGTCTGGGTCGTCCGAGGGCTCACCGCCCTCCAGGAGCGGCTGACCGGTCAGCGCCCGGCCGTCGCGCCGTCCGCCGCGGTGGGCATCCGACCCACCGTCGTCGCGCCGGCGACCGTCCGGCCGGCGCCGCCGATTCCCGCGCCCGCCACGGTGGCCGCCAAGCCCGTGCGGCAGGACGCCCGGGTGACACGCGGCGGGCGCGGCCGTCAGGTCGGGGCGGTGCTCGGCGCCGTAGGGCTGCTGGTGGCCTGCTCGCTCACCGCGCACGCCAACGGGATCGGGGACAACCTGCTCTGGGCGCCGCGCGACCTGACCAGCGGCCTCGCCCTCGCCGTGACGGTCGCGCCGGTCGCGGGGTTGCTGCTGCTCCGGCGTACGGCCTGGTGGCGGCTCCCAGCCCAGCTTCGCTGAGCCTCCGGGGCTACCGCTTCGGCCGGTGCTGGCTCATGCCGCTCTGGATCGCCTCCCAGACGCTCCGGCCGGCCTGCAACAGCGTCTCCCCGGCCTGGCCGGCGAGCTGGGCCGGTCCGGGCGGGCCGCCCTTTCCCTTCTCCGCTTCGTCCGGCTTCCCGGCTGGCTTTCCCGGCTCGGTCCGTTCCCCGGCCCCCGCGCCAGGCGCCTTCGCGGGGCCGGTGGACGGTTGGCCGGCACCCTTGCCTGACGGGCCGCCCTGGCCGCCGGTCTGGCCGCCCTCGCGGGACTGCCCACCTTCGCGGGATGGGCCGCCCTCGCGACCGGGCTGCCAACCCTCGCGAGACGGGCCACCACCCTGACCACCCTCCCGAGACGGGCCACCACCCTGACCACCCTCGCGGGAGGGGCCACCCTGGCCGCTCGGCGGTCCGCCCTCCCGGGACGCGCCGGCCCTCGCGCCGCCGCCCCCACCACCGGAGGGCTGCCCGCCGCCACCGCCGGCCGGCGGCTTCTGCTGGCCCTGGCCGCCCGTTGGCGGTTTCGCCAGCCCCTGGTCGCCGGTCGGCGGCTCGGGGGCGCGCGCCCCGCTCGGCGTCGCCGGGGACGGCGGTGCGGGCTGGCCGAGGCTCTCCCGGAGGGCGCGGTCGGCCACGGCCCCGACCGTCCCGATGCGCTGCCCGCGCTCGTCCAGGACGGGTGCGCTGGCGAGCTGGTGGGCCGCCCGGTTCTCGTCGTCGCCGCTCGCGGCGGACCGGGCCAGCGCTTCGATCAGGTGCGGGTTCCGATCGATGGTGCTGAGCGCGCGGTCCAGGATCTGCACCAGTTTCTCCAGGCGTACCTTGAGCAGCACCTCGGCGCTGACGCCGGTGACGTCCAGTTCCACGTCGTCCAGGTGCACCCGGACCCCGGCGTCGAGCTGCAGCAGGTTGGCCAGCCGGGCGCGCAGTGACAGGTCGGCGTCGAGCTCTCTGACGGTCAGCCGGATCTGGTCGACCGTCACCTCCGGGATGTCGAGCAGGACGTCCGGCTCGGACTGCTCGCCGCCATGGCGGGCGGGCCGCCCGCCCGTCGGGTCCGGCTCCCGCTCGGTCGCTCCGCGCTCGCTCATGTCCCCGCTCCCCGCTGGCCCGCCGGCCGGGCCGAATCAGCCGCGGTTACCCGCTTTCCGGCGCGGCATCCCTGGTGGTCCGGTACGCCCTTGAACGGAGGCGGCGAGGCCGGCCCGGCACTGTCGGGAAACGTGTCTCCCGCTGTCCGGAAGCGGGCCGATATGAAAGCTGCACAGCGAGGCATCAGCCGGTATGGTCCGGGCCTATGGGACAGGGGATGGCCGATCCGGATGAGGTCCACCAGGAATTCGACCGATTCTCCCTCCGCAGCACACTCTTCGCCCCCGCCTCCGCCGACCGGGCGTACGCCGTTTTCACTGGGTCGCTGACCGACTGGTGGGTGCGCGAATATACGTGGTCGGGGCCGGAGGCGCTGGCCGAACTGGGCATCGAACCGCGGGCCGGCGGCATGCTCTACGAGATCGGCCCGTACGGCTTCCGTGGCGATTGGGGCCGGGTGCTGACCTGGGATCCGCCCCGGCGGCTGGTCTTCACCTGGCAGCTCGGGCCGGACCGGGTGCCGGTGCCGGATCCGGCGCGGGCCAGCGAGGTCGAGGTCCTCTTCCAGCCCGAGGGGCCGGAGCTGACCCGGGTCGACGTCGAGCACCGCTACTTCGACCGGCACGGCGAGGCCGCCGAGGGCTACCGCAAGGCGCTCACCGCCGGCTGGCACGAACTCCTCTGCCGCTACCTGGCCACGGTCGCCCGCACCACCGACTGACCGCGTCCGCCACCGGACGGTCAGCCGCCGATGCCCCTCGCCCGGGTCCCGGCCACGCCGGTGCCGCCGAGGTCGGCCCGGCGACCAGCGGCCGCGCCCGGACCGAAGCCGCTGCCCGCCAACCGGCGGCGCGGGGCCGTACGCAGCCGCGGATACACCTCGGCGAGCCGGCGCTGGACCCGGTCGGAGCGGTCGGCCAGCACCAGCGCCACGGAGGGCGCCCCGGACTCGGCGACCGCACCGGCCTCGGCCGTCCGCAGCCGCTCGGCGACCACGTGCGCGAAGCCGGCCAGCCAGGCACGCCGGAAGGCGGCCGGATGCTCCCCGGCCGGTACGGCGGTTCCGGCCAGCCCGTGCGCGGCCTGCACGAGCAGCGAGGTGAAGAGCAGCTCGACCCGTTCCAGGTCGCTGGCGAAGCCGAACAGGTGCAGGTCGAATCCACTGCCCTGCCGGCGGCGTACGCAGCGGCAGCGCAGCGGGTCGGCGACCGCCGCGAGCAGGCCGGACTTGTCCCGGGCGTACGGGGCGACCACCTCGACCACCCGGTCGCCGACCGGGTCGGTTGCCGGCTCGCGGGCGGCGAGCAGCGCCCGGTCGACGCCGTAGCGGGCGATCAGCTCGGTGGCCTTGGCCATGAAGGCGGCCGACTCGGCGGGCGTGCAGGCCGGGTCCTCGGCCTGGGCGAGCAGCTTGCGGACCTTGCTCAGCATCGCCTCGGACATGCACCAGAGCTATCACAGACCGGGGCCGCGAGGGCCGGTCAGCCCGCCCGGCTGCGCAGCGTCGCGACCGTCGACCCGGCGAGGGTGAGCAGGCAGTCGGGCAGCAGCCCGTCGGCCGCCGCGGCTCCGAACAGCGCCTCGCCGGTGTCGGCGTCGTCGTTGGCGTACGCGCTGACGAAGCGGGCCACCCACCGCGTGTCGTAGTCGGCCTGGTCGATCCCGGGGAAGTCGAGCGCGGCGCCGCCCGCGGGGGCCTCGTCGCCCAGCATCGTGGCGGCCAGGCACCAGGCGACCCCGTAGGCCCCGGCCAGCCCGGAGCGGTCCACGACGGCGTCGAAGGTGCCCACCACGCCGTCGCCGTCCCCGGCCAGCGCCGAGCGGAGCACGGCGGTCGCATCGTCCAGCGTCTGCTGTGCTTCGTCGCTCACCAGCGGAACAGTAGTTCGGAGGGTCAAGCCGTGACCCCGGAACGGTCCAGCCGTCACTCACAGTGATACCGGCAGTCGGGGTGCCGACGGACGGACCTCCACGGTCCCGCTCTCCGCGCCGGCACGCTAGTGTGCGCAGCGGACCCTCGCCGGAGGAAGGACGACAATGCTCAGATCTCGCGCGTCGCGTGCGGCCCTGTCCACGGCCTGCGCGGCGCTCCTGCTCGCCACCAGCGCCTGCGGGAGCGACAAGCCCGAAGAGGCCACCGCCACCCAGGTGCGCCTCTACGGCACCGACGGCAACATGCAGAACTCGTACGTCGATGAACTGAAGGACCGCGCGGACCTTCTCAACGGCATGAAGGGCACCACCCCGCTCACGCCGCTGCCCGAGAGCTTCAAGGATCGGCTACGCACCGTAGACCCGAAGCTCAAGGACTACCTCTACTCGGCGGAAACCTACGACGCGATCGTGATAAGCGTGCTGGCCGCCCAGCTCGCCGGCACGACCGAGCCGGGCGAGATCGCCAAGCAGATCGTCGGCGTGACCACCAGCGGCCAGCGCTGCGACGAGGTCGCGATCTGCCTCCAACTGGCCCGCGCGGGCCAGGACATCGAGTACCGCGGGGTGTCGCTGACCCGGGCCGGGTTCACCGACGCCGGCGAGCCGGCCGCCGCCAGCTACGCGACGCTGCACTTCGGTAACCGGCAGCTCGACGACGGCAAGACCGAGTTCGTCGGCGCCGGTGACGAGTCGGGGGCGAGCACCAAGACGCCGCCGCGGGGCAAGAAGTCGCGTCCGGGCAAGTCCTACAAGGAGGACGGCTCCCCGCTGGTGCTCGGCGGCCTGCTGCCGAAGACCGGTGACCTGGCCCTGGCGTACCCGCCGATGGCGGCCGGCGCGGCGCTGGCGATCCGCGAGATCAACGCGGCGGGCGGCGCGCTCGGCGAGCCGGTGGTCTGGATCGACGGCGACGACGGCACCGACCCGAAGGTGGCGAAGGCGACCGTGACCTCGCACGTCCAGCAGGGCGTGCACGTCATCATCGGCGCCGGCGCTTCGGGCATCTCCCGGGCCGTGCTGCCCGACGTGGTGGCCGCCGGCCGAATCCTCTTCTCCCCGTCGAACACCGACGCCGGGCTGACCACGGTGGACGACAAGGGCCTCTACTTCCGCACCGCACCGCCGGACGGCCTCCAGGGCCGGGCGCTGGCCGACGTGATAATGCGCGACGGACCGCACAAGATCGCGATCGTCGCGCGTAAGGACTCCTACGGCGAGGGCCTCCAGGAGAACGTCCGCTCCGAGCTGGAGCGGGCCGGCATGGGCGCCGACAAGGTGAAGCTGCTGTCGTACGTTCCCCCGGAGGGCGCGTCGGCGCCGCCGGTGGACTTCTCCGGGGGCGCCAAGGAGATCAAGGACTACGGAGCGGACGCCGTGCTGGTGATCGGCTTCGGTGAGTCCGCGCGGGTGATCACCGCGCTGGCCGACGCCGGGGTGCAGATCCGGCAGTGAGACGACGACGAGGGCCGCACCGGGCGAACCGGTGCGGCCCTCGTCGTGTCCGCGGTCAGCGGGAGCGGCGCCGCTCCAGGAACTCGGTCATCCGCCGGTGCTTCTCCTCGTCCTCGAAGAGCACCGCCTGGCTGAGCAGGTCGAGCTGCGGGTGGGCGGCCGCCGGGGCGTCCACCGCCAGCTTGGTCAGCCGCAGCGCCAGCGCCGAGCCCCTGGCCATCTCGTCGAGCAGGCCGTGCGCGGTGGGCAGCAGCTCCGCCGGCTCGGGCACCACCCGGTTGACCAGCCCGATCCGCAGCGCCTCGTCGGCGTCCACCCGCCGGCCGGTGAAGAGCAGCTCCTTGGCCCGGGCCTCCCCGACCAGCGCGGGCAGCCGGTAGGTCGCGCCGGCGCCGGCCAGGATGCCGAGCCGCACCTCGGGCTGGCCGAACACGGCACGCGCCGTGCACACCCGCAGATCGCAGGCGTACGCCAGTTCGGCGCCGCCGCCCAGCGCCGGGCCGTCCACAGCGGCCACGGTGGGCATCGGCAGCGCCCGGATCCGGGCGAAGGCGGCCTGGTTGATGGCGGCCAGCGCGTCCAGCCGGCCGCGCTCGCGGAGCTGGGCGATGTCCGCGCCGCCCGCGAAGATGCCGTCCGTGCCGCCGGTGAGCAGCAGCAGCCGGGGCCGTGCCTCCAGCTCGGCGCAGACGGCGTGCAGCTCGGCGATCAGGTCCGCGTCGATCGCGTTGCGCTTCTCCGGCCGGTCCAGCGTGACCACGAGCCGGTCCGGCAGCTCCTCGATCCGCAGCCCGCTCACTGTGCCCGCCTCTCGTTCGCGACTGCGGGGCTCGCAGGCTCACTCCTCGCGCTCACTGCTTCACCCCGCCTTCCCAGGTGTAGAAGCCCTGGCCCGACTTCTTGCCCAGCCGGCCGGCGGCCACCATCTCCTCCAGCAGCGGCGGCGGCGCGAACCGGTCCCCGTACGCGGCCTGGAGCGTGCGGGCGATGTCGAGCCGGACGTCCAGCCCGACCAGGTCGGTCAGCTCCAGCGGGCCGATCGGGTGCCGGTAGCCGAGCACCATCGCCTTGTCGATGTCGGCGGGGCTGGCCACCCCGTCGGCGACCATCCGGATCGCCTCCAGGCCGAGGGTCACGCCGAGCCGCGAGGTGGCGAAGCCGGGCAGGTCGCGTACCACGACGGGGTCCTTGCCCAGCCGGCCGGCGAGCGCGACGGCCGCCTCGGTGGTCTCCGGCGCGGTGGCCGGGCCGACCACGACCTCGAGCAGCGCCATGGCCCAGACCGGGTTGAAGAAGTGCAGCCCGATGAACCCGGCCGGCCGCTCCAGCCCCTCGGCCAGCTCGGCGATCGGGATGCTGGACGTGTTGCTGCCCAGCAGGGCGGGCCGGCGGCCCTCGGCGTCGGCGAGCACGGCCCGCTTGAGGTCGAGTCGCTCGGGGACCGCCTCCACGATCACGTCGGGGCCCTCGGCCACCTCGGCGAGGCCGGCCCGCAGGGTGACGCGCTCGCGGTTCGCCGTCGCCGCCTCGGCGGTCAGCTTGCCGCGCTGCACGCCGCGCTCCCACAGCTCGCCGAGCCGCCGCACCGCGTCGGCGCCGCGTGCCGGGTCCACCTCGACCAGCTCGAGCGCGTACCCGGCGCCGGCCGCCACGTACGCGATGCCGAGGCCCATGGTGCCGGCCCCGACGACCACAAAACGACCACTCATCGATGTCCCTCCGCCGCGGCCCCCACGACGGGCGGGGTCTCCGCCGCGCCGGTGGGTCCGCTCGCTCGTTCCTGGATGCGACCCTATGCAGGGCCGGCCCGCGGGCATGCGTGGGGGCGCGTCGGATCGGGTACAGACGGCCGTCAACGCCGAGGGAAGGATCGAGATGAGCCAGGCACCGGAGAGCGCGGAGAGCACCGAGACCGTGGAGACCCGCGGCGACGAGCGGGTGGACCTGCTCCGCGCGGACACCAACAACGACGGGAAGACCGACGTCTGGGTGGTGGACACCGACGGCGACGGGAAGGCCGACCTGTTCCAGTTCGACACCGACGGCGACGGCAAGGTGGACATCACCATGGTCGACATCGACGAGGACGGCACGCCGGACGAGGTGGTCGACGGCGACGGCGGCCTGCCCCCGGAGCAGACCACCCCCACCGTTCAGGTCTGACGCGTACGCCGGCGGGCGCCCCCGGTGCCCGCCGGCGTCAGGCCAGCCTCAGCGTGGCCAGGTAGTACGGGTGGTCCCGGTCGTCCACGTCGGCCAGGCGCCACGGCGAGCCCTGGACCAGCTCGGCGAACTCCTCGACCGAGCACACCAGATAGTCGAACCACTCGGTGCCGAGCAGCCGGTAGCGCAGCCGCAGCCGGAGCTGCCCGCCCAGCCGCCCCCTCCGCCGGTTCAGGTCGTGGTAGCCGGTGTGCACCGGATCGGTGGTGCCGTACGGGTCGGTGCCGTGCGCGATGACCTGGGCGCCGGGCCGGGCCAGCGCGGCGAGCGCGGCCAGCAGCGCCGGGGCGCGGTCCCGCCCCTCGAACAGCCCCAGGTTGTTGCCGAGCAGCAGGAAGGTGTCGTAGCGCCGGCCGTCGGCGACGTGCTCGTCCACGGTGCCGAGCACCAGGTCGCGTACGCCCCGGTGCCGGCTGACCCGCAGCGCTCCGAGCGAGGTGTCCAGCCCGGTGACCGGCACGCCGCGCTCCTGGAGGTGCAGCGCGATGCGGCCGCCCCCGACGCCGATGTCCAGCACCTGCCCGTGCACCCGGTCGACGGCCCGGTGGTCGTACGGCTGCCACCGCTCCGGCGGGTCCAGGTAGTGCTCGGTGGGCGCGCCGTTGACCAGCCCGTCGTCGCGCTCGATGATCTCGATGACCGGCCGGGGCAGCCGCCCGCCGACCAGCGGCCGCGGCCCGATCCCGGTGCTGACCGCGTACGCGTCGCGGATCATCTCGCCGAACACGTCGCCGATCGCGGGTTCCCCGGTCATGGCGATCACGCTATCCGGGCTCCACCCGGCTGTCGCGGCCGTATCCTGAGCGGCGTGACAGACCTGGACCGCCTGGCGGCGGAGAAGTACGTGCTGCTCACGACGTTCCGCAAGGACGGGCGGGCGGTGCCGACTCCGGTGTGGGCGGTGCGCGACGGCGAGGCGCTGGCGGTGTGGACCGTGTCGGACTCCGGCAAGGTGAAGCGGATCCGGCGCGACGGCCGGGTCACGGTCGCCCCGTGCGACGTGCGCGGCCGGCCGCACGGCGAGGCGGTGCCGGGGCACGCGACGGTCAGCGGCCCGGAGTCGACCCGGCGGATCCGGGGGCTGCTCAAGCAGAAGTACCGGCTCATCGGCCGTTTGAGCCTGCTGGGGAGCCGGCTGCGCCGGGGCGAGGGCGGCACGGTCGGCCTGCGCATCGTGCTCGACTGAGCCGCGCCCGGAAACGACTGAGGGCGGCGGATCGTCGCTGTCGCGACGTCCCACCGCCCCTGATCGGAACGCCTGAGAAACGTCCGGGTCGTCAGTCCCCCTGGCGCTGCTGGGGAATCTGCCCCTGCAGCAGGGCCCGAACCTCGGACTCGCGGTAACGGCGGTGGCCGCCCAGGGTCCGGATGGCGCTGAGCTTGCCAGCCTTGGCCCACCGGGTCACCGTCTTCGGGTCGACACGGAACATCGACGCCACCTCGGCCGGTGTGAGTAGCGGCTCTGGTTCGTGCGTTCGCGATGCCATCGGGTCACTCCTCCACATGTATAGACATCGGCCGGGGTCCCGCCGGCCGACGCGCCTCCCATGGTCCGGCTAGTCCCCGATGTCCGACATGGGCCGAACGGCTGAAGGTCCCTAGACGGACGGATGAACCATGCCCGATTTTTACGACTTTTATGCCGCAGAAACTACCTTAATAGGACTCATGATCACGGTTCGTGATGCGTCAACTACGAGACACTCTCGCATCGAGAGGCCTCAACCCGGGCAAACCCGGCCCCCGCGCCGGGCCTAGTTGCAGCGCTCCAGCAGCTGCACCGCGCGCCACCTGGCAACCAGCTTGTCGTACGCGGCGGAGGCGTCCTCGGCCTCGCCCCGGGAGAGCCCGGCCAGTCCGGCCGCGACCAGCTCGGTCGAGTCGTCGGCGGCGAGGGTCTCGTCGGGGAGCAGCTGCACGAGGCCGCCGTAGTCGAGCTCCACCACCGAGCGCGGGTGGAACTCCTCCAGCCAGCGGGCGGCCTCCTCGACCGCCTCGGTGATCGGGGCCTCGCCGACCGACTTGCGCAGCACCGACAGCGCCCGCGACGACCGGCGGCGCGCCTTGGAGATCTCCGTCCGGTAGCGCAGCGCCCGCCGCTCGGGCTCGGTGACCAGGTGCCGCTCCTGCGAGTCGAAGAGCACGAACCAGCGCAGCGGCACCCCCCAGGTGGCGATCTGCTCGTGCACCCGGGGCACCCCGTGCTCCAGCACCCGCGCCCCGCTGCGCCAGTCCTCCACCACCGCCTTCGCCTGGCCGGCCAGGACCGGCGGGACGAACGCGTCGGCCAGCACCGAGGGCACGCCGTCCCGGGCGCTCAGCGCCGCCTCGGCGACCCGGATCCGCAGGTTCCACGGACAGACCAGCAGCGTGTCGTCGGCCTCCAGGACGTACGCCTCGTCGGGCAGGTCGGGCAGCCGGGTCCAGCCCGCGCCCAGCGCCTCGATCACCGCCGTCCGCTGCCGGACCGGCCCCTCCAGCGGGGCGACCGCCCGGCCCTCGTTGACGTAGCGGCGCCAGTACGACTGGCGGTCACGATCGAAGGCGGTCAGCGGCTCGTACACGCGCAGGTATGAAGCGAAGAGCGACGGCACGGCGCGATCCTCCCACGAGACGGGACTTCTCCGCCGCCGCCGTCACGAGGCGTCGTGACGTGCGCGACAGTACGGCTGCGGCCGATATTAGGCTCAGCAGCACCGGCACCATCCCGCCGGCGTGCCAACAGGGTCCGCGCCCCACAAGGGCGCACACCGACACAGGAGTCAGCCATGGGCGTATTCGCCAGCACCGACGACCCGGGATCGACCGGTCACGAACAGGTCGTGTTCTGCCAGGACAAGCAGTCCGGGCTGAAGGCGATCATCGGGATCTACTCCACCGCGCTGGGCCCCGCGCTCGGCGGCACCCGGTTCTACCCGTACGCCAGCGAGTCCGATGCCCTCGCCGACGTGCTCGACCTCTCCCGGGGCATGGCGTACAAGAACGCCCTGGCCGGCCTCGACCTGGGCGGCGGCAAGGCGGTCATCTGGGGTGACCCGGACCAGATCAAGAGCGAGGCGCTGCTGCGGGCCTACGGCCGCTTCGTGGAGTCCCTGGCCGGCCGCTACTACACCGCCTGCGACGTCGGCACCTACGTCGCCGACATGGACGTGATCGCGCGGGAGACGAGCTACGTCACCGGGCGCAGCGTGGAGCACGGCGGCGCCGGCGACTCCTCGGTCCTGACCGCCTGGGGCGTCTTCCAGGGCATGCGGGCCGCCGCCGAGCACGTCTGGGGCAGCCCGACGCTGGCCGGCAAGCGGGTCGGCGTGGCCGGCCTGGGCAAGGTCGGCAAGTACCTCACCGGCCACCTGCTGGAGGACGGGGCTGAGGTCGTGGCGACCGACGTCAACCCGAAGGCCCTGGAGTGGGTGCGCACCACCCACCCGCAGGTCACGCTGGTCGACGACACCGCGGCGCTGGTCGCCTCCGACATCGACGTGTACGCCCCGTGCGCCCTGGGCGGCGCCCTGAACGACGACACCGTGCCGGTGCTGCGCGCGAAGGTGGTCGCCGGGGCGGCCAACAACCAGCTCGCCCACGCGGGCATCGAGAAGGTCCTCGCCGACCGGGGCATCCTCTACGCCCCGGACTACGTCGTGAACGCCGGCGGCGTGATCCAGGTCGCCGACGAGATCGAGGGCTTCAACTTCGAGCGCGCCAAGCTGCGGGCCACCCGGATCTTCGACACCACCCGCGAGATCCTGCGACTCGCCGACGACGAGGGCGTCCCCCCGGCGGTGGCCGCGGACCGGCTCGCCGAGCGCCGGATGGCCGAGGTCGGCCGGCTGCGCACCATCCACCTGCGCTGAACGTCACCCGGGGGCGGGCCACCGGCCCCGCCCCCGGTCCGCCCGCGCTGCGGGTACCAGCGTTAAGCTGGACGTTGGGGTGCTTCGTGCCGATTTGACCGCTGTCACGGCCGGTCCCGGTGTCCGCTCCTTACCGGGTACACTTTGTGACGGCCGGCTCACTGCGACGCGCAGGGCCGGTTGACGGTAACCCGAGGTGCCGAACGGTGGCATCCCCATGTACCGTAAGAGCCACGAGAGATGCCTGACGTCATCGGGGCCCGCCTTCGGGCTGCCCCGCATTCTGTGCGAGGGGGTCGAGCCATGGGGCGCGGCCGTGCTAAGGCCAAGCAGACGAAGGTGGCGCGGGAGTTGAAGTACCACTCCCCGAACACCGACCTCACCGCCTTGCAGCGCGAGTTGGCGGGTGCTGGTGGGAAGTCTGAGCAGCACTTCGACGACGACTACAAAGAGTATGTCGACGACGATGATGAGGATCACGCGGACGACGACCCGGACACCTGGGTCCGTCCGACCCGCTGACCTCCGGTCGCATCTGAGCACGCGGTGACTCCCCGCGTGCTCACGCATGTGCCCTTCCGAAGCGGCGCACCGACGATCAGGGGCCACGCCGTCGTCCCGGAGCTGATCCGGCCGACCGGCGGGCCCCTGATCGCGGACGCGTGCCCTCAGCGGGGCCGGTTGTTCCAGTTGTAGAACGTCGGGATGTTCTCGAAGTGGTTCCAGGCGCACACCGCGCTGGCACCGTCGCCGCCCGACACCTCCGCCCGCAGCAGGCGCGCGGCCTCGGCCTCGTGGAGCAGTGCGGTCAGTCCGCCGGCGGCTTCCCGCACCCGGTCCGCGACCGGATCGGGCTCGGCTCCTCCGACGCGCTCAGGCTGCCGGTGACTCGTGGTCTCGGGCATGCTCCAACACTCCCTCCAGTAGGCGGATCTTGCTGTTGCGGCAGTGCTCGGTCTCCGTACCGTCAAAACGCCCCAGCTCGAAGTAGCGGTTGGCCGCGTGGCCACCGCCGCAGAAGCCGAAGTAGGGGCAGGACGACCGGCACGCCTCCACGCCGGTGAGGAACTCGCCCACCCAGGGTGTCCGCCCGGCACCGGCCAGGATCTCGGCCAGCGGGGTGCTCAGCACGTTGCCGCTGCTGAAGTCGCCGTAGCGCGGGTCGGTGAAGCCGGCCAGCTCCGGGGAGAGCACCACCACCGAGCCGTCCTGGGCGACCGTGGGGATCGGGTCGAGCCGGCGGGGCAGCAGGTCGTCCGCCGTGCCGGCCAGGACGGCGCCGGCGTAGCGCAGCGACCACTCGACCTCGCGCAGGTGGATCCGGGGATCCCGGCGCCAGGCGCCCACCAGCTCCGCCCAGAACCCGGTCACGGCGGCCGCGTCCCGGGCGTTCGTGCGGGTGTTCACGCCCTCGGTCTCCTCGATGTTGATCCCCAGCACGTCACAGCCGAGGTCGAGGAAGTAGTCGTAGAGCTCCGTGGCCAGCCCCGGCTCCGGCCGGGAGACCACCGCGAGCGCGGAGAACGGCAGCCCGTGCCGGCGCAGCGCCGCCACACCGGCCAGGATCCGGTCGTACGCCGGACGCCCGCCCCGGGTGACCCGCTCGCCGTTGCGGTCCCGGGGGCCGTCCACGCTCACGCTGACCCGGATCCCGTGCTCGGCGAAGAACGCGCACCAGGCGTCGTCGATCAGCGTGGCGTTCGTCTGGACGTGGTGCTCCACCTCCGGCCCGAACGGGGCCAGCAGGGCCGCCAGATGTTCCCGGCCGGCCGCGAGCGGCTCCCCGCCGTGCCAGACCACCGAGAAGCGCCCGGCGGCCGCCCAGGGGTTCACCGCCGCCGCCACCGCCTCGGCGACCGGCACGGGCATCCGCCGGTCCACCGCCCGCATCGGCAGGTAGCAGTAGACGCAGTCGAGATTGCAGAGCGTGGTCGGCTGCATCACCACGTACGAGGGGACGGCGGCGATGCCCCGCATTCCGGTGTGCGTACGCGCAGCCATCACCCCTCCCCCGTTAGCCTGAACTGCCCTTCAGGCTAGGCGGCGGTGGCTACTCGGGTGAACCCCCGATCAGGTGCCTGGATGATCACCGGAGAGTGATCACCCGCGGGTGTGCTGCCCGATCATCTGCACGTTGCCCGAGCCCTCGATGATTTCGCCGGCCTGCCAGGCGTCGACGCCACGGCCGGTCAGGGTGGCCAGCGCGCGGTCGGCGTCCTCGGCGGAGACGATGGCGAACATGCCGACGCCCATGTTGAACGTCGACTCCATCTCCGGGTCCTCGATCCGGCCCTTGGACTGGATCAGGTCGAAGATCGGCTGCGGCTTCCAGGTGGAGCGGTTGACCACCGCGTCGACGTGCTCGGGCAGGATCCGGACCAGGTTGCCCGGGATGCCGCCGCCGGTGACGTGGGCCAGCGACCGCACCTCGGCCTCGGCGATCAGCTTGAGGCAGTCCTGCGCGTAGATCTTGGTGGGGGTCAGCAGCTCCTCGCCGAGGGTGCGCTGCCGGCCGAAGTCCTCGATCACCACGTCGAGCCGCATCCGCGCGGCGCCCAGCAGCACGTGCCGGACCAGCGAGTAGCCGTTGGAGTGCAGGCCGGAGGAGCGCATCGCGATCACGACGTCGCCCACCTCGACCCGCTCCGAGCTGAGGATGTCGCTCTCCTCGACCACGCCGACGCCGGTGGCGGAGATGTCGTACTCGTCGGGGCGCAGCACGCCCGGGTGCTCGGCGGTCTCGCCGCCCAGCAGGGCGCAGCCGGCGTAGCGGCAGCCGTCGGCGATGCCCGCGCCGATCTCGGCGACCTTGTCCGGCACGACCTCGCCGGTGGCGATGTAGTCGAGCAGGAAGAGCGGCTCGGCGCCGCACGCCACCAGGTCGTCGACGACCATGGCGACCAGGTCGATGCCGACCGTGTCGTGGATGTCGAGCTGCTGGGCGATCACCAGCTTGGTGCCCACGCCGTCGGTGGAGGAGGCCAGGATCGGGTTCTTGTACTTCTTCGTGTCCAGCCGGAACAGGCCGGCGAAACCGCCCAGGTCGCCCATGACCTCCGGGCGGCGGGTCTGCCGGACCTTGGACTTCAGCAGCTCGACAGCGCGGTCGCCCGCGTCGATCGACACCCCGGCGTCGGCGTACGAGACCGAGCGTTTGCGCTGCGTACGGCCGGTCCCCGCCGACCAGGGCTGGCGGTCGCCGCCGGCGCCCGTCGGGCTGGATCCTGCGCCGCTGCGCTCGGACACGTGGGTCACGGTTCTCCCCTTTGTGGTTCCCGCGGGCCGGCCGGAGGGCCGCCCCGCGTCGGTGGTGCTACGGGCGGTGGGTGGCTGCGCCGCCCGGAGTGGCGGCCGACGGCGTCAGACGCGCCGAGCTGAAGTTGTCGTCGAGTGGGGCGGTGGGCTCGGACGCCTCGGCGGCGACCCGGCGGCCCACTCCTTCGAGCACGTGTTTGCCGATCAGGTTCCCGGCCGGCAGCTCGATCGGGTATTCCCCGTCGAAGCACGCCCGGCAGAGCCGCGTCTTCGGCTGCTCGGTCGCGGCGATGAGACCGGAAAGCGAGACGTAGCCCAGCGTGTCGGCCCCGATCGACCGCCGGATGCCCTCGTTGTCCAGCCCGTTGGCCAGCAGCTCGGCCCGCGTGGCGAAGTCGATCCCGTAGAAGCAGGGCCAGTTGACCGGCGGGGACGAGATCCGGACATGGACCTCCAGCGCCCCCGCCTCGCGCAGCATCCGCACGATGGCCCGCTGGGTGTTGCCCCGGACGATCGAGTCGTCCACCACCACGAGGCGCTTGCCGCGCACGTTCTCCCGCAGCGGGTTGAGCTTGAGCCGGATGCCGAGCTGGCGCAGGGTCTGCGACGGCTGGATGAAGGTGCGCCCGACGTACGGGTTCTTCATCAGGCCCTGGCCGTAGGTGATGCCGGACTCCTCGGCGTAGCCGATCGCCGCCGGGGTGCCCGACTCCGGCACCGGGATGACCAGGTCGGCTTCGACCGGGTGCTCCTTGGCGAGCTGGCGGCCGATCTGCACCCGGGCGGACTGCACGTTCCGCCCGGCGATGGTGGCGTCCGGGCGGGCGATGTACACGTACTCGAAGAGGCAGCCCTTGGGCTCCGGCGCGGCGAACCGGCTGGACCGCAGCCCGTCCTCGTCGATGGCGATCAGCTCGCCGGGCTCCACCTCGCGGACCACGCTCGCGCCGACGATGTCCAGCGCCGCGGTCTCGCTCGCCACCACCCAGCCGCGCTCCAGCCGGCCGAGCACCAGCGGGCGGACCCCGTGCGGATCACGCGCCGCGTAGAGGGTCGACTCGTCCATGAAGACGAAGCTGAACGCGCCGCGCAGCTGGGGCAGCACCTCCAGGGCGGCCGCCTCGACGGAGAGGTCGGGGCGGCTGGCCAGCAGCATGGTGACCAGCGACGTGTCGTTGGTCGAGCCGTCGGAGTCGAGGCCGCGATCGGCCACCTCACGCTGCAGCTCGGCCGTGTTGACCAGGTTGCCGTTGTGAGCCAGCGCGATCGTGGTGCCGGAGGTGGTGGCCCGGATCGTCGGCTGGGCGTTCTCCCAGGTCGACCCGCCGGTGGTCGAGTAGCGCGCGTGCCCGATCGCCACGTGCCCGCGCAGGCTCGCCAGGGTCGGCTCGTCGAAGACCTGGGCGACCAGGCCGAGATCCTTGTAGACCACCACGCCCGACCCGTCGCTCACCGCGATGCCCGCGGCCTCCTGGCCGCGGTGCTGGAGGGCGTAGAGCCCGAAGTAGGTCAGGTTCGCAACCTCTTCCCCCGGCGCCCAGACACCGAAGACGCCGCACGCGTCCTGGGGGCCGGGTCGCTGGGGATCAAGGTCGTGGCTCAGCCGGCCATCGCCTCGGGGCACCTGCCGCTCCCTCTTGCTGGGGTCTGGACTGGCCTGGCGGAGGTCGGGGGGCAAGCTCCGCACCGTGGGCCGGGGACCGTCGTCAGCCTCACAGTGTACGCGAACAGCGGTCGACACCGACAGTCACGAGCTGCCCGCTGAGTGTGATCGTGCGCCGCCCCGTCGCCGCAGCTAGAGCGGAAGGTGCTCGGAGAGGTCCGCCCGGATACCGGACACCCGTACGCGACCCTCGGTGACGGCCTCGGCCCACCCGAGGCGGCCGGTGGCCAGCTCCAGCCAGGTTGCCGGGTCCATTTCCACCACATTCGGGGGCGTTCCACGGGTGTGTCGCGGCCCCGCCACGCACTGCACCGCGCCGTAGGGTGGAACCCGCACCTCCACCGATCGGCCGGGGGCGCGCTCCGCGAGGGTGGCCAAGAGGGTACGGACCGCCTCCCGGTACACCGGCCGATCGGGCGTACGCCCCTCATCCAGCGCCGTCAACGTCGCCGCCACGGCGGCCGAATAAGTGTGCGGAGAGGACACGACGGGACGATACGACCCCGCGGCAACGCGCTCGACGCTGGCCCTGGGTAGAGATAGCCCGGCCAGACAAGGCATAGTTGCCGACGGCGTATTCGTACCGTGAGTGATCACCCGGCCGGACCGGCCGGCGGGGAGATCAGACCCGGAAGGCGGTGGACGTGTCAACACACCGACGTGCCTGGAAGCAGCGGGCCGGTGTGGTCGTGGCGCTGGTCTTCGGCGCGCTGCTCGCCGTCCCCGCCACATCGGCCTCGGCCGCCAAGATCAGCACCGCCGACAACTCGGTCACGATCGACGCCGGCAGGAGCAGCACCGTCAACGTGGTGGTGCGGCCGGACGCCGGCGAGACGTCCGCGGACATCGACGTGACCGGCCTGCCCGACGGAGTCACCTGCGGGGGCTGCGGGCCGATCGACTTCGGCGGCATCCCGGCGCCGAAGCCGGTGACCCTGACGCTGTCGGCCGCCGCCACCGCGCCGGCGGCCAACAGCGCCCCGGCGAAGATCACGGTCACCGGGGACAATCCCCGCAACCTCCGCGTCACAGTCCGGGCCGCCGCGCCTCCGACCCCGGATCAGCCGCAGACGGTCAAGTCCATCTCCGGCAAGGTCGTCATCGCGGACAACGGCGATCCCGTCGAGAACGCTCTCGTCATGCTCCGGGACAGCCGGGGCACGCAGCGACAGACGAACACGGACGGCAGCGGCAACTTCAAGTTCACCGGTTCCGCGTCGGACCCGATCGCGCCGGGCCGGATCGACCTGGGCGCCACCAAGGGTGGCGCCGACCCCGGCACCAAGTCGATCAACGCGGCGGCCGGCCAGTCGGTGACCGGTGTGCGGATCAGCGTGCCGATCAAGGTGTCGGCCTCGCCGAGCCCCAGCGCGTCGGCCAGTGAAGAGGTCCTGCCGAGCGACGAGGCGACCGACGAGGCGACCGACGAGGCGGCCAGCGAGACTCCCGCCGCCCAGCAGCCGGCCGCCAACGAGGACTCGGGCGGCTTCGGCTCGTGGCTGCTGATCCTGCTCGGCGGTCTCTTCGTCGCCGTCGGCGTGGGCACCATCGTGCTGCTCTACATGCGGCGCAAGAACGAGGACGGCGACGCCGACGGTGACGGCCTGAACGGACCGACCGGGCCCGGTGGCCCGGCGGGAGCGGCCGGCGCCGTGCCGGGTGCCCGGGGCGCCTACCGGGGTGCGGACGACCAGACCCGGGTCGTGAACGGCATGGGCGCCGGGGCGGCACCGACCATGGTCGGCGGCGCCTCGCTCAGCGACGCGCCGACCATGATGCACCGCCCGGTCGTGGACGACGTCCCGCCGGACCCGTACGGCGCGCCCCCCGGGCCCTCGTACGGCGTCGGGGCGGGGCAGCCCGGCTACGGCGGCTACGGCGATGAGCCTCCCGGCCCGGGCGGCTACGGCGGCAACAACGGCTACGGCAACGCCCCCTCCTCGGGCGGCGGCTACGGCACGGCGCCGTCCTCGGGCGGCGGCTACGGCACCCCCGACTACGGCGCCGGTGCCGCCGGCTACCCGCCCGCGCAGGGCGGCGGCTACGGCAACGAGCGCTACGACGAGCCCACCGGCCGCTACACGGGTGACAGCACCCAGTACGCGCCGCCGGCCGACCCGTACCCGACCAGCACCTACCAGCCCGAGCAGGGCCGGGGCTACGACCAGCCCGGCCAGGGCCAGTACGGCCGCGGCGGGGAGCAGGGCGCCTACGGCTCCGGCTCCGGCTCCGGCTCCGGCGGCTACGGCGCCCCGGCCGGCGGTTACGACAACGGTCCGGCGGGCGGTTACGACAGCGGCGCGGCGGGCGGTTACGACAACGGCCCGAGCGGTGGCTACGACAGCGGCCAGACCGGCGGCTACGACAACCGTCAGGGCGGCTACGACGGTCGCCAGCAGGGCGGATACGACGCCGGCCAGCAGGGCGGCGCGTACGACGGCGGCCAGCAGGGCGGCTACGACGGTTACGACCAGCGCGGCGGCTACGGCGGCGGCGACGGTTACGGCCAGCCCCAGCAGGGCGGATACGGCCAGCAGGGCGGATACGGCCAGGAGCAGCCGCCGCAGCAGCGCGGCGGTGGCTACGACAGCCAGGGCTACGACCAGGGCGGCCAGGGCGGCCAGGGCGGCTACTACGCCGACCCGGCCGAGGCCGGCCGGGGCCGATCCGACGCCCCGCAGGACCGCAGCGGTCGCCGCCTGGACTGGCTGGACGACTGACGGCCGGGGCGCGAGCGCCCCACCGAGCACGACGAGAGTGGCCGCCCGGCTGATCCGGGCGGCCACTTCACGTTGGCGGCGACGCCACGGGCGACCCATCGGGCCGGCGCTGAGTCGTTTACGTCATCAACCTCGTAGCCGCGCTGAACGGCTTCACGCAGGTGGGGACGCCACGGCGGACGCACCGGGCCGCCGCTGAGTCGTTCACGTCATCAACCTCGTAGCCGCGCTGAACGACACGCCGGCCCGACCGGACGGCGCCAGGTCAGGCGGCGGCGAAGTAGCCGTGGCGCAGCACCGGCACCACGTCGGAGACGTCGAGTTCGACGGCGACGGCCACGTCCTCGGCGAAGCCGCCCTCGACGAGCTCCCGTCCGGAGACGCAGCCCCGCACGGCGGCCGGCACGTCGGGCGTGCTGGCCAGGGCTGCCAGGGCCATGGCCGCCTCCACCGAGAGCCCGCCGGGGACCCCGGAAAGGGCGTCCAGCACGCTGGCCGCCCCGAGCTGGTCCTCCACGCCGGGGCGCAGCGACCCGTCCGGCCAGCGTTCACCGGCGGCCACCACACCCACGGGGGCGTCGGTCGAGCCGTACCCCTGGGCCAGGAGCCAGCGCCCGACGGCGGGCGCGTTGCGCAGGCACGCCGCGACCACCGGCACGCCCGTGGCGCTCGCGGCGGCGCTGATGGCCGAACCGTTCGGCGACGGCAGCACCAGGTCGGCGACGACCGGGGCGGTCCGCAGCGCCGCCGGGGAGAGCGACCACGGATGCTCCGGGGTCGTCTTCCGGCGGCCCACCGCCGCGACGGCTCCGACCCGGCGGGCGTAGTCGGCGGCCTGCTCGCCCCAGGGGAACGGGTGCACCCGCATGCCGCGGCTCACCGCCACCTCCACGGCGGTGGTGAACGAGAGCACGTCCACCACCACCAGGGCGGCGCAGACCCGGCCGAGTTCCGCGGCCCCGCTCAGCCCCCAGTCGAACCGGGCGCCGGCGCCGGGTTGAGCGAAGACGGCCAAGGCCAGGGCCTCAGCGCTGATCCGGGGCGGGGCGCTGGTCCGGGTCAGCGGTAGCCGTCGCGGAGCCGTCCGGGCCGGCCGTCGCCTCGGGAGCGTCGGTCGAGGCGTCGGCCTCGCCCGCCGGAGACTCAACCTCGTCCGTGGCGGCCTCGTCGGCCAGGGCCTCGCTCACCCCGGCCTTGTCGGCCTGCGCCTCGCTCGCCGCAGCCTCGTCGGCCAGGGTCTCGTTCACCGCAGCCTCGTCGGCCAGGGTCCCGTTCGCCGCAGCCTCGTCCGCCAGGGTCTCGTTCGCCGCAGGGGCGTCGTCGGCCGCCGGGGCGTCCGCCACGTCCGTGGAGGCGGCCGCCTCCGACTCGGTCTCCACCGGGGCGACGCCGGCCTGCGCTATCGGCTCGGCGGCGACCTCGGCCGGGTCGACGCCGATCGGCTGCTCGGCGGTGGCCGGCAGGACGGTGGTGGTCCCGGTGCGGGTGGCCTCCACCTCGACCCGGGCCGCCTCCGCGCCGCCGAAGAGGCGCGGCAGGGTGCCGGTGTGCGCCTCGCGCAGCTCGTCGAGGCCGATCCGGAACTGGCCGTGCACCTCCAGGGCCCCGCCGGCCGGGTCGGTGACCCCGATGAACTCCCACGGGACGCCACGCTCGGCGCAGAGGGCGGTGAACGCCTTCTCGTGCCCGCGCGGCACCGACACCAGCACGCGGCCGGCGGACTCGCTGAACAGGAAGACGAACGGCATCGAGCCGCCGGCGAAGTGCTCCGGCAGCACCACCCGGGCGCCGACACCGCGCCGCAGGCTGGACTCGACCAGGCTCTGGGCGAGTCCCCCGTCGGAGAGGTCGTGCGCGGAGCTGAGATGCCCGACCCGGGCCGCCTCGGCGAGCAGCTCGGCGAGCTGCCGCTCACGGGCCAGGTCGACCTGCGGCGGGATGCCGCCCAGGTGCTCGTGGGTCACCCAGGCCCACTCCGACCCGGAGAGCTCGACGTGCGTCTCGCCCAGCAGGAAGAGCTGGTCGTGGTCGCCGGCCGGCCGCGGCACGAAGCCCATCGGCACCCGGTCCGCCACGTTGTCCAGGATGCCCAGCACGCCGACCACGGGGGTCGGGTGGATGGCCGCCGCGCCGGTCTGGTTGTAGAAGCTGACGTTGCCCCCGGTCACCGGGATGCCCAGCTCCAGGCAGCCGTCCGCCAGGCCGCGCACGGCCTCGGCGAACTGCCACATGACGCCCGGGTCCTCCGGCGAGCCGAAGTTGAGGCAGTTGGTCACGGCGATCGGCTTCGCGCCGGTCACCGCCACGTTCCGGTACGCCTCGGCCAGCGCGAGCTTCGTCCCGTGGTACGGGTCGAGGCGGGCGTAGCGGCCGTTGCCATCGACGGAGAGGGCGACGCCCAGGCCGGTCCGCTCGTCGATCCGGATGACGCCGGAGTCCTCCGGCTGGGCGAGCACGGTGTTGCCCAGCACGTACCGGTCGTACTGCTCGGTGACCCAGGTCTTGTCGGCCAGGTTCGGCGACGCGATCATTCGGAGCAGGGTCTCCCGGAGCGCGTCCGGGTCGCTCGGCCGGGGCAGCGTCTCGGCCCGGTCGGCCTGGAGCAGGATCAGGTCGGCCGGCTCGCGCATGGGGCGGGCGTAGACGGGCCCGTCGTCGACCAGCGAGCCCGGCGGCACGTCCACCACCATCTGGTCACGCCAGGTGATGAGCAGGCGGCCCGGCTGGCCGTCCGGCGACGGCGCGGTGACCTCACCGATGGCGGTGGCGAGCACGCCCCACTTCTCGGCGGTCTTGAGCACCGCGTCCAGCTTGTCCGGCGCGACCACCAGCAGCATCCGCTCCTGGGACTCGCTGGCCAGGATCTCGTGCGGCTCCATCGACGGCTCGCGCAGCGGCACCCGCTCCAGCCAGACGCGCATGCCGGTGCCGGCCGCGGCGGCCGTCTCGGTGAGCGCGCAGGTCAGGCCGGCGCCGCCGAGGTCCTGGATGCCGACGACCAGCTCGGCGTCGTACAGCTCGAGGCAGGCCTCGATGAGCAGCTTCTCGATGAACGGGTCGCCCACCTGCACGGCCGGGCGACGCTGCTCGCTGCCCTCGTCGAAGGTGGCGCTGGCCAGCACCGACACGCCGCCGATGCCGTCCCGGCCGGTCTTGGCGCCCATCAGCACCACGACGTTGCCCGGCCCGGCCGCGGCCTTGTTCTGCAACCGGGACACCGGCAGCACGCCGAGGCAGAGCGCGTTGAGCAGCGGGTTGCCCTGGTAGCTGGGATCGAAGACGAGCTCGCCGCCGATGTTGGGCAGGCCCAGGCAGTTGCCGTAGCCGCCGACGCCGGCCACCACGCCGGGGAGCACCCGGGCGGTGTCCGGGTGGTCGGCCGCGCCGAAGCGCAGCGGGTCCATCACGGCGACCGGGCGGGCGCCCATGGCGAGGATGTCCCGGACGATGCCGCCGACACCGGTCGCCGCGCCCTGGTACGGCTCGACGAAGCTCGGGTGGTTGTGCGACTCGACCTTGAAGGTCACCGCCAGTTCGTCGGAGACCTGGACGACACCGGCGTTCTCGCCGATGCCGGCCAGCAGCCGGTCGCTGGGCGGGGCCTTCTCGCCGAACTGGCGCAGGTGCACCTTGCTCGACTTGTAGGAGCAGTGCTCGCTCCACATGATCGAGTACATGGCCAGCTCGGCCTGGGTGGGCCGGCGGCCGAGGATGTGCCGGATCCGGTCGTACTCGTCGTCGCGGAGGCCCAGCTCGGCGTACGGCTGGAGCTCTTCGGGGGTGCCGGCGGCGCGCGGCACGGTGTCCAGGCCGAGGGCCCAGTCGTCGGCGGGGCCGGCCTGCGGCACCACGCCCGGCGTCTCCCGCAGGGCCGGGTCCGGATGGGTGGTCATGACCTCTCCTCGCTGCGCTCGCCGCCGTGGCGGCGGGTGAGCCGACCGATGATCGCGCCGCGCACGCTCACGCCGGGGCCCCCACCAGGTGCTTCAGCACCGAGGTGAAGAAGCCGAGACCGTCCAGCGAGGGGCCGGTGAGCGCCTCCACCGCGTGCTCGGGATGCGGCATGATGCCGACCACGTTGCCGGCCTCGTTGGTGATCGCGGCGATGTCGCGCTGCGATCCGTTGGGGTTGCCGCCGACGTAGCGGGCGACCACGCGGCCCTCGGCCTCCAGCCGGTCCAGCGTCGCCGGGTCGGCGACGTAGCAGCCCTCGCCGTTCTTGACCGGGACGAGCACCTCCTGGCCGGGCTGGAACGCGTTCGTCCAGGCGGTGCCGACGGCCTCGATCCGGAGGACCTGGTCGCGGTTGCGGAAGTGCAGGTGCTGGTTGCGGGTGAGCGCGCCGGGCAGCAGGTGGGCCTCGCAGAGGATCTGGAAGCCGTTGCAGATGCCGAGCACCGGCAGGCCGCCGCGGGCGGCGTCGACGATCGAGCCCATCACGGGGGCGAACCGGGCGATCGCGCCGCAGCGCAGGTAGTCACCGTAGGAGAAGCCACCGGGCAGGACCACGGCGTCCACGCCGTGCAGGTCCGGGTCGTCGTGCCACAGCCGGACCGGTTCGGCGCCGGCGATCCGGACGGCCCGGGCCGCGTCCCCGTCGTCGAGCGAACCGGGGAAGGTCACCACACCGACCCGCGCGGTCACGAGCGGGCGTCCGCGGTCTCGTCGGCCTCGACCAGGCGGACGGTGAAGTCCTCGATGACCGGGTTGGCGAGCAGCTTGTCGGCGATCTCCCGGGCCCGGTCCAGGTCCGGTTCACCGGTGAACTCGATCTCGATCCGCCTGCCGATCCGGACCGAGGCGACGTCGCTGACGCCGAGCCGGGGCAGCGCGTTTGCGACGGCCTGGCCCTGAGGATCGAGGATCTCGGGCTTGAGCATGACGTCGACGACGACGCGAGGCACGGGGCACTCCTGACTGTGTACGCAGTTGGGTGCCGGCCCACAACGGGCGAGCGCAGCCAGCCTACCTGGCAGAGGCCGTCCCGCCCGCACCGGCCGGTGCCGGCTCAGGCAGTGATCGGCGTAACCGGCCGCCCCGACGGAGGGCCGATACGCGTTCGTTGCGGCGTCGATATGAATTCGTTGCCGGGCACCGCGGCCGGAGTCCGGTGGCAGGGCTTTCACCAGGCATTCTGCCGCGTACGCCGCGCGGCGGGACCGGTTTCCGACAGCCGGCCCCCGGCAGGCGCCGCAGCCGGGACGTCGATCGGTCGATTTCGATCGAGGTCTTGTGACGAGCAAGGATCGACCCTTAGCATTCATCGTCAGATGTCGATGCCTTCAGTGCAGAAGGAGTACCCCGCATGCGTCTCCGTCCCCTGCTCGCCGTGCTCACCACCACCCTCGCCGGCGTGCTCGCCACCGCCTCCGGCGCCACCGCCGCACCGGCCGGCCCGCAGCCGATCATCGGCGGCAGCACCGTCTCGTCCGCCCCGTGGGCCGCCGCCGTGTTCAGCAACGGCTCGTTCACCTGTTCCGGCAGCGTGATCGCGTCCCAGTGGGTGCTCACCGCCCGGCACTGCGTCAGCGGCACGATGTCGGTCCGGGTCGGCAGCGTCTACCGCGCCTCGGGCGGCGTCACCCGCACGGTGAGCGCCTCCTACACCCGCAACGACCTGGCCCTGCTGCGCCTCTCCAGCGCGGTGAGCACCTCCACCGTGACGCTGGCCAGCAGCAACCCGCCGGTCGGCTCGACCAATTCGATCTACGGGTGGGGCATGACCTGCTACAGCGGCTGCAGCGCCTCCAGCCAGCTCAAGACCGCCAACGTGCAGGTGACCAGCACCAACGCCACGGACGCCTACGGCGGCCAGGCGATCCGCAGCACCCGGATCAACGGCAACGCCTGGCGGGGTGACTCGGGCGGCCCGCAGTTCTACAACGGCCGGCAGGTCGGCGTCGCCTCCACCGCCGACGGCTCCAGCATCCAGAACTACGGCAGTGTCGCGTACAACCGGGCCTGGATCACCTCGACGGCCGGTGTCTGACGGTTAGCGCCGTGCGGCGCGGATCGGTCGGTGGCACCCCGACCGTCCGCGCCGCGCCGTTTTGCAGCATCCGATCAGGTGAACACGGCTCACGAACCGGCCGCCCGATGGCTGACAGCATCGGAACCGTGCTGGTCGTGACGACGGATCAACTGCCCGGCTACGAGATCCGCCAGATCCTCGGCGAAGTGGTCTCCTCGATGGCGCGGACCCGCAACCCGTACCGCGAAGGGGTCAAGAACCTGCGCGGTGGCGCCTACGACCCGATGGCGCCGGACAACCTCACCCGCTGGCGGACCGACTCGGTGGCCCGGCTCGGCGAGGAGGCCATGCGGCTCGGCGCGAACGCCGTGATCGGCATGCGCTTCGACAGCCGGGACTGCGGCGAGATGTGGATGGAGATCTGCGCGTACGGGACGGCGGTGATCGTCGTACCCAAGACGCCCGACGTCATGCCGCCGGATCAGCCGATGATCGCGGCCGAGACCGCCCACGAGCCGGAGATCGCCACCGCGCCCGGCGGCATCGCCGAACCGGCCAGCGCCCCCAACCTCGGGACCGCCGGCGAAACCCCCACCCCGGGGTCCTGACTCCGGATCAGAGGATGGGGGGCGGCGAGTAGGCGGCCGCTTCGGGGTGGGCCTCGACGATCCTGGTGATGCGCGCGGTCACCCGGTCGACCTGGGCGCCGGCGGCACCGACGAAGGCGTTGCGGTCGGCGACCAGGGCGTCGATCTCGGCCCGGCTCAGGCCCAGCCGGCCGTCGGCGGCGAGCCGGTCGAAGAGGTCGTTCTCGGCCGCGCCCTTCTCCCGCATGGCCAGCGCCACGGCGACCGCGTGCTCCTTGATCACCTCGTGTGCGGCCTCCCGGCCCACGCCCCGCCGGACCGCCGCGACCAGGATCTTGGTGGTCGCCAGGAAGGGCAGGAAGCGCTCCAGCTCCCGGTTGATCACCGCCGGGTACGGCCCGAACTCGTCCAGCACGGTGAGGAAGGTCTGGAACAGCCCGTCGGCGGCGAAGAAGGCGTCCGGCAGGGCCACCCGGCGGACGACCGAGCAGGAGACGTCCCCCTCGTTCCACTGGTCGCCGGCCAGCTCGCCGACCATCGACAGGTAGCCCCGGATGATCACCGCGAAGCCGTTCACCCGCTCCGACGAGCGGGTGTTCATCTTGTGCGGCATGGCGCTGGAGCCGACCTGACCGGGCTTGAAGCCCTCGGTGACCAACTCCTGGCCGACCATCAGCCGGATGGTGGTGGCCAGCGACGACGGCGCGGCGGCCACCTGCGCCAGCGCGGAGAGCACGTCGAAGTCCAGCGAACGCGGGTAGACCTGGCCGACGCTGTCCAGCACCCGGGCGAAACCCAGATGCTCGGCGACCCGGCGCTCCAGCTCGGCCACCCGGCCGGCGTCGCCGTCGAAGAGGTCGAGCTGGTCGGCAGCGGTGCCCACCGGCCCCTTGATGCCCCGCAGCGGGTACCGCTCGATCAGGTCCGTCAGCCGCTCGTACGCGATGAGCAGCTCCTCGGCGGCGGACGCGAAGCGCTTGCCGAGCGTGGTGGCCTGCGCGGCGACGTTGTGCGACCGGCCCGTCATCACCAGGCCCGAGTACTCGTTGGCGTGCCAGGCGAGCCGGGCCAGGGTGGCGACCACCCGGTCCCGGATCAGCTCCAGCGAGGCCCGGATCTGGAGCTGCTCGACGTTCTCGGTGAGGTCCCGGGAGGTCATCCCCTTGTGCACGTGCTCGTGCCCGGCGCGGGCGCTGAACTCCTCGATCCGGGCCTTCACGTCGTGCCGGGTGACCCGTTCGCGTTCCGCGATCGAGGCCAGGTCGACGTCGTCGACCGCCCGCTCGTACGCCTCGACCACCCCGTCCGGCACCGGCACGCCGAGGTCCCGCTGGGCCTTCAGCACGGCGAGCCAGAGCCGCCGCTCCATGCGTACCTTCTCCTCCGGCGACCAGAGGGCCACCAGCTCGGGGGAGGCGTAACGGTTGGCGAGCACGTTCGGGATCGTCACGGCCCCATTCTCCCGTACCCGCCGGCCAGCGCTCCGGCCGGCCCACGAGCCGGATCCGGCGGGCGGGGGCGGCCGGTGCGGGCTTGGCGGTAGACGCACATGCGAGGTTTGTGCCATTTCCGCCCTGTCGGGTCCGGTCGTCCACCTCCAAGACCGCCGCCCGATATGCCACTCGGGTCAGCGGGACACCCGCCGGTGGGCAAAGATCACTGACCCTTCCTGGGTCCCCCCTTCCTCCTCGAACCGAGGATCAACATGCGCAAAACTCTTCTCGCCGGCCTCGCCACAGCCGCGCTGACCAGTGGTTCACTCCTGGCCCTCGCCGCACCCGCACAGGCCGCGGACGGGACGACCCTCTACGTCCGACCAACGGTCACCACCTGCTCCGACGCCGGGCCCGGCACCTACGACCAGCCGTTCTGCACGATCGGCGCCGCCGCGTCGGTCGTCTCCGCGGGGCAGACCGTAGAGATCAGCGGCGGCGTCTACCGGGAGCACGTCACCCTCACCCGGTCCGGCACGCCGGACGCGCCCATCGTCTTCCGGGGCGGTCCCTCCTACTCGCAGCTGATCGGCGGGGCGGGCGGGATCACCATCGACGGCCAGCACGACATCAGGATCGAACGGATCCAGGTCCCCGGCGCGGCCGACGGCCCCGCACTCGACATCCGCAACGCCGCCCGCATCACGGTCGACGGCGGCGGCTACTCCTTGACGAGCGGTGCGACCGGGACGGTCGTGCGCCTCTCCGGTGTCACCGACTCGGTCCTGAGCCACTTCTTCGTCTCCGGCAGTTCGCTCACCACGGGCGTGTCGCTCGACGACGCCACGTCCGGCGTACTCATGTCGTCGATGAACGTCACCGGCAACCCGATCGACCCCATCGAGCAGAGCGTCGGGATCCGGGTCGAGGGCTCCGGCAACACGATCGTCGGCGGCTCCCTCGGTCGCTTCACCGGAGCCGCCGTCAGTGTCGCGCCGAGCGCGCGCGGGACGACGGTGGTGAACAACGACATCGGCGAAGGGCTCGGCTACGGCGTCCACAACGCCGGCGCCACCGGCACGGCGATCACCAACAACACCGTCACGGACCGCTGCCTCGGGGGCGTCCGCGTCGACGCCGGCTCCACCGGCGTCTCGGTGCAGAACAACCGGCTCGTCAAGAACCCCAATCACAGCTGCCCGTCGCCGCCGGGACACGGCGCGCAGATCGCCGTCGACGGCGGCGCCACCGCCGACACGGTGGTCGACTACAACCTCATCGACCGGTACACCCCCGGGTCGTCGACGATCTACGCCTGGAACGGCGCCCCGATGGGCCTGGCGGCGTTCCGCGCCGCCTCCGGCCAGGCGGCCCACGACCTGGACACCCCGGGCCCGACGGGCGGCTACGACTCGGCGAACTCGGCCGCTCCGGGCTTCCTGACGACCGACCGGTTCGGCACGGCCCGGGTGGACGACCCGGCGGTGCCGAACACCGGCGCCGGGCCTCAGCCCTACGCCGACCGGGGGGCGGTCGAGACCGTCCGCGGCCCGGACACCCGGTTCGCCCTCACGCCGGACCTCGACACGGGCTCGGTCACCGTCGACGCCTCCACCACCGTGCCGGGGGTCGCGCCGATCGCCACCTACCGGTTCGACTTCGGCGACGGCACCGTCGTCACCCAGGACACGCCGGTCGCCACGCACCGGTACGCCACCCGGAACACGTACAGCGTCTCGGTCCGGGTCACCGGCACGGACGGCCGCAAGGACGACACGACGCACGGGGTGAGCGTGCTGCCCCGCACCGGCACCGTCGGCCTGCTCACCACGTCCGCCCTCCGGTACGTCGCCCAGATGGCCAACGTGCCGTGGCCCGCGCTCGGCGCGGACCGGCCGGATCTCGGCCCGGCCGCCCAGCTCGACCTGGTCGATGCCGGCGACGGCAAGGTGGCCCTGTTCCTGCGTTCGGCCGGCCGGTACGTCACCGCCGACACGGCCGGGCTGGCCGCGCTGACCTACGAGACCGTGGTGGTCGGCGACACCGAGCGGTTCACCCTGATCCGCAACGCGGACGGGACGGTCAGCCTGAAGTCCCTCGCCAGCGGCAAGTACGTGACCGCGACCGCGAACGCGACGACGCCGCTGGTGGCCAACGGCAAGACCGTCGGCGCCGAGCAGAAGTTCTACCGGGTCGACGTCGCCAACGCGGGACGCACCCTGAAGGCGGGCGCCAACGGCCGCTTCGTCACCGCGGACAGCGCCAGTGTCAAGCCGCTGATCGCCAGCGGCACCAGCGCCGGCGCCGCGCAGCGGTTCGACGTGCTCGACCTCGGCGGCGGCAAGGTGGCGCTCCTGGCCTGGGCCAACCGGCTGATCGTCACCGCGGACGGCGCCGGCGCCAAGCCGCTGATCGCCAACCGCACCTCGATCGGCCCCTGGGAGAAGTTCACCCTCGGCGGCTGAACCACCGAACCACGACCGACGCCCGCCCGGCCGCGACCACCGGGCGGGCGTCGCCGTGACCTCCGCCCGAAATGCCGACCGGGGCAGCGGGGACACGTCCCGATAGGTGAGGATCGGCCCCAGCCCGTCCGGGTTTCCATTCCTCCCCCACCGAGGACGCACATGCGCAATTCCTCAGTCGCCGGGCTCACCGCACTCGCGCTGACCGGCGGATCCCTGCTGTCCTTCACCACCCCGGCCCAGGCGGCCGACGCGACGGTTCTCTACGTCCGCCAGACGTCGACCGCCTGCTCCGACACCGGGGCCGGCACCCTCGCCCAGCCCTACTGCTCCATCGCTCCGGCCGTCGCGCAGGTCACCGCCGGCCAGACCGTGGACGTCGGTCAGGGCTCCTACCCGGAGCGCATCACGATCGCCAGCTCAGGCACGCCGGACCAGCCGGTCACCATCCTCAACAGCGCCGGCTCGGCCGCCACCCTCAGCGGGCCGAGCGCCGGTTTCGTCGTCGACGGCAAGCACGACATCGTGCTCCAGAACCTCCGGGTCAGCAATGCCGTCGACGTGCCCGCCCTCGACCTGCGAGACGCCTCGGGGATCACGATCCAGGGCGGCTACTACGCCATGGCGGCCACCGGCACCACGCCGGCCGTACGGCTCAGCGGTGTGACCCGGTCGGCCGTGAAGCAGGCGAACGTCAAGGGCAGCAGCCTCGTCGGCGGGTTGGCGCTGGACGCCGCCACAACCGGTGTCGAGGTCCGGTCCGCGATCGTGACGAGCATCGCGAACGAGAGCAGCGCGGACCACGGTGCCGGCATCCAGGTCGACGGCCCGGACAACAGCATCCTGAACAGCAACGTCTTCGGCTTCGCCGCCGCGGGGATCGCACTCGGCCCGGACGCGGCCGGCACACAGGTCGTCAACAACCAGCTGTCCGGCGGCGGTGGCTTCGGGCTTCTCAACCACGGGGCCACCCGCACGGCGATCACCAACAACACCATCCAGTACCACTGCCTCGACGGCATCCGGGTGGACGCGGCATCGACCGGCGTCTCCGTGCAGAACAACGTGCTGACCGGCAACGGCCAGAACGACGAACTCAACTGCGACCCGGCGAACGCCCCCACCGCCGAGATCGGGCTCTACGACGACGCGGGCCAGCAGACGGTGGTCGACTACAACAACACCTCCCACGGCTTCATGCCGTCCGGGACGAACTACTCCTTGAACGGCACGCGGATGGGCCTGGCGGCGTTCCGGAGCGCGTCGGGGCAGGCCGCCCACGACAAGGAGGGCACCACCATCAAAGACCGGGAGGACTCGGCGAACTCCGCGGCGCCCGCCTACCCGGCCACCGACAAGACCGGGGCTGCCCGGGCCGACAACCCGGCGGTACCCAACACCGGCGCCGGCCCGGTCACCTACGCCGACCGAGGTGCCACCGAAACCCTCGGCAACCCGACGGCGGCACTCGACGCGGCGCTCGACCTCGGCGCGGCCTCGGTCACCCTCGACGCCTCGGCCTCCACCCCCGGCTACGTCCCGATCACCTCGTACGTCTTCAACTTCGGGGACGGCACGGTGGTCACCCAGGGCACGCCGGTCGCCTCACACACCTACGCGGCCACCGGCACGTACCAGGTGTCGGTGACGGTGTCCGGCAGCGACGACCGGGTCGCCACCAGCGCGCAGAACGTCAGCGTGCTGCGGCGTACCGGCACCATCGGGCTGCTCTCGTTTTACAACCTGCGGTACACGGCCTCGGCGACCGCCGGGCAGGGCGTGGTGGCCGACCAGCTCACGCTGGGCACTGCCGGCCAGCTCGACCTCGCGGACGCCGGCAACGGCAAGGTCGCCCTCTTCTCCCGGGCCACCCACCGCTACCTCGGCAACATCGGCTCGGTCCTCCCGCTCAGAACGGACGTCACCGCGAATGAGACGTTCGACCTGCTGCGCAACTCCGACGGCACGGTCAGCCTGCGGAACGGCGACACCTACGTGGGCACCCCGTCGGGCACCGCGCCGCTGACCGTGACCGCCACCACGATCGGCACCCGGGAGAAGTTCTACCGGGTGAACGTCGCCGACGCCGACCGCTCGTTCAAGGCCGGCGCCAACGGCAGGTACGTCACCGCGGAGAACGGTGGCGCCAACCCGCTGATCGCCAACCGGACCACAGTCGGCCCGTGGGAGCGGTTCGACCTGGCCGACCTCGGCAACGGGCAGATCGGTGTGTTCGCCCACGCGAACAACCGCTTCGTCTGCGCGGACAACGGCGGCCTCAACCCGCTCATCGCCAACCGGCTCAGCGCCGGCGCCTGGGAGAAGTTCACCCTGGTTCGCAACACCGACGGCACGGTCAGTCTCAAGGCGACAGTCAACAGCCGCTACGTCACCGCGGACAGCGGCGGCGCCAAGCCGCTGATCGCCAACCGCACCTCGATCGGCCCCTGGGAGAAGTTCACCCTCGGCGGCTGACCGGAACGCAGGACGCCCGCCCGGATCCACCGATCCGGGCGGGCGTCGCCGTTCGAGGTCAGCGCTCCAGGATCGCGGTCACGCCCTGTCCGCCGGCCGCGCAGATGGAGATGAGCCCGCGCCCGCTCCCCTTCTGGTCGAGGAGCTTGGCCAGGGTCGCCACGATCCGGCCGCCGGTGGCCGCGAACGGGTGCCCGGCGGCGAGCGAGGAGCCGTTGACGTTGAGCTTGTCCCGGTCGATCGACCCGAGCGGCGCGTCCAGGCCGAGCCGCTCCTTGCAGAACTCCGGCGACTCCCAGGCGGCCAGGGTGGCCAGCACCTGCGAGGCGAACGCCTCGTGGATCTCGTAGTAGTCGAAATCCTGCAGGGTCAGCCCGGCCCGGGCCAGCATCCGGGGCACCGCGTACGCGGGGGCCATCAGCAGGCCCTCGTCGCCGTGCACGAAGTCGACCGCCGCCGTCTCGGACCAGGAGAACCAGGCCAGCACCGGCAGGTGGTGCTCACGCGCCCACTCCTCCGACGCGAGCAGCACGGTGGACGCCCCGTCGGTGAGCGGCGAGGAGTTGCCGGCCGTCATGGTGGCCTGCTCCGCGTCCGGACCCTTGGCTCCGAACACCGGCTTCAGCGAGCCGAGCTTCTCCAGGCTGGTGTCCGGGCGGAGGTTCTGGTCGCGGGTGAGCCCCAGGTAGGGGGTCATGAGGTCGTCGAAGAACCCCTTCTCGTACGCGGCGGCGAGCCGCTGGTGCGAGCGGAGCGCCAACTCGTCCTGGGCCTGCCGGTCGACGTTCCAGTGCAGCGCGGTCTTCGCGGCGTGGTCGCCCATCGACAGCCCGGTACGCGGTTCGGCGTTGCGCGGGATCTCCGGCTTGAACGGCTGGAGCGGCCGGAGCTTGGCGGCGATCTTCAGCCGCTCGCCGAGGGTCCGGGCGGAGTTGAGCTGGATCAGGGTCCGGCGCAGGTCCTCGTTGACGGCGAGCGGCGCGTCGGAGGTGGTGTCGACGCCACCGGCGATGCCGACCTCGATCTGCCCGAGGGCGATCTTGTTGGCGACCAGGATGGCGGCCTCCAGCCCGGTGCCGCAGGCCTGCTGGATGTCGTACGCCGGGGTGTGCGGGTCGAGCCGGGAGCCGAGCACCACCTCGCGGGTGAGGTTGAAGTCCCGGGAGTGCTTGAGCACGGCGCCCGCCACCACCTCGCCGACCCGCTGCCCGGCCAGCCCGAACCGGGCGACCAGCCCGTCCAGCGCCGCACCGAGCATGTCCGCGTTGGACGCGTGCGCGTAGCGCGAGTTGGAGCGGGCGAAGGGGATGCGGTTGCCGCCGATCACCGCGACTCGCCGGACACTCTGCACGATCGGCCTCCTCGAAGCTGTTGCCCGAACCCTACTCGCCAGTAGGCTACGCCTATGACCGACAGGTACGCGAGCTTCGTCCAAACGGGGGCCGGCCGCGCGCTGGTCAAGCGCCTCGGACTGCCCGACCCGCCTCGACTGCGCCGGCACACGCCGGGCGACCCGCTCGTTCCCGGGCCGGTCCTGCTCGGCTCGTCGACCGGCGGCCGGCTCGCCGAGCCGGTGGGCAAGGTGCTGACCGCCGCCGGGGTCGAGCTGGTCGACCCGGCCGCCGCCACCGACGCCACCGCCCGCTTCGCGGCCCTGGTGTACGACGCCAGCGGCATCTCCGACTCCACCGGGCTGCGCCAGCTCTACGACTTCTTCCACCCGCAGGCCCGGGCGCTGCTGCCCAGCGGCCGGGTGATCGTGCTGGGCACCCCGCCGGCCGAGTGCGGCTCGCCCCGGGAGGCGACCGCCCAGCGCGCGCTGGAGGGGCTGACCCGCAGCATCGGCAAGGAGTTCGGCCGGGGCGTGACCGCCCAGCTCGTGTACGTCACGAAGGACGGCGACGCCGGCACCCCGGTCAGCCTGGAGTCCACCCTGCGCTTCCTGCTCAGCGGCCGGTCCGCGTACGTCTCCGGGCAGGTGATCCGGGTCGGCGCCGGGACCGCCGCCGCGCCGGCCGACTGGGACCGGCCGCTGGACGGCCAGGTGGTCCTGGTCACCGGTGCGGCCCGGGGCATCGGCGCGGCGCTGGCCCGGGTGCTCGCCCGGGACGGCGCCTCGGTCGTCGCGCTGGACATCCCGGCCGCCGGCGACGAACTGGCCGCGGTCGCCAACGAGGTCGGCGGCAGCGCCGTGCAGCTCGACCTGACCGCGCCGGACGCACCGACCCGCCTGGCCGAGCACCTGGCGAGCCGGCACGGCCGGGTCGACGTGGTGGTGCACAACGCCGGCATCACCCGGGACAAGACCCTCGGCCGGATGGACGCCGACCGCTGGGACTCGGTGATCGACGTGAACCTCTCCAGCCAGGAGCGGATCAACGATGTGCTGCTGGAGCGCGACCTGATCCCGGCCGGCGGCCGGATCGTCTCGGTCTCCTCGATCGCCGGCATCGCGGGCAACCGCGGCCAGACCAACTACGCGACAAGCAAGGCCGGGGTCATCGGCCTGGTCGACTCCCTCTCCCCGGTGCTGCGCGAGCGGGGCATCAGCCTCAACGCGGTCGCACCCGGTTTCATCGAGACCCGGCTGACCGCCCGGATCCCGCTGATGATCCGCGAGGCGGGCCGGCGGATGAACAGCCTGGCCCAGGGCGGCCTGCCGGTGGACGTGGCCGAGACGATCGGCTGGCTGTCCTGGCCGGCGAGCGGCGCGGTCAGCGGCAACGTGGTCCGGGTCTGCGGCCAGAGCCTGCTGGGGGCGTGATGGCGCGGCGGAAGCAGCGGCCGGAGGAGCCGGCCGAGGAGCTGTCGGTGCACGAGCTGATCGAGGGGCCGACCCAGGACCTGACCTCGGCCCGCGCGGCGCTCGCCGCGCGGACCGTCCCGGAGCCGCCGGTCGAGGCGACCCAGGACCTGTCCGCGCTGGCCCACGACCACACCCAGGACCTGTCCGCGCTGGCCGACGACCGCACCCGCGACCTGTCCGGCGCCGCCGCGGCGGTCACGTCGGGCGGCGCGGGCACCCTGACCGCCCCGCAGCGCACCGGGCCGGAGGGGCGCCTTCGTATCGACCTACCCCGGCTGCCCGCGCCGGGGGCGCTCTACCGGCGGGCCCTGCTGGGGGCGCTGCCCGGGATGGGCGGCCGGCGCCGGCCGGACGTGCCCGCCGTGGAGTTGGGCGTCTCCGGCGTGACGGTCGACCCGGCCCATCTGGCGGACTACGACCGGGTCTGCGGGTTCCGGCTGGCCGACCGGCTGCCGGCGACATACCTGCACGTGCTGGGCTTTCCGCTGTCGCTGCGGCTGATGACCGCGCCGGAGTTCCCCATCCCGCTGAGCGGGGTGGTGCACGTGGCGAACCGGATCACCGTGCACCGGCCGGTGGAGGCCGGCGAGACGGTGGACTTCCGCACGTACGCCGAGAATCTGCGCCCGCACGAACGGGGCCGGCAGCTCGACGTGGTGCTGGTCGGCTCGGTCGGCGGGGAGGAGGTCTGGCGGGGCGTCTCGACGTACCTGGGGAAGGAGCGCACGGCGGGCGGCGGTCCGCGGCGCGACCGGGGTGACCGCCCGACACCGCCGGCCGCCTCGGCGCAGTGGCGGGTGACTCCCCGGGTGGGCACCGACTACGCGCGGGTCTCCGGCGACCACAACCCGATCCACACCTCGAAGCTGGGCGCGCGGCTGTTCGGCTTCCCGCGCCCGATCGCCCACGGCATGTGGAGCAAGGCCCGCTGCCTGGCGGCGCTGGAGAGCCGGCTGCCGGAGTCCTACACGGTCGAGGTGGCGTTCAAGCTGCCCGTGCCGTTGCCGTCGACGGTTGCCTTCAGCGCCGCCGCCACGGGCGGGACCTGGGACTTCGCGCTGCACGACGCGCGGCAGGGGCGGCCGCACCTGGTGGGCACCGTCCGCTGAGGAAAGAGGGGGCTTGGCGTCCCCTCTTTCGTACGCTAGGTTGTTCTCAGATTGAGTTGTTCTCAAGATGAGAGAGACGCCGTGAACGAGCAGGACTTTCTGGCCGCGTACGACCCCCGGGACTACCCGGCGGTCGCCGTCACCGTCGACGTGGTGGCGCTGACCATCCGCGAGGGCGCGCTGCACCTGCTGCTGATCCGCCGGGCGGCCCCGCCCTACGCGGGCCACTGGGCGCTGCCCGGTGGCTTCGTCCGCCCCGACGAGGACCTGGCCGCCGGCGCCCGGCGCGAGCTGGCCGAGGAGACCGGGCTCGGCGGCGAGCGGCTACGCCGCGTCCACCTGGAACAGCTCGCCACCTACGGCGGGCCCGACCGGGACCCCCGCATGCGGGTGGTCTCCATCGCCCACCTGGCCTTCGCCCCGGACCTGCCCGACCCGGTCGCCGACACCGACGCCGACGACGCGATCTGGCTGCCGGTGACCGCGCTGACCAGCCGGCAGCTCGCCTTCGACCACGGCCGGATCATCGACGACGGGCTGGAGCGGGCCCGGTCCAAGCTGGAATACACGCCGCTGGCCACCCGCTTCCTGGCACCCGAGTTCACCATCACCGAGCTGCGGGCCGTCTACGAGACGGTCTGGGGGCACCCGCTGCACGCCGGCAACTTCCACCGCAAGGTGCTCTCCGTGCCGGGCTTCGTGGAGAGCACCGGCGACAGCACCGAGCGCGGCGGCGCGCGCGGCGGGCCCCGCGCCAAGCTCTACCGGGCCGGCGACGCCCGGCTCCTCCACCCGGCGCTGCTGCGCCCCGCCCGGGAGGAGACGGTGCGGTGAGGACCGAGGAGGCGATCCGGCTGGTCGCCACGGCGCGCGGCACCGCCGACCTGTTCGGCACCGATGCGCCGGCCCGCCGCTACCGCGAGCTGGTCACGGCCCTGCACCCCGACCGGCTCGGGGCGGTCGACCCGGGGGTACGCGCCGCCGCCTCCGATGCGCTGATGACGGTGACCGCCCGCTGGCGGGGCGGCCGCGGCACCCGACTCGGCGACTACACGCTGCGCCGGATCGCGTACGCCGGGGACCTGGCCGACCTCTACGACGTCGGGCGGGACCGGCTGCTCAAGCTGCCCCGCGATCCGGCCGACAACGACCTGATGGCCCGCGAGGCACGCGCCCTGCGGCGGATCGCCGACCGGGGCGATCCGAGGCACCTGCCCTACGTGCCCCGGCTCGTCGACCACCTGCCCGCCCGCGACCCGGCGACCGGCGCGGAACGGCTGGTCAACGTGGTGGCCGCGGCACCGGGACTGCACAGCCTGGACGAGGCGCGCCGGGCGTACCCGGACGGGGTGGACCCGCGCGACGCGGCCTGGATGTGGCGGCGGCTGCTGGTCGCCCTCGGCCTGGCCCACCGGGCCGGGGTGGTGCACGGCGCGGTGCTCCCCCGGCACGTGCTCATCGAACCGGACGCGCACGGCGTGGTCCTGGTCGACTGGTGCTTCTCCGCCGAGCCCGGCGCGACCATCCCGGCGCTGGTTCCCGGCCACAAGGACTGGTACCCGGCCGAGGTGCCCGCGCGGCGGCCCGCCGGCCCGGGCACCGACCTGGCCATGGCCGGGCGCTGCATGACCTGGCTGATGGCCGACCGGGCACCGCGCGAGCTGCGCGCCTTCGCGGCCGGCTGCACGCGCCCGAAGTTGGCCGCCCGCCCCGACGACGCCTGGCGGCTGCTCGGCGAACTCGACGAGGTGCTGGACGGCCTCTACGGCCCCCGCACCTTCCGCCCCTTCACCCTCAATCCCTAGGGAGGCTGCCATGGGCAGCGGAATCTGGTCCACCGACGTGTACGACGCCGCCGACCGCTACCGACGGGCCACCGGCGCGAGCGCCTTCTCCTACAGCGACGGCGGAGCGCGCACGGTGCACCCCGCGCTCGACCCGCGCGGCGCGGTACGGGAGAGCCGCGACTCGGACGAGCACCCGCAGTCGACGCCCATCGCGGTGCTCTTCGACGTGACCGGGTCGATGGGGCACGTGCCCCGGGTGCTCCAGAGCAAGCTGCCGCAGCTGCTCGGCCTGCTCCTCCGCCAGGGCTACGCCCGCGACCCGCAGCTGCTGTTCGGCGCGATCGGCGACGCCACCTGCGACCGGGTGCCGTTGCAGATCGGCCAGTTCGAGTCCGACAACCGGATGGACGACGACCTCGGCCGGATCGTGCTGGAGGGCGGCGGTGGCGGCCAGATGACCGAGTCGTACGAGCTGGCCCTGTACTTCATGGCCCGGCACACGGTCACCGACAGCTGGACGAAGCGGGGGCGGCGCGGCTACCTGTTCATCATCGGCGACGAGCTGGCGTACCCCCGGGTGGACCGGCGGCAGGTGGCCCGGCTGATCGGCGACGACCTGCGCGAGGACGTGCCGCTGCGGCAGATCGTCGACGAGGTGACCCGGCGCTGGGACACCTACTACCTGCTCCCGGCCGGCAGCGCGTACGCGGGCAGCCGCAAGGTCCTCGACTTCTGGCGTGACCTGCTCGGGCAGCACGCCGTCGAGCTGGACGACCTCGACGCGGTCTGCGAGACCATCGCGCTCACCGTCGGCCTCGGCGAGCAGGCCGTCGACCTGGACACCGGGCTGCGCGACCTGGACCGGGCCGGGTCGACGGCCGGCCGTACCGTCTCCCGGGCGCTCGCCCGCCTCGGCGGCGGCCGGCGCGCGGTGGCCACGCTGCCGTTCGCCCCGACCGACGGCAGCGGGGTCACCCGGCTGTGAGGCACGTGATGGTGGTCGACCTCGGCTACGGCGACGCCGGCAAGGGCACCGTCGTCGACTGGCTCTGCGCGAGCCGGCCGGTGCACACGGTGGTCCGGTTCAACGGGGGCGCGCAGGCGGCGCACAACGTCGTGCTGCGCGACGGGCGGCACCACACGTTCGCTCAGTTCGGCGCCGGGACGTTCCGCCCCGGGGTCCGTACGCACCTGTCGCGGCACGTGGTGGTGGACCCGCTGGCGCTGGCCGCCGAGGCCGACCACCTCACGGCGGTCGGGGTGCCCGACGCGCTGGACCGGCTGACCGTGGACGGGGAGGCGCTGCTCGCCACCCCGTACCACCGGGCCGCCAACCGGGCGCGGGAGATCGCCCGGGGAGCCGACCGGCACGGCTCCTGCGGGCTGGGGGTGGGCGAGGCGGTCGCGTACGGCCTCGCCCACCCCGACGAGGCGCCCCGGGTGGCGGACTGCGGCCGCCCTGCGGTGTTGCGCCGCCGGCTCACCGCGCTGCGGGACCGGCTCACCGCCGAGCTCGGCCCGCTGGACGCCCCGCCGGTCGAGGACTGCCTGCCCGCGTACGCCGGGTTCGCCCGCCGGGTGGCGATCGTCGACCGGACCTGGCTGTCCGGGGCGCTGCGGGCCGGGACCTGCGTGTTCGAGGGGGCACAGGGGGTGCTGCTGGACGAGTGGCACGGCTTCCACCCGTACACCACGTGGAGCACCACCACCTTCGCCAACGCCGAGTCGCTGCTCGCCGAGGCCGGGCTCGCCGGCACCGCGCAGCGGCTCGGCGTGCTGCGGGTGACCACCACCCGGCACGGCCCCGGGCCGCTGGTCACCGAGGACCCGGCGCTGCCGTTCGCCGACCCGCGCAACCCGACCAACCCCTGGCAGGGCCGGTTCCGGTTCGGCCACTTCGACGCCGTGGCCCACCGCTACGCGCTCGAGGTGGCCGGCGGCGTGGACGCGCTCGCCCTCACCCACCTCGACCTGGCCGGCCCGGGCCTGCGGATCTGCCGCCGCTACGACACGGCCGACCGGCTCGTCCCCGGCCCGGCCGGCGACCTGGACCGCCAGGCCGCGCTCACCGAACGGCTGCTCCGGGCCCGCCCGCTCCTCGACGAGGCGCCCACCGACTGGCCGGCCGCGGTGGCGGCCGAGCTGGGCGCGCCGGTGCTGCTCACCTCGCACGGGCCGACCGCCGAGGACAAGGTCGCCGCCCTCGCCGGAGCCGTTTCCGCTCCCCGCTGACACCGCACCACCGAGCATGGGGGCATGGGGGACGTGCTCGACCTGCTGCACCAGACGGTGACCTCGCCGTGGGTGTACCTGGTGATCATCGTGGTCACCGCGGTCGACGCGTTCTTCCCGGCGGTGCCCGGCGAGACCGTGGCGATCACCGCGGGCGTCTTCGCGGCCGGCGGGGAGCCGAACGTGGTCGGCGTGATCGTGGCCGCCGCGGTCGGCGCGTTCGCCGGCGACCACATCTCCTACGCCATCGGGCGCGGTGGCGGCGCGCACCGGCTGGCCCGGCTGCCCGTCGACAGCCGGCGCCGGACGGGCTCCGAGTGGGCCCGCCGGGCCGTCGACCGGCGCGGCGGGATCATCCTGACCACCTCCCGGTACGTCCCGGGCGGCCGGACCGCGGTCACCCTGACCATGGGCGCGGTCCGCTACCCGTACCGCTCCTTCCTCATGTACGACGCGCTGGCCTGCGGCACCTGGGGCATCTACTGCGGCCTGCTCGGCTACTTCGGCGGGCTGGCCTTCGAGCACAACCCGGTCCAGGGTCTCCTCGCCGGGGTCGGCATCTCGGTGGCGGTCACCGGCCTGTTCGAGGTCGTCCGCTGGGCCCGCCGGCGCGCCCGCGCCCGCGCCACCGCCGGCCGCTGAACGGCGTCAGGGGGTGCGGGGGTGCCAGGTGATGCCGCGCAGCAGCTGGTCGGCGCCGAGCCAGGCCACGTTCATCATCCGGGTGGCGGTCTTCTCCGGGTCCGCCTCCGGGTGGTCGGCCAGCCAGTCGGCCAGCGATTCGGTCGCGCCGACCAGGGCGTACGCGACGACCTCCAGGTCGGTGGCGCCGACCTCGCGCCCCTTGGCGCGCAGCGCGTGGTCGAGCATCCCGGCGACCACCTCGACGAGCCGGCCGCGCATGGTGGCCAGCTCGGCGGCGAACGGCTGCTCGCCGCGGGCCTGCCGGTAGAGCACCGCCCAGCCGTCCCGGTGCGCGCCGACGAAGCCGAAGAAGGCGCGCAGCCCGCGCCAGAGCCGCTCGTCGGCGGGCAGGTCGGGAGCGGCCGCCCCGGCGATGGCCTCCATCATCCGGGTGCCCTCGCGGTGCAGGCACGCGACGAAGAGCTCCTCCTTCGTGCCGAGGTACGCGTAGACCATCGGCTTGGAGATGCCGGCGTCGTCGGCGATCTCGTCCATGCTGGCCGCGTGGAAGCCCCGGCGGGAGAAGACCTTGACCGCCGCGTCGAGCATCTGCTGCTCGCGCACGGCGCGGGGGAGGCGCTTGAAGGTCGGTGTGCTGGACACCCTTGCGAGCATACCTACTCGTGCGTAGGGTTACGCCTGAGTAACCAAAGTCGGCTCGCCCGAGAGGTGCATCCCCCATGAGTGACTTCGACCCGGCCAACTTCGCGAACGTCGGCCCGAAGGAGTTCGCGCAGCTGGTCAAGTCCACCCCCGACGACAAGATCGCCGAGATCATGTCCGGCGACCTGCGCGGCAAGATCCTGAGCGAGGTCTTCAACCGGATGCCGTCGCTGTTCCGGGCCGACCGGGCCGGCTCCACCAACGCGGTCATCCACTGGAACATCACCGGTCGCCCCGACGGTGGCACCGACACCTACGAGATCGTCATCGAGAACGGCACCTGCGCCGTCTCGGAGACGCCCACCCGGGACCCGAAGCTCAGCCTCACCATGGGCCCGGTCGAGTTCCTGAAGATCGTGTCCGGTGGCGGCAACCCGGTCATGATGTTCATGACCGGCAAGCTGAAGGCCAAGGGCGACCTGGGCCTCGCCGCCAACATCGCCAACCTGTTCGACATCCCCAAGGCCTGAGATGGCCGAGTTCTCGCTCGACCTGAACGAGGAACAGCGGGACCTTCGCGACTGGGTGCACGGCTTCGCCGCCGAGGTCGTGCGCCCGGCCGCGGCCGAGTGGGACGCCCGGGAGGAGACTCCCTGGCCGATCATCCAGGAGGCCGCGAAGGTCGGCCTGTACGGCTTCGAGTTCCTCGCCACCTGCTGGGCCGACCCCACCGGGCTCTCCCTCCCGATCGCCAGCGAAGAGCTGTTCTGGGGTGACGCCGGCATCGGCCTGAGCATCTTCGGCACCTCGCTGGCCGTCGCCGCCATCTACGGCGCCGGCACCCCCGACCAGCTCGTCGAGTGGGTGCCGCAGTGCTTCGGCGACGTCGACCAGCCGGCGGTCGCCGCGTTCTGCACCACCGAGCCGGAGGCCGGCTCCGACGTCGGGTCGATGCGGACCCGCGCGGTCTACGACGCGGCCGCCGACGAGTGGGTGTTGAACGGGCAGAAGGCGTACGCCACCAACGGCGGCATCGCCGGGGTGCACGTGGTCACCGCCTCGGTCGAGCCCGACCTGGGCTCGCGGGGGCAGGCCGCGTTCGTCGTGCCGCCCGGCACGCCGGGGCTCACCGCCACCCGCAAGCTGCGCAAGCTCGGGCTGCGCGCCTCGCACACCGCCGACGTCTTCCTCGACGACGTACGGGTTCCGGGGCGCTGCCTGCTCGGCGGCAAGGACGCGCTGGACGAGCGGCTGGCCCGGGCCCGCACCGGCCAGCGGGCCTCCGGCCAGGCGGCCATGCGCACGTTCGAACTGTCCCGCCCGACCGTCGGCGCGCAGGCGCTCGGCGTGGCCCGCGCCGCGTACGAGTACGCCCTCGACTACGCCAAGGAACGGGTCCAGTTCGGACGCCCGATCATCGAGAACCAGGCGGTCGCGTTCGCGCTCGCCGACATGAAGATGGAGATCGACGCGGCCCGACTGCTGGTCTGGCGGGCCTCGTGGATGGGTCGCAACAACCGGCCGTTCACCGCGGGCGAGGGCTCGATGTCCAAGCTCAAGGCCGGCGAGGTGGCCGTCTCCGTCACCGACCGGGCGGTCCAGCTCCTCGGCGGCGCCGGCTTCCTGCGCGACCACCCGGTCGAGCGCTGGTACCGGGACGCCAAGATCTACACCATCTTCGAGGGCACTTCCGAGATCCAGCGGCTGGTCATCTCCCGGGCCATCTCCGGCATGCAGATCCGCTGATCGCCGGCGGACCCCGACCCGACCCGCGACGGCACCGCCCGCCGGGCGTACCCCCGTCGCGGGTCGGGCCGCCGGTCCGCGCTCCGCATTCCGCAGGCTGGGCAACTGATCACCTCGGCTGGGCGCCGTCGCCGCCGCCGGTGCATGATCGGGAGAACACGAACGCGAAGGAGGGTTGCGACTTGGACCTGCCGTTCATCGTCGCCACGCTGACCCGACGCGGACTGCTCAACCCGGGCCGCCCGATCCGGGTGGCCTCCCAACTCAACGCCCTGCGCCGCTGGGGCTGGAGCCTCGCCGGCGAGCTGCGCCAGGCCGCCGCCCGCGACCCGGGGCGGATCGCCGTCATCGACGAGCACGGCGCCTCGCTGACGTACCAGGAGCTGCTGGACCGGTCGGAGCGGCTGGCCCGGTCGCTGCGGGCCGGGCTCGGCGTGCAGAGCGGCGACCGGGTGGGCGTGCTCTGCCGCAACCACCACGGGCTGATCGAGGTGATCGTCGCCGCGATGCTGCTCGGCGCCGACGCCGTACTGGTCAACACCGGTCTCTCCGCGGCACAGCTGGCCACCGTGGCCGAGGAGCAGGGCCTGCGCGTGCTGGTGCACGACGCCGAGTTCGCCGAGCGGGTCCTCGGCCTTCCCCCCGAGCTGCACCGGGTCGACGAGCGCGGCCAGGAGGAGCTGATCGCCGGCGCACTGCCCGGAGACCAGCTCCAGCCGCCGGAGCGGGACGGCCGGACCATCGTGCTCACCTCCGGCACCACCGGCGCGCCCAAGGGCGCCCGCCGGCCCACGCCGCACGGCTTCGGTCCGCTGGTGTCCATCATCGACCGGATCCCGCTGCACGTTCACGACACCGTGCTGATCGCCGCGCCGATCTTCCACACCTGGGGGTACGCCGCACTCCAGGTGTCGTTCGCGCTGCGCGCCACGATCGTGCTGCACCGCCGGTTCGACCCGGCCGCCACGCTGGCCGCCCTGGCCGGGCAGCCCTGCGACGCGCTCTTCGCCGTGCCGGTGATGCTGCAACGGCTCATGGAGGCGCCGCCGCCCGAGCCCCGGCCGCCGCTCAAGGTGGTGGCGGTCAGCGGCTCCGCCCTTCCCGGTGGCCTGGCCACCGCCTTCATGGACCGCTTCGGCGACGTCCTCCACAACCTCTACGGCTCGACCGAGGTCTCCTGGGCCTCCATCGCCGGCCCGGCGGAACTGCGCGCGGCCCCCACCACGGCGGGCCGCCCGCCGCACGGCACCCGGGTGGAGATCGTGGACGACACCGGCGAACCGGTCCGCGACGGCCAGGTCGGCCGGATCTTCGTGGGCAACGAGATGCTCTTCGAGGGCTACACCTCGGGGGCCGGCCGGGAGCGGCGCGACGGCCTGCTCGACACCGGCGACCTGGGCCGGTTGAACCCCGACGGGCTGCTCTTCGTCGACGGGCGGGCCGACGACATGATCGTCTCCGGTGGGGAGAACGTCTTCCCGTCCGAGGTGGAGGATCTGATCGCCCGGCTGCCGCAGGTCCGCGAGGTCGCCGTGATCGGCGTGCCGGACCCGGAGTACGGCCAGCGGCTCGCCGCGTTCCTTGCCCTGCACCCCGGTGAGACGCTGGACCCGGAGGCGGTCCGCGAGTACGTGAGGCACTACCTGGCCCGCTTCTCCGTCCCCCGCGACGTGGTGTTCGTGAAGTACCTGCCGCGCAACGCCACCGGCAAGGTCCTCAGCCGCGAACTCCGCCGCTACTACGGCTGAGGGGGGTCCCACAGGGGACAGACGGAGCCGCCGGGCCGGTGGTATTTTCCGTGTGCCGGCTGTCCCGGCAGTGACTCTCATCTGACCCGGAGCTGCTCGCATGGTTCGACTCCGTCGGCGCTGGGCCCTGGGCCTCCTCCTCGGCGGCGTCTCCGCCACCGCGCTCGGCGGCTCCAGCGAGCCCGTGCTGAGTCACCGCCGCAGCGGCCCGCCGACCCGCCGCCAGACCGCACCGGTCGGGGTGGACAACCGTGCTGCCGGCGGGTCCTGGAGGATGCCGGACGACGTCCGGCCCGCCGACGACCGGCGGCGGCAGATCCAGGGGTACGCCTCGACGACCAGCCTGACGCCCGGCGAGTCCGTCGACTTCCACGTCGCGGTCAACCCGGCCGGCCCGTTCCAGATCAGCGTGAAGCGGCTCGGTTGGCACGACGGCGCCGGCACCCCCCGGACCATGCTGACCAGCCCGGCACTGGACGGCACCCCGCAGCCCGTGCCGCCCGCCGACCCCGACACCGGAGCGATCGCCTGCCGCTGGCCGGTGTCCTGGACCCTCCGCATCCCCGAGGACTGGACCTCCGGCCTCTACCAGGCGGTCTTCACCTCCGCCGACGGCTGGTACGCCTCCACCCCGTTCGTGGTGCGGGACGACACGCGGGCCGCCGCGCTCTGCGTGGTGCTGCCGGTGACCACCTGGCAGGCCTACAACCAGTGGCCGCAGGACGGGCAGGCCGGCAAGAGCCTCTACAACGGCTACACAGCCAGCGGAAAGCGCGATCCGGCCCTGCGAGCGCGCGAGGTCTCCTTCGACCGCCCGTACGCCGACGCCGGCCAGCCGGCACACTTCACCCGGGACCAGGACGCCGTCCAGTGGCTGGAGCGCAACGGCTACGACATCTCCTACGCGACCAGCTTCGACCTGCACTCCGGGCGGCTCGACCCGGCCCGGCACCGCGGGCTGATCTTCTGCGGGCACGACGAGTACTGGTCGGTGGAGATGCGCCGGGCCGCCGAGGCCGGGCTGGCCGGCGGCACCAGCCTCGCCTTCTTCGGCGCGAACAGCGTCTACTGGCACATCCGGGTGCGCCCCTCCGCCGACGGCCGCCCCGAGCGGGTCGTCGCCTGCGCCAAGACCGACCCCGACCCGGACGAGGACGCCGCCGGGCCGACGGTGACCTGGCGCTACCTCGACAAGCCCGAGCAGGCGCTGATCGGCATCCAGTACAACGGCATCGTGGCCACCCCGCAGCCGCTGGTGGTCCGGGCCGCCGACCACTGGGTGTGGGCCGGCACCGGGGTGGCCGACGGCGATCGGATCCCCGGGCTCGTCCTGGGCGAGGCGGACGGCGTCAACAACGGCGCCGCCCGGCCCGGAGGGCTCGGCGACACCCTGCTGAGCAGGTCGCCGTACGTCAACCGTGAGGGCGCGAAGCGGGTGCAGAGCACCCACGTCTACGAGACGCCCCGGGGAGCCGTCGTGTTCGCCACCGGCACCCTCGGCTGGACGATGGCGCTGAACCGGCGCACGCACCGCGACGAGCGGATCGAGCGGGCCACCGCCAACGTGCTCGACCGGATGGTCAACCGCGTTCGCGGCTCGGGGCCATCGGACCGCACCGCCCCGGAAACGGCGGGTCAGCCCGAGGTCTCACCCGGCGCGACGAACCGCTGACCACCGCGCCGGCGTCGGCCTGCTGGTCAGGCGGGAAGGTCGATCCGGCCGTCCACCGCGGCAGCGGCGATGTCCGAGCGGTGGTGCGAACCGGCCAGCTCGATGCCGCGTACCACCTCGTAGGCGGCGTCCCGCGCGGCGGCCAGGGTCGGGCCGGTGGCCGTACCGCAGAGGACCCGGCCCCCGGCGGAGCGCAGGCTGCCGTCGGCGTCCCGGCGGGTGCCGGCGTGGATGGCCCCGACGCGGTCCGCGCCGGTGATCACGTCACCGGTACGCGGCGCCGCCGGGTAACCCTCGGCCGCCACCACGACGGTGACCGCCGCGCCGTCGCGCCAGCGCAGGGGCGGGTGCGCGGCCAGCGTGCCGGTGGCGGCGGCGTGCAGCAGCCCGGCCAGGGGAGTCTCCAGCAGCGCGAGCACCACCTGGGTCTCCGGGTCGCCGAAGCGGGCGTTGAACTCGATCACGCGCGGGCCGGCGGCGGTGATCGCCAGGCCCACGTAGAGCAGGCCGGCGAACGGGGTGCCCCGGCGGCGCAGCTCGGCCAGCGTCGGGTGCACGACGTCGCGCATCACCTCGTCGACCAGGCCGGGCGGAGCCCAGGGCAGCGGCGCGTACGCGCCCATGCCGCCCGTGTTCGGCCCGCTGTCGCCGTCGCCGACGCGCTTGAAGTCCTGGGCGGGCAGCAGCGGCACGGCCGCCTCGCCGTCGGTGACCACGAAGAGGGAGACCTCGGGACCGGCCAGGTACTCCTCGATCACCACCCGGCCGCACTCCTCGGCGTGCCGCTCGGCAACGGCGCGGTCATCGGTCACCACGACGCCCTTGCCGGCGGCCAGCCCGTCGTTCTTCACCACGTACGGGGCGCCGAACTCGTCCAGCGCCTTCCCGACGCTCGCCGGGTCGGCACAGGTGTACGCCCGGGCGGTCGGCACGCCCGCCGCGGTCATCACGTCCTTGGCGAAGGTCTTCGAGCCCTCCAGCCGGGCCGCCTCGGCCGACGGGCCGAACGCCGCGATGCCCTTGGCCCGCACCGCGTCGGCAACCCCGGCCACCAGCGGCGCCTCCGGGCCGATCACCACCAGATCCGCCGCCACCTCGACGGCGAGCGCCGCCACGGCCGCCGGATCGGCGCCGTTCACGTCCCGCAGCTCCGCCACGGTCGCGATCCCCGGATTTCCCGGAGCCGCGACCAGCGCCGAGACGGAGGGATCACCGGCCAGCCCGAGCGCGAGCGCATGCTCCCGCCCTCCACCACCCACAAGAAGAACCCGCACGACCCCGCATCCTACTGACCCCCCACCCGCCGTTGTTGATCAAGAGGTTTGCGTCTCAGATCCGGTCCTCCGTGACGCAAACCTCTTGATCAACGGGGTCGTCGGAGGGCGCGAGCGATGGTGTGGGGGATGTAATCGGGGCGCAGGGTGTCGGGCCAGGTGAAGCGAAGGACGGTCCAGCCGGCGTTCGTCAGGCGGTTCTGGCGGGTGCGATCCTCGTAGACGGCCTGGGGCGTCTGGTGTGGGGCCTGTCCGTCGGCCTCGGCGATGATCCGAGCCCCGCGCCAGGCGAGGTCGCCGATGCCGAGCAGATAGCCGTCTTCGTCGCGCACCTCCAGTTGCAGCGTGTCGGGCGGCACGCCACCGTCCACGCACCGCAGGCGAACCCGGGTCTCCAACGGAGACTGGGCCCGGCCGTCCGCCTCGACCAAGCAGCGCCGGGCTGCGACGGCACCCCGCCGCCGGGCGATGAGCGCCGCCACCAGGGACAGGTGCGACTCGTCGATCAGCTGTCTGTTGAGCGCCGAATCGACGACGCACACCGCGGGATAGCGATCGGCCCGGAGAATGACGTCGGCCACCTTACGAACCGGGGTAGTGACGGGGATGCCGGCGCAACTGCCGACATCGCCGGGAGCGAGGGTGAGCTGGTGCACGACCAAATCGGGGTCGGCCGGACGCTGCGGACGGGGACTATCCGGAGGCACCGAGACGTGGACCGCCGAGGTGGCGCGCAGGCCACCGATGCGGTGTAGCTCGACGGCGGTGTTCAGCACGGCGACGGCCCCGGCACCGAGACTCTCGACTGCCGCCCGGATGCGGGCCTGCCGGAGCGCCGCCACTTCCAGCTGCGGCGCCGGTACGAAACAGCCCCGCGCCACCCTGATCCACCGGCCCGACCGAGCGAGATGACGGACCTGGTCCCGACTGAATCCCAGTGAAACCGCCTGCGCCGCAGTCACGATCCCACCTTGCTGGGCAGCAACCCGACTCAACAAAACGCGATCAGCCACCCGCCCAGGCTGCCCACCGCGCCACCCCGAAGCACGCCCTGTGGACAACCCTGTGGAAAACCCACCCACCCCCGTTGTTGATCAAGAAGTTTACGTCCGAATCGGCGCGGATTCTGACGCAAACTTCTTGATCAACTCGCCTAGAGAGGGGGTGGGGAGGGGGCGACCTGGTTACGGGAGGAGGGGGTGGCGGATTACGTTTTCTTCTCGGCCTGGGCCTACGCCTACGATGCTCACCTTGGTGCCGCAGAGTTCTTCGATGCGGGCGATGTAGCGTCTCGCGTTCTCCGGGAGCTCGTCCTCGGTGCGGGCCTTGGTGATGTCCTCCCACCAGCCGTCGAGCTCTTCGTAGATCGGGGTGGCGTGGTGGAAGTCGGTCTGCGTCATCGGCATGTCGTCGAAGCGCTTGCCGTTGATCTCGTAGCCGACGCAGATCGGCACCTTGGGCATGCCGGTCAGCACGTCCAGCTTGGTGATGACCAGGTCGGTGACGCCGTTGAGGCGGCAGGCGTACCGGGCCACGACGGCGTCGAACCAGCCGGTACGCCGCTCGCGGCCGGTGGTGGTGCCGTACTCGTGGCCGACCTTGCGCAGGTGCTGGCCGTTGTCGTCGAACAGCTCGGTCGGGAACGGCCCGGAACCCACCCGCGTGGTGTACGCCTTGCTCACCGCGATGACCTTGGTGATCGCGGTCGGCGGGATGCCGGCGCCCACGCACGCCCCGCCCGCCGTCGGGTTCGACGAGGTGACGAACGGGTAGGTGCCGTGGTCCATGTCGAGCATGGTGGCCTGGGCGCCCTCCAGCAGGACCGTGTCGCCGCGGTCCAGCGCGTCCCAGAGCATGACCCGGGTCTCCGCGATGTACGGCCGCAGCCGCTCCGCGTACCGCAGGTATTCCTCGACGGTCTCTTCGAGGTCGATCGCCTTGCGGTTGTAGACCTTGAACAGCAGCTGGTTCTTCTCGCGGAGCGCCAGCTCCAGCTTCTTGCGCAGGATGCCGGGGTCCAGCAGGTCCTGGAGCCGGATGCCCATCCGGGCGACCTTGTCGCCGTACGCGGGGCCGATGCCCCGGCCGGTGGTGCCGATCCGGGAGCTGCCCAGGTAGCGCTCGACCACCCGGTCCAGCGCCCGGTGGTGCGGCATGATGAGGTGCGCGTCACCCGAGATCCGCAGCCGGGAGACGTCCACGCCCCGCTCGGCGAGGCCGTCGATCTCCTCCAGCAGCACCTTCGGGTCGACCACCACACCGTTGCCGATGACGATCATCGCGTTGGGCGACAGCGCGCCCGACGGCATAAGGTGCAGCGCGTACTTCTGGCCGTCCGGGGTGATCACCGTGTGGCCGGCGTTGTTGCCGCCGGAGTAACGCACGACGTAGTCGACCCGCTCACCCAGCAGGTCGGTAACCTTGCCCTTGCCCTCGTCGCCCCACTGAGCGCCGATGAGCACGATCGCTGGCATCTTCTCCGCCTCCAGAAGGCTCGGGTGCCAGGTGGCGACCGGTCGGCGAGCCCGGGGTGTCAGGCTAACAAGTAGTGACGGCGGGACCGGCAGGGGTTCGTCGAGAAGCAGGAGGCTCCTTCGTGTACGACGTGGTGCTGCTCACCCTCGGCTCGGAGCGGGACGCTCCCGGTGGGGGCTGCGGCAGCGGTGGAGCCTGCTGCGGTGGCGCCTCGGAAGCGGCGGGCGAGCGCCCCGAGGAACGCTGCGAGACGCCGCGCGTACCGGTGCTGGCCTGCGCGGACGCGCTGACCGCCCGGGGTGCCCGGGTGGAGACGGTGACCGCCCGCTCGGACGCCGAGATCGACGAGGTGCTGGCCCGCCTCGACGGCCCGCCCCGCGCCGACGGCCTCACCTGGCCGGACCCCGACTCCAAGACCCGGCTGGTCGTCGCCACGGCGAGTGACGGACAGTTGCGCGCCGTGCTACGCCGGCTGGTCCGGCGGTACGCTCCGCCGCCCAGCCGCCGCCCCGCCGACCTGCCCGGCAACCGGACGGTGCCGGACCTGCCGCCGGTCGGCGTACTCCCGCTCGACCCGGCCCGGTCCGGGACGGCGGGCGACCTGGCCGCGCAGCTCGGCCTGCCCCGCGACCCGGCGGCGGTGGCCGCCGCGGTGCTGGACGGCACCGCCCGGCGGCTCGACCTGCTGCGCAACGACGGCGGGTCGGTGACCCTCGACGGCGCGCTGCTCGGCGCGGCCGACGACGCGGGCCGGCCGCTGCACTGGCGAGCCCGGATCGAGGTCGACGGCACGCTGCTGAGCACCGGCGAGGAGCCGATCATGGCCTGCGCGATCGGCAACGCCGGCGGGTACGCGCGCCTGGACGACGTGGTGCTGCTGGCCGACCCGGACCCCTCCGACGGCCGGGTCCAGGTGGCGGTCGCCGTGCCCGTGGTCACCCGGTCCGCGCTGGGCCGGAAGAGGGTACGGCTGGAGGTGCGCCGGGCCCGTGGCCGGGCGGCGGCGGTCGTGCCTCGCGACGAGAAGGTGCCCTTCCTCGACGACGGCGTCGAGGGCGAGCTGAGCCGGAAGCGGTCCTGGTGGACCGAGCCGGGCGCCTGGGCGGTCTGGACGGCCTGACCTCCGTCGATCCCCCCGCTCGGGCCACCCGGCTGGCCGGACGGCCTATCCTCGGCGGGAGGAATGGGGAGGAACCGTGGTGCACGAGAACGCCGACCGGGCCCACGTGCCAGGTCAACCGCAGGTGCCGGAGCGGGACATCGAGCCGCTGTGGCCGCCCGAGCAGACCGACGCGGTCGTCACCGCCCCGCCGTGGGCGGCCCCGGCCCAGCCCAACGTGGCGGCCTGGCCCGTCCCACCCGCCTGGCCGGCACCGGCCCCGAGCGAGCCGGCGCCCTCGGCGGGCGACGGGTCGGAGGACGAGGCACCGGCGGGCGACCCGGTGCCCGCGGCCCGCGCGGCCCAGGCCCCGGTCGACCTGGACCTTCCGTTCACCCTCGACCAACCTGCCCCGGCCGGGCCCGAGGTTCCCGCTCCCCGATCGGCGACCACCGCCAGCCCGCAGGGAGCGGTCAACCTGGACGGCACCGCAGCCACGGACGGCACGATCGGCGCGATCACCGGCACGGACAGCGCGGTCGGCCGGGACAGCACCGCGGGCCCGGACAGCGGCGTCAGCCCGCTCCGCACCACCGGCACGGACGGCCCGCTCGGCGCCGCAGGCGCGGTCGAGCCGGTCACGGCGGCGGGCGGGACCGGGGAAGTCGACCCGATGAGCGCCGCCGGCCCGGGCGGTTCGGCCAGCCCGCCCGGCACCCCGGCGGCGGCCACCCCGCAGACGACGGGCGCGACCGCGGCGGACGCCCCGGGCGGCGCCGACGGGACGCCCGGTGATGCGGCGCTGCCCTCTGGCGAGCGCCGGGCCGGCGCGCCGCCGAACGGCCGACCGGAGTCACCCTGGGCCCAGCCCCCGCAGCGCCCGACCGCCGACGCGCCCACACCGCCGGCGCATCCCGGGCCGGTCCCGCCGCCGACCCATGCCGCGCCGGCGACCCCGGGCCACCCGGCCGAGCCGGACGCCACCGCCCCGGCCCACTCCGTGGAGCCGAACGCCCCCGGCCCCGCCCACGAAGGGGAACCGCACCCCACCGCCCCGCCCCACCCTGGGGACCCGCACCCCACCGCCCCGGCGCACTCCCACGAGCCGCACCGCACCGACCCGGCAACCCCGCCCGGCAGCGCCGGCCCGGCACAGCCGGCCGCCGGCCCGGTGGCGCCCGCGGCCGGAACCACGCAGGGCGTTCCCGACAACCCGGCCGAGGGCTCGCCGCCGCGGCTCGGCCCGTTCCCGCCCTCGCCGGGCGTGCCCCTCCAGCAGCCCTACGGCGACGGGACGGCGTACCCGCCGGGCCCGGTCGGCTACGGGCAACAGCCACCCCAGGCCGGCGCACCGGGCTGGTACCCGCCGGCCTGGCCCCAGCAGGCCGGCCCGCCCCCGCAGCCGGGCGCACCCCAGCAGCCGTCCGCACCGCCACAGCCCGGTCCCCGCCAGCCCGCGCCGCCACAGCACGGGCCGCAGCAGGCCGGGCCACAGCAGCCGGCCGCGTACCCGGAGCAGGTCTGGACCCCGGCGAGCGGTGCCCCGCCGACGGCGGAGGACTTCGCCCGGCGGCGGCAGGCGCGGCCGGTCGACCCGGTCGCCACCATGGGCGTCCGGGCGGTGGTCAACAAGATCGGGCTGGTCCGGCTCGCGCCGGGGCGGCAGGAGCAGGAGATGCGGCGCGACATCGAGATGGTGCGCCGCAACTTCGGCGGGCTGCGCCAGGTGACCGTGGTCAACCCGAAGGGCGGCGCTGGCAAGACGGTCGCCATCCTGCTGCTCGCCATGACCTTCGGTCAGAAGCGCGGCGGGTACGTACTGGCCTGGGACAACAACGAGACCCAGGGCACCCTGGGGATGCGCGCCCAGCAGGACTTCCACTCGCGCACGGTGCGGGACATGCTGCGCGACCTGGGCCAGTTCCAGGGGCCGCACGGCCGGGTCGGCGACCTGTCGCAGTACGTCCGCTCGCAGGGTGAGGGGATGTTCGACGTGCTCGCCTCGGACGAGTCGGCGACCGGCGGCGAGATGCTGACCGCCGCCGCGTTCGCCGAGATCCGCGAGGTGGTGAGCCGCTTCTACAAGCTGATCTTCGTGGACACCGGAAACAACGTCCGGGCGCAGAACTGGCAGGCCGCCATGGACGCCACCGACCAGCTGGTGGTGACCATGTCGGCGCGCAATGACTCGGCCGAGACCGCCGCGCGGATGCTCGACCACCTGGAGCAGAGCGGCCGGCAGCGGCTGGTCCGGCAGGCCGTGACGGTGGTGTCGATGCCGCCGTCCCGCAAGGAGATCGACCTGCCGGCCATCCAGGAGCACTTCGCCGCCCGGACCCGCGCGGTGCTGCTGGCGCCGTACGAGCGGCTCATCGACACCGGGGAGCCGATCCGTTACGGGCAGCTCTCCTCGGCCACCCGGGACGCCTGGTTGAAGATCGCCGCGTCGGTGGCGGAGGGGCTGTAGCGCGACGCGACGGCCGGCTCCCGAGCGGGGAACCGGCCGTCGCGTGCGTCAGTGGCTGGCCAGGGCGTCCCCGGCGGCCGGGTCGCAGTCGCGGAGGAACTGGGCGCAGCGCGCCGCCTCGTCCGCCTCGCCGATCTCGCCGGCCGCCCGGGAGAGCACGTAGAGGCAGCGGAGGAAGCCCCGGTTGGGCCGGTGCGACCAGGGCACCGGGCCGTGGCCCTTCCAGCCGCTGCGGCGGAGCTGGTCGAGGCCCCGGTGGTAGCCGGTGCGGGCGTACGCGTACGCCGGGATGACCTGGCCCGCGTCGAGCGCCCGGGTGGCCAGCGCCGCCCAGCCCGCACTGTAGGTCGGGAAGCGGGCCGCGACCTCGGCGTACGCCTCGTCGGTGTCCTGCTCGGCGGCGGACGCCAGCGCGGCGTCGGCCTCCTCGTCCACGGGGAGCAGGGTGGCCGGTGGCTCAGGCAACAGGTTCTGCATCGCCCCATTCAACCCGCTTCGCCCTGGGGTACGCGAGAGGGTCCGGCGAGCCGGTCGGCTGAACGGCTGAGGGTTTCGTCACGCCTGCGGTGCCCGCCCACGTACCGGCGGCCCATGCCGCGGCGAGGATTTTTCCACTACAACTACAGATCCGGAGCCTCCCCAGGACCGGGTAATGCAGGAGCCCGGCGGCCTGGCCACCGGGCTCCTGTCCGTGCCGCCCGGGTTTGCCGGCTTGCCGACCGGGGGCAGGATGATCTGGTGCCGACCCCACCACCCGCGGACGTCATCGAGCCGCACGCCAACCCCGACGAGATCGAAACCCGGACCGCGTTCGAGCGGCGCCTGGCCGAGGGCACCCTCGCCGGCCTGACCGTGCAGGGCCTCCGCCTCGACCTGGACCCGGTCCCCGACCTGCGCGGCGTCGACGTCGCCGGCACGCTCTTCGTGGGCTGCCGGTTCGCCGACCGCGAGGTCGGCGCGGACCTGGTCCGGCGGGGCGCGAACGTCGTCCCGCCCTTCTCCGGGCTGCCCTACCCGACCCAGCCGTCCCACCTCTACACCGCTGACGACCTGGCCGCCGGCTTCGCCGAGGGCGGCTTCGCCGGAATGTACGACACCCGGGTGTACGCGCACTTCCGGGCGCACGGCGGCGCCCTGCCCGACGTGCGGGAGGCCCTCGGCCAACGGCTGCACGACCACGGGGTGGACAACGCCCTGGCCGACGCCACCCGGGCCTGGCTGGCCGTGCACGGGCCGCAGTCCGTGGTGGGCGTGATGGGTGGGCACGCGGTGCCGCGCGGCAGCGCCGCGTACCGGATGGCGGCCGTGCTGGGTTGGGAGCTGGCGCGGGCCGACCGGCTGGTGGTGACCGGCGGCGGTCCCGGCGTCATGGAGGCGGCGAACCTGGGCGCGTTCCTCGCGGCCTGGCCCGCGGAGGAGCTGACCGCCGCGATCGACCTGCTGGCCACGGCGCCCGACTTCACCGACCACGACCGCTACACCGACGCGGCGCTGCGGGTCCGGGCCCGGTTCGCGGCCGGCCCGTCCCTGCCCACGCCCCGCCCGGCGGCGCCGGGCACCGAGTGGGCCCGCTCGGGGGGTCTGGCCATCCCCACCTGGCTGTACGGGCACGAGCCGGCGAACCTGTTCGCCGGGCGGATCGCCAAGTACTTCTCCAACGCCATCCGGGAGGACACCATCCTGCGGCTGGCCCGGGGCGGGATCGTCTTCGCGCCCGGCCGGGCGGGCACGGTGCAGGAGGTGTTCCAGGCGGCCACGAAGACCTACTACGGCACCGACGGGGCGAGCGGCGCGTACGTGTTCCTGGACCGGACCTACTGGACGACCGAGCTGCCGGTGGAGTCGCTGCTGCGGCCGCTCTTCGCGGCCTCCCCGTTCGGTGACCTGTCGGCCACGATCCACCTCACCGACGACGCCCGTGAGGCGGTCCGGGTGCTCACCGCCGGCTGAGACGCGCGGAGGCCGGCACCCCGATCGGGTGCCGGCCTCCGGCTCACGCGGTGGTCACTTCATCGTGGTGCCGGTGGAGCGCAGGTGCTCGCAGGCCTCGACCACGCGGGCGGCCATGCCGGCCTCGGCGGCCTTGCCCCAGACGCGCGGGTCGTACATCTTCTTGTTGCCGACCTCGCCGTCGACCTTCAGCACGCCGTCGTAGTTGCGGAACATGTGGTCCGCGACCGGCCGGGTGAAGGTGTACTGGGTGTCGGTGTCGATGTTCATCTTCACCACGCCGTAGTCCAGCGCCTCGCGGATCTCGGACAGCAGCGAGCCGGAACCGCCGTGGAACACCAGGCTGAGCGGCTTGTCCTTGCCGTACTTGGCGCCCACGGCCACCTGGATGTCGTGCAGCACCGCGGGGCGGAGCTTGACGTTGCCCGGCTTGTAGACGCCGTGCACGTTGCCGAAGGTCAGCGCCGCCATGTAGCGGCCCTTCTCGCCCAGGCCGAGCGCGTCGACCATGGCCAGGCCGTCCTCGACCGTGGTGTAGAGCTTCTCGTTGATGGCGTTCTCGACGCCGTCCTCCTCGCCGCCGACGACGCCGACCTCGATCTCAAGGACGATCTTGCCCTTGGCGGCCTCGGCGAGCAGCTGCTCGGCGATCTCCAGGTTCTCCGCCACGGGCACGGCGGAGCCGTCCCACATGTGCGACTGGAAGAGCGGCTCCTGGCCGTTCTTCACCCGCTCCTGGGAGATCCCCATGAGCGGACGGACGAACTTGTCCAGCTTGTCCTTCGGGCAGTGGTCGGTGTGCAGCGCGATGTTCACCGGGTACTTCTTGGCCACCTCGTGCGCGTACGCCGCGAACGCCACCGCGCCGGTCACCATGTCCTTCACGGACGGGCCGGACAGGTACTCCGCGCCGCCCGTGGAGACCTGGATGATGCCGTCGCTCTCCGCGTCGGCGAAGCCCTTGAGCGCCGCGTTCAGCGTCTGCGAGGAGGTCACGTTGATCGCGGGGTACGCGTACCGGCCGGCCTTGGCCCGGTCCAGCATCTCCGCGTAAGCCTCGGGGGAAGCGATGGGCATGTCGAACGCTCCTTACTTACCGCTCTCGGCCGTGCAGGCCGCTGTCTTCCATGGGTGCGCCGGACCGCGCTGTCCACCGCGGGAAGTATCCCGTAGGAGCGTGCGGCGGACACAACCGACCCGGGAACCGCTCACCGCTCGTCCAGGCTGTCCGGCACCACGACGCTGATCAGCCAGCTCACCACCGCCACCACGATGGCGCCCCAGAACGCGGCCCAGAAGCCGTTGACGTGGAACGAGAGGTCCAGCCCGCGGGCGATCCAGTCGGTGAGCAGGAACAGCAGCGCGTTGACCACGAGCGCGAAAAGACCGAGCGTGAGCAGGTAGAACACGCAGCCGATCACCTTGATGACCGGCTTCAGCAGGGCGTTGACCGCGCCGAAGATGAGCGCCACCACGACCACGGTGAACACGGTGTTGAAGCCGTTGTGGCCGGTCACCTCCACCCCGGGCACGATGAGCGTGGTAATCCACAGCGCGACCGCGGTGATCGCCAGCCGGATCAGGAAGCCCACGCCACCATCCTGGCACCGGGTGCTCGTCCCGGACAGCACAATTGCCGATCCACCGTTCCACCCGCTGCCGAGCGGGGACCCGGGTCAGCCCGTACGGTGTGGTGGTGACCGTCCGCACCGAGATCCAGGGAGGGACGATGGGTCAGCCCGACGAGGACTTCGCTCCGAGCGACGACCTCGCTCCGGAGGAGCGCGACCTGGAGGCGGAGCCGGCCGACGCGGTCGAGCAGGCCACGGTGGTCACCCCCGAGGAGGGTGACGGCGAGCCGCAGCGCGGGCTCGAGGTCGACGACTGGGACGCCATGGAGCAGGCCCGGGTGGTCACCGCCGACGAGGACGACTACCGCTGAGATCGGCGGGCGGGGCCGGCGGCCCCGCCCGCGTCAGCGCAGGCCGGTGACCTGCTTCGGGTGGGCCGCCGTCCACTCGCCGAGCCGGTCGGTCCGCAGCGCGTCGAGGAAGCCCGGGGCCAGGGCGGGGTCGAGCCGGAACCCGTACGGCGGCTTCGCCTCGTAGCGGACCGGCAGGCCGACCGCGACCGGCTCGGCGGTGGCCGCCTTTCCGGCCGCCGAGACCAGCATCGGCAGGGACAGCTCCCCGGTGTCGACCATCGCGGTCGAGCCGACCTGCGTGATCAGCCGAGTGAGCAGCGCCGGGTTGGTCAGCGCACCCTGCTCGTTGATCCGGCGGAGCAGTCCGGCCGCGTACCGTTCGGCGTTGCGGTCGCGGTCCAGGGCGCCCTCGGGCAGCCCGTAGCGCTGGCGGAGCAGGTCCACCGCGGCGGCACCGCCGAGCCGCTGGCACCCGGCGGGGAAGCTGCGCGCGGTGTGGTGCGAGCGGACCTTCGTCGGCAGGCAGACCGACACGCCGCCCACCGCGTCGGTGAGCTCGCCGGCGGCCCGGTAGGTCAGCACGGCGCCGGCGTCGATCCGTACGCCGGTCACCTGGGCGACCACCCCCCGGGTGGCCTGGTACCCACTGGCCAGGTTGCCCCCCGGTCCCGGTATGCCGTAGGCGAAGGACGTGTTGAGTTTGGTCATCCCCACGCCGTGGACCGGCACTAGCAGGTCGCGCGGGAGCGAGACGACGTAGAGCCGGCTCCGGTCCGCGGGGACGTGCACCAGCAGGACCGAGTCGGCCCGCAGGTTCGCGTCGGCGCCGGACCCGTCCACGCCGAGCAGCAGCATGTTCAAGGCCTCGGTGGGGGTCGGCGTCGCCGGTACGCCGAGCAGGTTCGCGGTCTCCGGCGGACGGGGCGCGATCGCGGTGAAGCCGGCCAGGGCGGCGGCGACCACCGCCATAGCGGTCCCCGCGAGCCGAAGCCGGAGACGGCGGCGCCGGCGACGGACCACCGCCCGGTCGATGGCGGCCCGGACCGGGCCGGTGGGCGGGGTCAACTCCTCGCGGCGCGCGAAGGCCGCCCGCAGGTCGTCCTCGATCATCAGCAGACCTCCACGTACTCGGCTCGGAGGGTGGCCAGGGCGCGGGAAATGCAGGAGCGGACGGTCCCGACGGCGCAGCCGAGAATCTCCGCGATCTCCGCGTCGGGCAGGTCCTCGTAATAACGGAGCACCAGCGTGGCCCGCTGCCGCCGGGGCAGCCGCGACAACCAGGACCAGAGCTGGTCGCGGTCCACCGCGGACTGCGCGTGGTCGGTCGGGGCCGGCAGCGCCTCGTCCGGTTCGCCGCGCAGCAGCACCCGCCGAGCCCACGAGCCGCGCCGCCAGTCGACGAACTGGTTGGTGAGCATCCGGCGCACGTACCGCTCCGGCGCGTCGCTGCGGGCGACCCGGCGCCAGTTGAGCTGGACCCGGACCATCGTCTCCTGCACCAGGTCCTGGGCCTGGTGCGGATCCCCGGTCAACATGACCGCGTACCGCAGCAGGGCGCCCAGCCGCGCGTCGGCGAACTCCTCGTACGTCACTGCACCTCCCGGTGTCCCGCCCTGTTGACGGGTACGGGCCGGCGAAACATTGCACCACCGCTGATCAACCGTTCGGTCAATATCTGCCGTGCGGCGTCACCTGGGCCAGCGCGGCGACTTAAGGGTTCATTAAGCTCCACGGGCTCCACCTGAAGAACCCCCACGGGAGGAACCCCCCAATGCTCACCAACTCCAGCCGGCGCTGGCTTGCCGGGTTGGGCGTCGCAGGCGCGTTCGTCGCCGCCTCCGCCTCCCCGGCCTTCGCCGCGCCAGCGGCCGAGTTCGAACTCTTCTTCCCGGACGTCACCGTCGCCGCCGATTCGCCCGGCGTGGTTCGGGGAGCGGGCCTCTACAGCAACGAGGCCGCCGTGCTCAACGACGTGACCGTCCGCTACGACTATCGCAGCCTCGCCGGGAAGGTCACCCTGACCGGCGACAGCGGCAACGACTGCACGGCCGATGGCGACGGCGTCCTGGTCTGCCACGAACTTTTCCCAGTCACCATCGACGAGCTGTACGGCGGCTTTCTCAGCACGGTCGTCGTCGCTCCGACCGACAAGGCAGCGACCGGCGACGAGGGTGAGCTCAAGATCGACCTTCGCGCCGCCGACAGGGAGATCGCCACCTCCACGTCCCGACTCCGGGTCGGCGAGGGCGTCGACCTGGCGGGTGGAGCGGACACGACGGTGAAGGCCGCACCTGGGGGCAAGTTCCAGGCCCCGGTGACGGTACGCAACGTCGGCAGCAAGGACATCGACGGCGTCGTGGCGCTGTTCGACAGCGACTACGGCATCCGGACCAAGGAGCGGTTCGACAACTGCCTCTACGTCAAGGACTTCCTGTTCGCCTGCGAGTTCGACGAGAAGATCGCGGTTGGCGGCGGCGGCACCACGACCCTCAACTACGAGCTTGCCGCCGACACGTACGCGCCGGGCAGTCAGTACAGCGTTGTTCGGTTCATGACTCCGTCGGACTTCGAGGACCTCTTCCAGGTTCGCGAGGATGCCGGTGCCGAGGTGGCTCGCAGCGGTGCCGGGAAGTCCCTCTCGTTGACCTCGCTGCCCGCCGCTCGCAGTGCCCGCGTGGTGCAGACGGACACCGACCCGAACAACAACTTCAGTGACTTGACCGTGAAGGTCACCGGCAAGAACGGGGCCGACCTGGCCGCGATCGGCGCCTCGCTCACCGGTAAGAAGGGAGCGGTGCTGACGGCCGCTCTCGGCTTCCGCAACAACGGCCCAGCCACGCTGGATCACCTCCGTACGCAGTCCGACGTGACTTTCATGGACGTGACTGTGCCGACCGGCACCACCGCCGTCGAGGTGCCGGTCGACTGCGCGCCGCGAACCGGTGATGACGCCGAGTGGGGCGAGGCCGGCACGCCCGGCGCCGCCGCGTACCGGTGCTACCCGGGTCCCTTTGCCCCGGCCGGCGAGACGCTGACCGCCGAGTTCAAGTTCCGGATCGACAAGGTCATCGCCAACGCCACGGGCACCGTGAAGGTCAACGTCCCGTGCGAGTGCGAAGGTGGCTTCTACGCCGACCTGAAGCCGGCGAACGACACCGCCAAGGTCGTGGTGAACGCCGCGCCGGGTGGTGGCGGTGGCCAGGGTGGCGGCGGCACGCTGCCGATCACCGGTTCCTCCACCGCTCTGATCGCTGGCGTCGGCGCGCTCCTGCTCGCCGCCGGCGCGGCCGGCTACGTGGTGTCCCGCCGCCGCCGGACCCGCTTCGTCGCCTGACCGGAGCACCAACGAACCACGGTGCCCCGCCGACCCCCTGGTCGGCGGGGCACCGGCATGTCCGGGCCCCGAGACCGGGGTCGCCCCGCGCCGGTGACCAGTACGCCCGGTCCGGTGAGGTGCCTGAACGCACCCGGGTACCCTTTGTGGCCGTGGACACAGCAGAGAAGACCCGGATGCTCTCCGAGAGCGTGGCCCTGAACCCGCTCGACCCGAAGGACCTCATCCACACCTTCGGGATGGTCGGCGTGTGGGCGATCCTCTTCGCCGAGACCGGCCTGCTGGTGGGGTTCTTCTTTCCGGGCGACTCGCTGCTCTTCCTGGCCGGGGTGGCCGCCTCGCCGGTGGCCGACGCGATCTTCGGCAGCGGCACCCGGCTCTCGCTGGCCGGCCTGCTGATCGGCGGGCCGCTCTGCGCGATCGCCGGCGCCCAGCTCGGCCACTGGCTGGGCGCGCGCTACGGCAAGCGGATGTTCGACCGCCCCAACTCCCGCCTGTTCAAGCGGGAGTACGTGGAGAAGGCGGAGTACTACTTCAAGAAGTTCGGCCCGGCGAAGGCCGTGGTGCTGGCCCGGTTCATCCCGATCGTGCGGACCTTCCTCAACCCGGTGGCCGGCGTGCTCGGCATGCCCGCCCGGCAGTTCCTCCTGTGGAACGTGGTCGGCGCGATCCTCTGGGTGGACGGCATCCTGCTGATCGGCTACCTGCTGGCCCACCAGATCTACGACGCGATCGGCGACAAGATCGACCGGTACATCCTGCCGGTGGTCGCGCTCATCATCCTGATCTCGGTGCTGCCGATCTTCTTCGAGTTCCTCCGCGACCGGCGGGCGCGCAAGCGCGGTGAGGCGGTCGCGGTGATCGCCGCGGCCAGCGCGGCGGGCGCCGTGGACGCGGTCCGGGACGCGGTCGACGGCGACGACGACCAGCACCGGCGCGGCGGCCAGCACCGCCGCTGACCCCGGACAGACCGAAGGCCGGCCCCCTTCTCGGGAGCCGGCCTTCGACTACGACCTGTCGACCTGCGGGTGGCACGGATGACGGACAGCCGTCACCTGTGGCCTGTCCGGGCTCGGCGCGTCTGACGCCGCGCCACGACCCCGGACAGCCATCCGATGGGTGACGCCACCCCTGGCACGCCACCCGTCGCCGCACTCACATGAGGCGGCCACCCCTTCGGACACGTCCGGATTCAGCGGGCCTTCTTGGTGGCCCGCTTCCGCGGCGGGGTGAGCAGATCCGCGATCGTGGCGATCGCGGACGGCACCAGCCGGTAGTACGCCCAGACACCGCGCTTCTCCCGCTCCAGCAAGCCGGCCTCGGTGAGGATGCGCAGGTGGTGGCTGACCGTCGGCTGCGAGAGGCCGAGCGGCGCGGTGAGGTCACACACGCACGCCTCCCCCTCGGGAGCCGACTGGATCAGGCTGAGCAGCCGCAGCCGGGCGGGGTCCGCGAGGGCCTTGAGGACCCCCGCGAGCCGCTCGGCGTCGGCACGTTCGATCGGCTCGCCGGCAAGCGGCGAGATCTGAGGCATGGTCATTTCAGCCAACGCAGTTCCCACGTTTTCCATCCTTCCACCAGGAGCATCGATCCGCCTGCATATCAGCAGATCCGAATCGGCAGACTTTTACGCCACAAGGCCGAGGTCAGCCAACGTATAGGCCGCCCGATAAGGCAATCCGGCGGCTCGCACCGTGTCGCCGGCACCTCGATCAACAATAACCGCCACACCCACCACCTCGGCCCCGGCCTCACGCAATGCCTCGACGGCGGTCAACACGCTGCCGCCCGTCGTCGAGGTGTCCTCGACCGCCAGGACGCGGCGGCCGGCCACGTCCGGCCCCTCGATCCGCCGCTGGAGGCCGTGCGCCTTGCCCGCCTTGCGGACCACGAAGGCGTCCAGCGGGCGGTCGGTCCCGGCCGCCGCGTGCAGCATCGCGGTGGCGACCGGGTCGGCTCCGAGGGTCAGCCCGCCCACCGCGTCGTACGCCCAGTCGGCGGTGAGGTCGCACATGACCCGGCCGATCATCGGTGCCGCCCGGTGATGGAGCGTGACGCGACGCAGATCGACGTACCAGTCCGCCTCCCGACCCGACGAGAGCACCACCCGGCCGTGCACAACAGCCAGGTCAGTGATGAATTTACGCAGGTCGTCGTGGTCCCCCATGGCGATAGAGGGTACTTCGCAAGTCTGGGAGGCGGGCGTGGGGTCCACCCGGGTCAACCCTGCGGGCGACCGACGGGTGGCGATGGCCGACTACGCTGTGCGACCGTCCATCCCGGTCGGCGGGCGGGCATCCCGGCCACGGGACCTCCGGCGGGTCGCCGCTGGTCAGCCGCCGGACCGGCCGACCCGCCCGCGGGTGTCCCGGGAGACGCCGCGCAGCAGCCGCCTGGGGGCGTGCCGCAGCCCGGCCACGGCCAGCTTGTACTTCCAGCTCGGCACGCTGACCGGCTTGCCTTTGCGCAGGTCACGCAGCCCTTCGTCGACCACGTCCTCGGTCCGCAGCCACATCCACGCCGGGGTGCGCGACATGTCGATGCCGGCCCGCTCGTGGTAGCCGGTGCGGGTGTAGCCGGGGCAGAGCGCCATCACGTGTACGCCGAGCGGGGCGACCGACTGGCCGATCGATTCACTGAAATTCGTCACCCAGGCCTTGCTGGCCGAGTAGGTCGATCCCGGCATGGGGACACCGAAACCGGCGACCGAAGAGACATTTATCACTGCCCCGTGGCCTCGTTCGGTCATCGGGCCGAGGGCCGCGTGGGTCAGCCGGAGCACGGCCAGCACGTTGAGCCGGACCAGTCGGGCCTCGTCCGCGACGGTCGACCGGACGAACGGGGTGTTGAGGCTGATCCCGGCGTTGTTCACCAGCAGTTCCACCGGCGGCTCGGCGGTCAGCCGGCCCTCCACCGCAGCGCATCCGTCGTCCGTGGACAGATCCGCGGCGATGGTCTCGACGCCGTGGCCGTGCCGGCCGGTCAACTCGGCCGCCAGCCCGTCGAGCCGGCCCGCGTCCCGGGCCACCAGGACGAGGTCCCAGCCGTCGGCGGCGAGCCGGCGGGCGAACGCCTCGCCGATGCCCAGGCTGGCACCGGTGATGAGGGCCCGGCGGGATGCGGGAGGTGGTGCGTCGGTCACGGGCGGTCCTCGAGGGGTGGGGTCGGCCCGGGCGGGGCCGGCGGCGGGGTGGGGGGCGTGCCGGGCGGGGGCGGCGGCGGGGTGGGGGGCGTGCCGGGCGGGGGCGGCACCGGCCCGGCCGGCGGCGGCCCCCAGGGCGAGGGGTGCCCGTGGGCCGGGGCGGCCGAGGCGGGGGCGCCGTGTCCCGGTGCGGGCGGACCGACCGGCGGGGCCGGGACCGGCGGCGGACCGTAACCCGGCCCGGCCGGCACCGGACCGGCCGGCGGAACCGGCCCGGCCGGCGGGCGCGGCGGGCGGCGGTGGAAGAAGGCCCCGGCCGACGGCAGGGTTAGCAGGGCGGCCACCACCAGGTAGCCGAGGATCTGCGCCACCGACAGCGTCGCGTTCACCGGGATCCACCAGCCCGGGTAGGCGTCGCCGACCAGGGCCAGCAGGTCGGCGGTGACCCGGTCGTCGGCGCCGAGCCGGAGCGGGGCGGCCCGCTGCCCGACCAGCACGGCCAGGCCGCAGCAGCCGCAGAACAGCCCCAGACCGGCGACCACCCAGGTGGACACCCGGGCGCCGGCGCGGCCCGACAGCAGGCCGAGGGCGAGCCCGACGAGCAGGAGCGCGACCAGCACGCCGAGCACGGCGGAGAGGACCGTGGAGGCGCGCAGCAGCGACGCCACCCCGTCGATCTCGCCGCCACCCGCGTCGGTCGTCCGCGCCGCCTCCCGGAAGCGGTCCACCGTGCCCGCCGTGACCAGCAGGTTGGCGACCGCGTACGCCACGGCGCCCACCGCCATCAGCAGCAGCAGCGCCGCCGCCGAGACCACCGCGCCCGGCCGGCGGGGCGGGGCCTCATGGGGGTACGACACGACGAATCCCTCCGGTAGGCGTCGGGTTGCAACCTACTCGGAGGGATCGTCGGCGTCGCTCTTATCCGGACGTCAACTTGCCGATGGCGGCTCGCCGTCCCGGCGCTCCCCGGGCTCCGGCGACGGACCGGCCTGGCCCGGCTGCCCGGGAGCCGGCTGGCCCGGCTGGCCGGGGGCGGGCTGGCCCGGGTAACCGGGCGCGGCCGGGTAGCCCGGGGTCTGCGGGTAGCCGGGCTCCGCCGGGTAGGCGGCGCCGGGGACCGGGGGCTCCCAGCCCTGCTTCGGCTTGCGGAAGAACTCGTTGGCCTTGGGCAGCGCCAGCAGGATGAGGGCGACCAGCAACGAGACCAGCCCGAGCACGCCGAGCAGCGTGTTCACCGGCGTGTACCAGGACGGCAGGGCGTCGTCGAGGCTGCGCCGGAGCTCCTCGGCGGAGGGCCCCTCGCCACCGGTGTTGCCGCCGACGGCTCCGGTGGCGCCGCTGATCAGGCTGCCGCCGAGGCAGCAGATGAGAATGCCGCCCAGCACCCAGGTGGTGATCCGGGTGCCGTTGCTGCCCCGGTTGTTGAACAGGCCCAGGACGACCAGGACCAGCGCGAGGACGAGCAGCAGGACGGCGGTCCCGATGGTGAACCCGACCACGAACGTGCCGACGTCCTGGGCGCCCGTCGTGGTGCCCTCGAACGCCCGCTCGAAGCCCTCCTTCAGCCGGCTGCTGACGGCGACCGTCGCGATCAGACCGATCAACTGGGTGAGCGCGAAGAGCAGCAGCAGGTAGAAGGACGCCGCCACCACGCCCGGACGCGCTCGGCCCGGCGCCGGGGAGGAATCGGTCATGACTCTCTCCTTCTCTAGATCAGGCCCACACAGTAACGGTCCCGACCCATCGATGCCGCGCGTCAAGGTCAGCTCGACTGGTCCTCCCCGGCCTCCCGGCGCAGCCGGCGGTACTCGGCGGTCACCACCGCGAGCAGGAAGAGATCCACGCCGAGTGCGAAGACCGCGCCGAACTGGTTGACCGTGAAGCTGAAGATCTGCCCGAACAGCAGGTCCACGAGGAGCGCGAGCTTGAACAGCCGGAAGGCCCGCGTCTGGTCGCTGGGCAGCAGCAGGGCGCCGCGGATGCTCAGCACCGCGGTGATCAGCGCGGAGACCGAGACCCCGAGCAGCGCACCCCATTCGTCCTGGTCGGGCAGATGGCCGGTGATCGCGTCCAGCAGGACCCGCAGCACGACGACGAACGGCTCGCCGATCACGTAGAGCACGACCAGGGACACGACCCACCGGTGCGTGGTCACCCAGACCAGGCCGCGGCGGGCCAGGCGGACCCAGCGGCGCCAGAACCGGAACGGGGGTGTCTCCCGCTGGGGCACCACGTCGAGCAGCCGGACGACCGCCTCCTCGACCTCCGGCCCGCACCCCTGGACCAGGCGCAGCACGGCCGCCCGGCGCCGGGCCGTGAGGCCGGTCGTGAGACCGCCGACGACGGTGTAGAGCGCGTTCGCCGTGCGCTCCGGCCCGGACAGCCGGGTCCGGCCGCGCAACGCCTGGGTGATCACGACCAGCAGGGCGAACGCGACGTAGATGATGCTGGCGGCCGGTGCGTAGAAGTAGTCGGTGCCGGCGGTGACGAACTTGCCGACCTCGTCGATGAAGAGCCCGAAGCCCATCCCGCCCAGGATGGCGCCCACGATCCGCGCCACGCTGCCGAGGAAGATCAGCCCCACCGCGAGGCCCGCGGTCATGAGCAGGCCACCCCAGAGCACGTGCGCGATGTGCAGCCCGCCGCCGCCGAGCTGTGGGAAGCCGGTCGCGTTGAGGTACGCCCGGGTGACCAGCACGGTCACCACCCCGGACAGCACGAACGCCTGAAGGTACGACGGCGCCTCCAGTGCCCGGGGCGGTCTCGACCAACGGGACGGACGGGCGGCCACGCGACCGACGTTAGTAGCCGCGCCACTCCGCGCGGGCGTACTCCAGCACTCTGGGCTGGAGCAACGTGGAGGCGGGCACGTCCAGCCGGGCCCGGTCGGCGGGGAAGCTGGCCGCCGCGGCGAGCACCGACGGGGTGAGGAAGCGCAGCGGCGGCGCGTCGTCGGGCAGCCCCAGCGTGGGCGGCGTGGCGCCCGGCGCGGCGAGCACGAAGCCCCAGTCGCCGAAGCTCGGCACGTCCACGTGGTAGGGCACGGTGGCGAAGCCGGCCTCCCGGATCGACCGCTCGATCGACCAGTACGACCGGGGCGCGAAGTACGGCGAGCCGGACTGCACCACGAGCCGGCCGCCGGGTGCGAGCACCGGCCGGATCAGCGCGTAGAACTCGATGGTGTAGAGCTTGGCGGTGGCCGTCTCGTCCGGGTCGGGCAGGTCGGCGACGACCACGTCGAAGCGTTCCGTGGCGGTGCGCAGCCAGCCGAACGCGTCGACGTTGAGCACCCGGACCCGCGGGTCGGCGAGCGAGTGGTGGTTGAGGTCCCGCAGCTGCGGCTCGGACCGGGCCAGGCGCACCACGGCCGGGTCGAGGTCGACGAGGGTCACCTGGCGCACGTCCGGGTACTTGAGGATCTCCCGCAACGCCAGCCCGTCCCCGGCGCCGAGCACCAGCACGTTGCCGTGCGGCCCGCGCATCGCCGGGTGGACCAGCGACTCATGGTAGCGATATTCGTCGATCGAGCTGAACTGGAGGTCGCCGTTGAGGAACAGCCGCAGGTCGGTGTCGGCGTGGCCGACCTCCCGCACCGACCGGGTCAGCACGATCTCCTGGTAGCGGCTGCGCTCGGCGTGCACCACCGGGTCGCGGTAGAGCTGCTGCCGTGCGGTCACCTCGAAGTCGTGCGCGGTGACCCAGGCGTACCCCAGGCCGAGGGCGACCACGACGGCGCCGGCGCCGAGCGCGACCCGGGACCGGCGGCCGAGGTCGGCGCGGAAGACCGTGCAGACCAGGGCGAGGCCGGCCACGGCGTTCACCGCGCCCACCACGAGGGCGCCCTTGAGCTGGCCGAAGACGGGCATCAGCAGGAACGGGAAGGCCAGCCCGCCGAGCAGCGCGCCGACGTAGTCGGCGGCGAAGAGGTCGGCCACGGCGCTGCCCGCGGACTGTTCGCGGATGCGCTGCAGCAGCACCATGAGCAGCGGGATCTCCGCGCCGATCAGCAGGCCCAGCACGAACGCGGTGCCGACCAGCGCCGGCCCGTAGAGGTCGAGCCAGGCGAACGCGGCGTAGAGGCCCAGCACGGAGAGGCCGCCGAGCAGCGCCAGGGCCAGCTCGATCGCGGCGAACGCGGCCGCCGCCCGGGACTGGAACGGCTTCGCGACCAGCGCGCCGACGCCCATCGCGAACACCATCACGCCGAGCACGATCGACGCCTGGCCGACCGTGTCGCCGATCAGGTAGCTGCCGAGCGCGACCAGGGCCAGCTCGTACACCAGGCCGCAGGCCGCGCACACGAAGACCGCGAGCAGGACCGCCGCGCGGGCCGGGCGCCACCGCGGCCGCGCGGGCGCGTCGGCGGTCACGCCTTCTCCCGGGTACGCCCGGCGGCGCCCGCCCCGGCAGGCTGCGCGGGCACGGCCATCCGGCGCTTGCGACCACTCCGGCTCGGCGCGTCCGGCGCCGCGCCGCGACCCGGAGCGGTCGCCCGGCGGCGCTGCACCACGCCCACGGTGACGAAGAGCGCGGCGAGCAGGAGCAGCCCGACGGTGGCGAGCAGCCAGCCCCACCGGTCCCGCAGGTAGTCGCTGCCGGCGTCGGGCAGCGGGGACGGGCTGCCCACCGCCGGTAGCGGGGTGTCGGCGGGCTGGGCCAGCCCCGCCTCGACGGCGAGCAGCGGCAGCATGACTGCGGCCCGGGTGACCGCCCAACCGGGGTCGTCGACGAAGACGTCCTCGGTGAGCCCGAGCCGCTCCAGCCCGTTCTCGACCCGCACGAGGTCGAGCGTGTCGATGTCCGGGGAGCCGGTCACCTCGATCCGGGCGAAGTCGTTGCTCTCGCTGCTCTCCGAGACGTAGCCGATGTTGGCCGTCACCTGCACCCAGCGCGGGCAGCCCGGGTTCTCCTCGACCGCGATCCCGTCGCCGAGGTTCGATCCCACGTTGCGCGGGGCGGCGCCGTAGTCGTAGTAGTCCTCCAGCACCCAGCCGTAGCAGAGGCCCTGCTCGGCGCTGGTGCGCTGGAGGACCGCCACGCTGTCGGCGCGCTCGTCGGCGGCCGGCGCGGGCACCGTGGTGTCCCCGTCGGTGTGGAGCACCCCCACCGCCACGCAGCCGGCGAGGACCAGGCCGACGGCCAGCCAGGCGACCCAGCCGGTCTTCTTCTTCGCGGCCCGCTTGCCGGCTGTCATCAGCTGATGGCGGCGGCGATGATCGCGCCGGTCGCCAGGTGCACCACGGCGGAGACCCACACCGCGGGGTGCGGCTCCGGGTCGACCAGGATCTCGCCGAGCTTGCCGGGGGTGGCCATGTCCAGCAGCAGGAACGACGCGGCCATGATGACCAGCCCGAGGATGCCGTACGCGGCGGCGCCGACCAGGCCGAGCGCGAAGTCGTCCGCACTGGCGGCGATCGCGGCGACCACGATGATGCCGACGCCGGCCAGGTTCGAGGCGAGCAGCAGCGCGGCGTTGCGGTTGCGCTCCGCCCAGATCAGCTCGTGCAGCTTGCCCGGGGTGGCGACGTCGACCAGCACGTAGCCGACGGCCATCAGGGCGACGCCGACCACACCGTAGGCGAGCGTGACGAGCAGATCGGTGAAGAGGGTCTGCACAGGGGACTCCAGGATTCGTCGGGTCAGGTCACTTGCCGGAGCCGGGTCCGCCGCCGCGGACCGTGCTGCCCCGCCCCCAGCCCCAGTGGGTGCCCACCCGGGAGTGGTAGCGGGGGTACGCGGTGGTCATCCGCTCCAGCAGGATCACCGAGCCGGCGGCGAGCGGCAGGATCACCACCGAGTCGTCGTCGTAGCGCAGGTAGACCCCGCTGCCGTCGACGTACTGGTCGGCCGGCTGCCAGGCGTCGGTGATCTCCTTCGACACCTGGCTCGGCGCCCGGTTCGACGTGTACGCGATCGCGTCGGAGCCGAGGTCCCGGCTGGTCGCCCGGCTGTAGCGGTCCTCCACGTAGCCGCGGGGCGAGAAGTTGCCGTAGAAGATCGCGAAGGCGGCGACCACGGCGCCGATGACGGCGAACGCCACCCCCACCACGAACCACCGTCGATACGTCACAGCTTCACCACCGTCTCGGTCAGGACCAGCTCGTTGGTCTGGGGATACGCGTGCCAGGTGCGCCAGGCCACCGAGCCGTCCGGCGGCTCGGGGCGGACGGCGAGCGCGGTGACCGCGTCCTCGTCGCCGGGGAAGACCCCGACCAGCGCGTACGGGTCGTCGGCCAGGTCGGCGCGGAGCGCGGCGACCCGGGTGCGCAGGCCGTCACCCGCCGGCCGGAGCACCGTGGCGGTGAACCGGTAGCCGGCGGTCGCGTCGTGCAGGGCGTCCGGCAGGTGCGGCGCGCGGCCGGGCAGGCAGGCGACCGTCTCGGTGAGGTCGCCGCAGACCACCTGGTGTGAGGCGCCGAGCAGGCGCAGCCGCAGCCGCAGCCCGCCGGGCAGGGTCAGCTCGCGCACGTGCAGGGCGGGGCGTTCGGGGCCGCCGAGGGCCAGGCTCAGGTCGGCGGCGCGGGTGTCGACGTACGGGGCCTCCAGGGCGACGAGCACGTTCTAGTCCACCTTCTCCGGGCCGCCCTGCGGGTAGATCATCACCTCGGCGCGGTGCAGTTGCTCGCCGAGGTTCACCTCCCAGCCGGCCTCCCCGTACGCCTCGAACGAGAGCCGGGCCCCGCCGGGCGCCTGGTAGTCGTGGTAGCGCATGGTGCCGCGCGGGTCGAGGCCGGTGCCCTCGGTGGCGGTGAACTTGGCCTGGCCGGACTCGTCCCAGTTGTAGCGGCGGCCCGCGATCTCCAGCGTCGGCGCCCCGGGGGTGACGGTGGCCGACGGCTCGCTGGTCCAGAGCACCAGCTCCAGGTCCGGCTCCGACTCGACGGAGAGCCAGCGCTTCACCCCGCCGGCGTCGTCGAGCAGGTGCTCCGCCCAGCTCCAGCCGCCCTCGACCAGGTGCACCGAGCCGCGCACGGTGTAGGGGACCTGGCGGATCTCCACGATGTCGCCGGGCTTGAGCGCGCGGGGGTCGCCGCGCAGCGCGTCGGCGTCCCGGTCCCGGAACGGGTCACCGGGGGCGGCCTTCGGGCGTGGCGCGGACCGGGCCCTGCGCAGGGCGATCACGGCGATCACCACGCCGGCCACCCCGACCAGGCACCCCAACGTGGTCACCACGTACGCCAGCGAACCGTTCACGGCCGTCTCCCCCCAAGGTGTTTCGGCGGAGACGGTAACAACCAGACGCACGTGCGTCGTAGTGACGTTCGTTGAGTGACCGGTCAGCTACGGTCAGGCGCCGGAGAGGCGTTCGGCGGCGTACTCGCGCAGGGTGGCGCGGTCCATGAGGCACCCGCTGAACGTGGTGAACTCTCCGTCGTCGTCGCGCAGCCGCTCCCAGGCCGCCCGGCCGGCCGCCGGGTCGACCGTGTCCAGCAGCGTGGCCGCGTACGCCTTCCCGGCCGGCGTCCCGTGCTTCAGCAGCCGGTCGACCTTCTTCCGAGCCGCCTCGGGGTGCTCCCGCAGGGCCTGCTCCACGTGCCGGTACGCCTCGGTCGCCGGCAGCATCTGCCCCGCGATCCCGACCCCGCCGAAGGCGACCGTGTCCGCCCGCCGAAGCTCCTCGACGGCCGCGTCCAACTCCCGGTCCTTCTCCCCGATCCCGAACATGCCCCCACTATTTCCCCGACCGGCCACCACCGACCCTGTTGATCAAGAAGTTTGCGCCGGCCGATGTGCCACAGCCGACGCAAACTTCTTGATCGCCCGGGGTCAGGGGTCAGGCGGCCGTCACCGTCAGGCCGTCCTTGGTGTCGGCCAGGTCGACCTTCACCGTGTCGCCGTCGCGGATCTGGCCGGCCAGCAGGGCCTTCGCGAGCTGGTCGCCGATCGCCGACTGCACGAGGCGGCGCAGCGGGCGGGCGCCGTAGATCGGGTCGTACCCGTGCTCGGCCAGCCACACCCGGGCGGCGTCGCTGATGTCCAGCGACAACCGGCGGTCCGCGAGACGGCGTCGCATCCGGTCGAGCTGGATGTCGACGATCGCCCGCAGGTCCGCGCCCTGGAGGGCGGCGAACACCACGATGTCGTCGAGGCGGTTGAGGAACTCCGGCTTGAAGTGCGACCGGACCACCGCGAGGACGCCCTCCCGGCGCTGCTCCTCGGCCAGCGTCAGGTCGCTGATCACCGACGACCCCAGGTTCGAGGTGAGGATCAGGATCGCGTTGCGGAAGTCGACCGTGCGGCCCTGGCCGTCGGTGAGCCGGCCGTCGTCGAGCACCTGGAGGAGCACGTCGAAGACGTCCGGGTGGGCCTTTTCCACCTCGTCCAGCAGGATCACCGAGTACGGCCGGCGACGCACCGCCTCGGTGAGCTGGCCGCCCTCCTCGTAGCCGACGTAGCCGGGCGGGGCGCCGACCAGGCGGGCCACGGAGTGCTTCTCGCCGTACTCACTCATGTCGATGCGGACCATGGCCCGCTCGTCGTCGAAGAGGAACCCGGCGAGCGCCTTGGCCAGCTCCGTCTTGCCGACACCGGTCGGGCCGAGGAAGAGGAAGCTGCCGGTCGGGCGGTCCGGGTCGGCGACACCGGCCCGGGCCCGGCGGACCGCGTCGGAGACCGAGGTGACCGCCTCGGCCTGACCGACGACCCGCGCGCCCAGCGTCTCCTCCATCCGGAGCAGCTTGGCGGTCTCGCCCTCCAGCAGCCGGCCGGCCGGGATGCCGGTCCAGGAGGCGACCACCGCGGCGATGTCGTCCGCGCCGACCTCCTCCTTGAGCATCGCGCCGTCCGCCTGGAGCCGGGCCAGCTCCTCCTCGGCCTGCTTCAGCTCGGCCTGGAGGGCGGGGATCCGGCCGTAGCGCAGCTCGGCGGCGCGCTCCAGCTCGCCGTCGCGCTCGGCCCGCTCGGCCTCGCCGCCGAGCCGCTCCAGTTCCTCCTTGGCGGTGGAGAGCTTGGTGATGTGGCTCTTCTCCAGCTGCCAGCGCTCGGAGAGCGCGGTGAGCTGCTCGCGCTTGTCGGCCAGCTCCTTGCGCAGCCGGGCCAGCCGCTCGGCCGAGGCGGCGTCCGGCTCCTTGGCCAGCGCCATCTCCTCGATCTCCAGCCGGCGTACCGCCCGCTCGATCTCGTCCACCTCGACCGGGCGGGAGTCGATCTCCATCCGGAGCCGCGAGGCGGACTCGTCGACCAGGTCGATGGCCTTGTCGGGCAGGAACCGGTCGGTGATGTAGCGGTCGGAGAGGGCGGCGGCGGCGACCAGCGCGGCGTCGGTGATCCGGACGCCGTGGTGCACCTCGTAGCGCTCCTTCAGGCCGCGCAGGATGCCGATGGTGTCCTCGATGGTCGGCTCGCCGACCAGCACCGGCTGGAAGCGGCGCTCCAGCGCCGGGTCCTTCTCGATGTGCTCGCGGTACTCGTCCAGCGTGGTGGCGCCGACCATCCGCAGCTCGCCGCGGGCCAGCATCGGCTTGAGCATGTTGCCGGCGTCCATCGAGCCCTCGCCCTTGCCCGCGCCGACCACGGTGTGCAGCTCGTCGAGGAACGTGATGACCTGGCCGTCGGAGTTCTTGATCTCCTCCAGCACCGACTTCAGCCGCTCCTCGAACTGGCCGCGGTACTGCGCGCCGGCCACCATGGCGCCGAGGTCGAGCGAGACGAGCTTCTTGTCCCGCAGCGACTCCGGCACGTCACCGGCGACGATCCGCTGGGCCAGGCCCTCGACGATGGCGGTCTTGCCGACGCCCGGCTCGCCGATCAGCACCGGGTTGTTCTTGGTACGCCGGGACAGCACCTGGATCACCCGGCGGATCTCCGAGTCGCGGCCGATGACCGGGTCGATCTTCCCCTCGCGGGCGCTCGCGGTCAGGTCGACGCCGTACTTCGCGAGGGCCTGGTAGGTCTGCTCCGGATCGGCCGTGGTGACCCGCCGGTCCCCGCCGCGCACGGTCGGGAAGGCGGCGACCAGGTTCTCCTCGGTCGCGCCGGAGTTCTTCAGCGCGACGGAGACCGCGCCACCCACCCGGGCCAGCCCGGCCAGCAGGTGCTCGGTGGAGGTGTACTCGTCGCCCAGCGGCCGGGCGATCTGCTCGGCGGCGCCGATGGCGTTGACGAACTCGCGGGCCAGGGTGGGCTCGGCGATGCTGGAGCCGCGTGCCGCGGGCAGGGCGTCGACCGAACGCTGGGCGACCCGGCGCAGCTCGGCGGGGTCGGCCCCGACGGCGCGCAGCAGGCCGGCGGCGGTCGAGCCCTCGGTGTCCAGCAGCGACAGCAGCAGGTGCCAGGGCTCCACGGTGGCGTGGCCGCGCTGGTTCGCCAGCGCGACGGCACCGGTGATGGTCTCGCGGCTCTTGGTGGTGAGTCGTTCCGTGTTCATGGGCTCCCCCGGATCGGCGTGTCCACTGGGAAGGACACAACCAGAGTTGAGTCTATTCCGCTCAACTCCAACCGTGTGACACCCGTCACTCGGGCTGGCCGTCCAGCACCACCCTGACCCAGCGGCGGTTGGCCGTCCAGCCCGTGCCGAGCACCACGTCGTCCGGGCCGCGGGCGGCGATCGTGCCGTCGCCCAGGACGGTGAGGTGGTGCTCGGCGGTGAGCGGCCAGTCCACCCGGTAGTAGCGGCCACCGGCCACCACGCCCACCCCGTCCGGGCCGGTCACCGCCACCAGCTCGGCGCCGAGCGGCGCCACCGAACGGGCCTGCGCGGGATGCCCGACGGCACGAACCGGGTCCCACTCCGGGCCACCCACCAGCCGCCAGAGCGCCGGGAAACCGGTCCGGTCCGGGCGCTCCCCGACCAGCCACGCGCCGCCGTCCGGGGCGATCACCACGCGCAGCACCCCCACCTCGTCGCCCCGCCAGGACAGCGGCGTCGACACCCAGTGCCGGCCCCCGTCCCGCGACACCGCCGCAGCGGGCCGGCCGTCGCGCGCACCGGCCGCCACCACCAGGTCGCCCGAGTGACCCACGGTGTTCAGCCCGGGTACGGCCGGCTGGGCGGACAACGGCCGCAGGGCGCCGCCGTCCCACTCGGCGACCGCACCGGACCCCTCGGCCACCTGGAAACGGCCGCGGGCCGCCACCAGCGCCGCCGGCTCCCCGCCGGTGGTGTGGGCGAAGGTGGCCCCGCCGTCGGTCGAGGTGTACCAGCCGTACGGCTCGGCGAGCAGCACCAGCGCCCCCGGCACGGCGTAGAGCTGCTGGTTCACGGCCACCGGACGGGGGTGCCGCAGGGCCTGCCAGGAACGGCCGCCGTCCACGGTGGCGTACAGCAGGGCACCGGGGCAGCCGCCGCTGGGCGGTGGGTCGTCGCAGGCGGCGACGAAGAGGGCGTACCCGTGGTCGGCATCGACGAACTCCACGAACGGGCGGTCGTACCGGCGGTCGACGGCGACCCGGACGTGGCGTACCTCGTCGAAGCCGACGGCCCGCGACGGCACCGGCGCGGTCGGCGCCGGCCGGGGGGACGCGGACGACCGGTCGGGTGGGGTCCGGCGGACGTCGCCGATCGAGCAGGCGGCGAGGACCGGCACCAGCAGAAGACCGATGGCCGGGAGCACACGGCGACCGATCATGGCCCCTCCTCCGCACGGTAGCCTTGCGCGGGTGCGAGTACGTGTTGAACAGACTGCCCTACCGGGGATCGGCGTCCGTCACGATCTGATGACGGAATCGGGCCGCCGACTCGGCGTGGTCTCCCACCGCAATGGCCGCCGCGACCTGGTCCTCTACGACCCGGACGATCCCGACTCCTGTCAGCACGACATACCGCTGACCGACGACGAGGCGGAGGCGCTGGCCGACATCCTCGGCGCGTCGCTGATGCTCGGCCAGCTCGCCGGGCTGCGCGACCAGGCCGCCGGGCTGCTCACCGAGCAGATCGCCATTCCGGCCGGCTCCCGGTACGTCAACCGGAAGCTCGGTGACACCAAGGCACGGACCCGCACCAGCGCCTCCATCGTGGCGGTGCTGCGTCAGGGCGAGGTGAACGTCTCGCCCGATCCCACCTTCCGGTTCGAGGCCGGTGATGTGGTGGTCGTGGTCGGCACCCGGCAAGGGCTCGACGGGGTGACCGCGATCCTCGCCGAAGCCGACCCGGACGGCTGAGGCGCGGATGCACGAAACCACAACGCTGCTCGTCGAGGTCGGCGCGCTGCTGCTCCTGCTCGGCCTGCTCGGCCGGCTCAGCCGCCGCTTCGGTGTCTCACCCATCCCCCTCTACCTGCTCGCCGGCCTCGGCTTCGGCCACGGCGGCCTGCTGCCGCTCAACGCCAGCGAGGAGTTCTTCGCCGTCGGCGCCGAGATCGGCGTCATCCTGCTGCTCGTCATGCTCGGCCTGGAATACAGCGCCAACGAGCTGGTGGGCAACCTCCGCTCGGCCGCACCGGCCGGCCTGATCGACGCGGTGCTCAACGCCCTGCCGGGCTTCGCCTTCGCCCTGCTGCTCGGGTGGGGCTGGGTGGCCGCCGTGGTGCTCGCCGGCGTCACCTGGGTCTCCTCGTCCGGAGTGATCGCGAAGGTGCTCGGCGACCTGGGCCGGGTCGGTAACCGGGAAACCCCGGTGATCCTCTCCGTCCTGGTGATCGAGGACCTGGCGATGGCCCTCTACCTGCCGCTGGTCACCGCGCTGCTTGCCGGGGTCGGCCTCGTGAAGGGCGGCATCGCGCTCGCCGTCGCGGTGCTCTCCGTCGTCGTCGTGCTGACGGTCGCGATCCGGTACGGCCACCTGATCTCCGCCGCGCTCTCCGCGAAGGACCCGGAGGCCCTCCTGCTCGGGGTGCTCGGCCTGACCCTGCTGGTCGCCGGCGTCGCCGCCAAGCTCCAGGTGTCCGCCGCGGTCGGCGCGTTCCTGGTCGGCATCGCCCTGTCCGGGCCGGTGGCGCACCACGCCACCGAGCTGCTGTCGCCGCTGCGGGATCTCTTCGCCGCGGTCTTCTTCGTCTTCTTCGGCCTGGTCACCAAGCCGCTGGACATGCCGCCGGTGCTGCTGCCGGCGCTGCTCCTGGCCGTGGTCACCATGGGGACGAAGCTGGCCACCGGGTGGCTGGCCGCCCGACGGGCCGGGATCGCCGAGCCCGGTCGCTGGCGGGCCGGCTTCGCGCTCACCCCGCGCGGCGAGTTCTCCATCGTCATCGCCGGGCTGGCCGTCGCCGCCGCGTACCCGGTCGAGCCCCGCCTGGCGGCGCTCGCCACCGCGTACGTGCTGATCACCGTGGTGACCGGCCCGATCCTGGCCCGCCTGCCCGACATGCCCTGGTTCAAGCTCTGGCTGCGCCGGCGCAGCGCCGCCCGGCAGCCCGTGCCGGTCGGAGTGGCGTCCGAGTGACCTCAGCCGGGCCGGGTCGGCCGTACGGTCGACCCGGCCCGGCCAACGGTTGCCGAATTGATTCCGGGAAGGGCTATCGCCGCCTGGCGAAACCGCGTTAACGTTTCGGCCCAGCAAGCCAGGGTCCGCGGGTGGCCGGTGCCCCCGCCAGCGGAAGCGGAAGGTCGGCCGGTGAGCGTGCAGGAAGAGACGTTCCACGGCTTCGCCAATCCCGTCGACCCCTCGCCCGCCGAGCTGCGGTCGTGGGCCTACCAGCCGGACTCGGTCCCGCTGACCTCGATGCCACCCGACTGGGACCTGCTGGTCGCCGGGGACCACCTCGTGCAGACCCTCTTCGACCTGGCCATGGACCCGGCCTGCCCGGCCCGCCGGTTCGCCCTGCACTGCCTCTACATCTACGCCGCCGACGGCATCCGGACGAACTTCCGGGCCCACCCGAAGCGCCGCTTCCGCAAGCTGGTGGAGCAGGCCGAGCGGGCCGGCGACGAGCTGATGCGCAACTGGGCGCACAACAGCCGCGTGCTGCTCGCCCGGCCGGACCTCTTCGTCTACCGGGACTGGTGCGAGGGCGGCCTGGTGCGGGAGAACCGACGGCTCTGAGTCGTCGCCGCGAAAGCGGCGAAGGGGCCAGGACCTCCCGCCGGCGTCACCGCGTCCCGTCTTTGACGGCGAACGGGCCGGGACCCCCCGTGGGTCCCGGCCCGCACGTCGACGGATCGGTCAGCCGGTCGATCCGCCCTGCTTCTTGCGCCGCTCGTCGTCCCTGGCCCGGTCGACGCCATGGTCCACCTGGTCGGCGAACCGCCCTTCCTTGACCTTGTCGGTGAAGCGGCCCTCGGTGACCCGGTCGAATCGCTCCCGGACGTTCTGGGCCACTTGTTCCAGCCGTTCCTCCGCCCGTTCCGCCACCGTCTTGGCCGATTCCGCCATGGCTCCCCCTGCCAGTTCGGAGTCCGGATTAAGTTGGTTGGGCCTGGTTCAGACGTTAGCGGATGGCCTTCGCCCGGCACCCTGGTTTCCCCGAAGACAGCGGGCGGCCAGGGGCGACCTGCGCGGGCCGGCGCCTGACCGCTGCGACGGCACTAGCCCCGGGTGAGGCGCTGTTCGTGCACGCGCAGAGCCACCGTCGTGGCGTCCAGCAGAGGCGTGGGTACGCCGAACGCACGGGCCCGCGCCGTGAGGTCGCCGAAGATCTGCTCGGCCTCGGTGGGCTGCCCGGCGACCAGGTCCCGGTAGAGCGAGGCGGTGTCGGTCGAGCCGGGTCGGGTCACGAAGGCCTGGACGTTGTCGAGGGCCTGCTTCGGCACCGGATACCCGGCCGCCGCGGCGACGGCCGCCGCCTCGGCGGCGATCTGCGGGCCGAGCCGGTCGCCCCCGGCGATTGCCGTCGCGTCGCCCACCGAACCGCGGACCAGGGTGTTGAGGGCGCCCAGGGTGCTGATGAAGACCCACTTGTGCCACATGGCCCTGCGGATGTCCGGCGAGACGGAGAAGTCGAATCCCGCGCCGGACAGCACCTCCGCGATCTCCTCGACGCGCTGCGACGCGCCGCCCCGCTGCTCGCCGACGACGATCTCGGCAAGCGCGCCCAGCCGGACGATGTCACCCTCGGCGTCGAGCATGGTCAGGACGCGGACCACGCCGCCGAGCACGGCGCCCACGTCGAACCGCTCGTTCAGCGCGTCCATGTGCGCCATCCCGTTCAGGAACGGGATCACCGTGGTACGCGGGCCGACCGCGGCGGCGACGTCGTCGATCGCCGCCGGCAGTGCGGTGGCCTTCACCGAGACGAGCACGACGTCGTAATGGCCCTCGATCTCGGCTGTGGTGAGCAGCCGTGGCACGAGCACGGTCTCGGTCCCCAGGCCGGTGATCCGCAGCCCGCGCTCGCGGAGCACGTCGGCGCGCTTGGGCCGGACGAGGAAGGTGACGTCCCGGCCGGCCTGCTGGAGCAGGGCGCCGAAGTAGCCTCCGGTCGCGCCCGCCCCGACGACAAGAATCCTCATGCGCCGAGACGCTACCGCCGACCGATCCCACGTCGGCAGGGTGGCCGTGCAGCGGTCAGAGGGTGCGGAACGCGGAAGGCCGGCGCGGCCCGGAAGGGCACGCGCCGGCCTGCGTCGGTGTGCGGCGGAGCGGGGATCAGCGTTCGGTGCGGCGGGGCCGCCAGACGACGAGCGCCGTGGAGGTGCGGTTGGTGGGGACGAGGTCACCGCGGGAGAAGCCGCCCAGCGACTCCAACTCGGCGATCCGGCGGTACGCGGCGTCCAGCTCCGCCTCCAACCGGGCCACCCGCTCCTGGGCCTCCTCCAGCAACCGTTCCAGGTTGATGATCCGCTTGACCCCGGCGAGGTTGATCCCGTCGTCCTGGCTGAGCCGCTGCACCTCGCGGAGCAGCACCACGTCCCGGACGCTGTACCGGCGACCGCCGCCGGCCGCCCGGCCGGCCTGCACGAGGCCCAGCCGGTCGTACTGGCGCAGCGTCTGCGGGTGCATCCCCGCCATCCGGGCCGCCACCGAGATCATCAGAACCTTGGCCTCGTAGGCAGGGTCACCCGAGCCGACGAACTCCTGTGACATCCCCGCTCACCTCCGGTGCCTCGTCACCCGGTCAACTGAATCGACGCACCCGCGCGTCGAGATGTTCCCGCGCGGCCGGCGGGGTCTGCTCGGCGAACGTCTCCAGCGCCGCCCGCGCCTCGTCCGACAGCGTCGCGGGGACCACCACGTCGAGGGTGACCAGCAGGTCACCGGCGTGGCCGTCCCGGCGTACGACGCCCTTGCCCCGGGCGCGCAGCACCCTGCCGCTGGGCGTGCCCGGCGGCACCCGCAGGGTCACCGTGCCGTCCAGGGTCGGCACCCGCAGGTCGATGCCGAGCACCGCCTCCGCGAACGTGATCGGCACGGTCAGGGTCAGGTCGTCCCCGGTGCGCCCGAACAGCTCGTCCGGGCGGACCTTGACGTGCACGAACAGGTCGCCCGCCGGGCCGCCCCGCTCGCCGGGCTCGCCCCGGCCGGCCAGCCGGATGCGCTGGCCGTCGGCCACTCCGGCGGGGAAGCGCACGTTCAGCGTGCGGGTCTTGGTGACCCCGCCGGTGCCGTGGCACTCCGGGCACTTCTCCTCGACGACCGTCCCCACGCCCTGGCAGTTGCGGCACGGCTCGGAGAAGCTGAACGACCCCTGGTTGCGGGTGGTCACCCCGGCGCCGTGGCAGACCGGGCAGGCCACCGGCTGGGTGCCCGGCTTCGCCCCGTTGCCGTGGCAGGTCTCGCAGACCCCGGGGGCGCGCAGCGTCAACGGGAGGGTGACGCCGCGGACCGCGTCCGGGAAGTCCAGCGCGACCTCTGTCTCGACGTCCCGGCCCCGGGCCGGGCCGCGCGGACGGGCCGCACCGCCGGCGCCCCCGCCCGTGAAGATCGAGCTGAACAGGTCGCCCAGGCCACCGCCGCCGAAGCGGGTCTCGCCGCCGCCGCCCGCCCCGCCGAACAGGTCGGACACGTCGAACGGCATGCCGCCGGGCTGGCCCGCCCCGCGGGCGTTGCGCCGGAAGGCCCCGGAGCCGAAGAGCGACCGCATCTCGTCGTACTCGCGGCGCTTCTTCTCGTCGCCCAGCACGGCGTACGCCTCGGAGACGGCCTTGAACCGCTCCTCGGCCTTCGGGTCACCGGGGTTGTGGTCCGGGTGCGACTCCCGAGCCAGCTTCCGGTACGACTTCTTGATCTCGTCCGAGGAGGCGGACTTCTGCACGCCCAGCGCGGCGTAGTAGTCCTTCTCGATCCAGTCCTTGGAACTCACCGGTCCACCCCCTTCCACGGGACGTACCCCGGTCGTCCCGCCCGCCCGGTGTGGGCGGGCGGGACGTCACGGGTCGGCACTACTCGGGCTCGGCGACCGCGACCATGGCGGGCCGCAGCAGCCGTTCGCCGAGCTGGTAACCCCGGCGCATGACCTGCACGCAGGTCGCCTCGGTCACGTCGGCGGAGGTCTGGTGCGCCACCGCCTCGTGCCGGGTCGGGTCGAACGGGTCGCCCTGCTCGCCGAAGGCGGTCAGGCCGAACTTGGTCAGGGCGGTGGTGAGCTGCTCGGCCACGCTGCCGAACGGGCCCACCAGGTCGCCGTGCTCGCGGGCCCGGTCCAGGTCGTCGAGGATCGGCAGCAGCGCGGTCAGCACCGTGCCGGTCGCCTGCTCCTGGACCAGGCTGCGGTCCCGGTCGACCCGCTTGCGGTAGTTGGCGTACTCCGCCGACACGCGCTGGACGTCGCGGGTCCGCTCGTCCAGCTCGGCCCGGAGCGACTCCACCTCGCCGCCGAGCGGCGCCTTCTTCGCGGTGGAGGACTCCTCGCTCGGCTGGGCCGGCGCGTCGACCACCGGCGGGCCGGGGACCGGGGCTTCGGCCTCGCCCTCGATCTCGTCGACCACGACCTCGGCCTCCTCGACCAGCCCCTCGGCCGGCGCGTCGGCCGCCGCGTCGGCGGCCGACGTGTCGGCCACCGACCGCTCGGTCGTCTTGCTGATCTTGCGCTTGTCACGGATGACGACGCGCGGCTCCTCGCCGGCGCCCTGGCCGGCGGTCGCGGAGCCACCCGGCGCCGGCCCGGTGGATCCCGGGTCGGCGGCTCGTGGCTTCTCCGTCATGCGGCTACCTCATCCCTCTCGCGGCGAGAAACGTGTCCGGGACCGAAGGTCACTTCTTGTCCTCGTCCACGATCTCCGCGTCGACCACGTCGTCCGGGCCGCCGGCCTGAGGGCCACCGGTCGCGCCCGCGCCGGCGCCCGGCCCGGCCTCACCCGGCGCGGCCTGCTCGCCCTGCTGCTGGGAGTAGAGCAGCGAGCCGGCCTGCTGGGAGACCTGCGCCAGCTTCTCGTGCGCGGCCTTGATCTTGTCGATGTCCTGGCCGCCGAGGGCGCTGCGCAGCTCGCCGAGCGCCTCGTTGAGCTGGTCGCGGTTCTCGGCGGGCAGCTTGTCGCCGCTCTCGGCGAGGAACTTCTCGGTCTGCCACTGGAGCGCCTCGGCCAGGTTGCGGGTCTCGGCCTCGTCGCGCCGGCGCTTGTCCTCCTCGGCGTGCTCCTCGGCGTCCCGGCGCATCCGCTCGATGTCGTCCTTCGGCAGCGACGAGCCGCCGGTGATCGTCATCTTCTGTTCCTTGCCGGTGCCCAGGTCCTTGGCGTGCACGTTGACGATGCCGTTGGCGTCGATGTCGAAGGTGACCTCGATCTGCGGCACGCCGCGCGGCGCCGGCGGGAGGCCGGTCAGCTCGAAGGTGCCGAGCTTCTTGTTGTAGGCCGCGATCTCCCGCTCGCCCTGGAACACCTGGATCAGCACCGACGGCTGGTTGTCGTCGGCCGTGGTGAAGACCTCGGAGCGCTTGGTCGGGATGGTGGTGTTGCGCTCGATCAGCTTGGTGAAGATGCCGCCCTTGGTCTCGATGCCCAGGCTCAGCGGGGTCACGTCCAGCAGCAGGACGTCCTTGACCTCGCCCTTGAGGACACCGGCCTGCAGGGCGGCGCCGACGGCGACGACCTCGTCCGGGTTGACGCCCTTGTTGGGCTCCTTGCCGGTGAGCTGCTTGACCAGGTCGGTCACGGCCGGCATCCGGGTCGAGCCGCCGACCAGGATGACGTGCTCCACGTCCGAGACCTTGATCCCGGCGTCCTTGACGGCCTGCTCGAACGGGCCCTTGCAGCGGTCCAGCAGGTCCTGCGTCATCCGCTGGAACTCGGCGCGGCTCAGGGTCACGTCGAGGTGCAGCGGGCCCGCCGAGCCGGCGGTGATGTACGGCAGGTTGATGTTGCTGGTGGTGGCGGCGGACAGCTCGATCTTGGCCTTCTCGGCCGCTTCCTTGAGCCGCTGCATGGCCATCTTGTCCTGGGACAGGTCGATGCCGTGCTCGCCACGGAAGGTCTTCACCAGGTGGTCGATGATGCGCTGGTCCCAGTCGTCACCACCGAGGTGGTTGTCACCGCTGGTGGACTTGACCTCGATGACGCCCTCGGCCAGCTCCAGCAGCGAGACGTCGAAGGTGCCGCCACCCAGGTCGAAGACCAGGACGGTCTGCTCCTTGGAGCCCTTGTCGAGGCCGTACGCCAGGGCCGCCGCGGTCGGCTCGTTCACGATCCGCAGCACGTTGAAGCCGGCGATCTCGCCGGCCTCCTTGGTGGCCTGCCGCTGGCCGTCGTTGAAGTAGGCCGGCACGGTGATGACCGCGTCGGTGATCTGCTCACCCAGGTACGCCTCGGCGTCCCGCTTGAGCTTCATCAGCGTGCGGGCCGAGATCTCCTGCGGGGTGTACTTCTTGCCGTCGATGTCGACGGTCCAGTTGGTGCCGATCTCCCGCTTGACCGAGCGGATGGTCCGGTCCGGGTTGGTCACCGCCTGGCGCTTCGCGACCTCACCGACGAGCACCTCGCCGTTGCGGGCGAACGCGACGATCGAGGGGGTCGTCCGCGAGCCCTCCGCGTTGGCGATGACGGTGGGCTCACCGCCCTCGAGAACGCTGACGCAGGAGTTCGTCGTGCCGAGGTCGATGCCGACCGCACGTGCCATGTTCGCTTCCTCGCTTCGTAACGGTGAGCAGGTCAACGGGCCTGCCCGGCGGGTCGCCCGCAGCGACCGCACCACAAGTTGAGTGAACTTGACTCAATAGTGCCACGCTCCGGGCAATCCGCAAGTCGAGGTTGAGCCGACCCGACGCAACCTGACCGTTATTACCGTCCGGTTGTCTTACCTTGCATCGGTCGGGCACGCTTTAGCGGTGACGACGCATGGCGATCCCGCCACCCATGCCGGCGCGCCCGCCGTCGCAGCCCGCACCGGACCCGACGACACCGGCGGGGACCTGACCGCCGACACCGCGGAAGGTCTGCCCGCCGCGCTCACCGGCCTGCGGGCGGCGATCGGGGCGGCCCGGTTCCCGCTCGCCCTGCCCTCGGCCGAGCCCGCCCGCCGCAGCGCCGCCGGCCTCACCGACCAGCTCGACGACTACCTGCTGCCCCGGCTCGCCCGCCTCGACGCCCCGCTGCTCGTGGTGGTCGGCGGCTCGACCGGCGCGGGCAAGTCGACACTTGTCAACAGCCTGGTCCAGGCGCGGGTCAGCGCCGCCGGCGTGCTCCGCCCGACCACCCGCTCGCCGGTGCTGGTCTGCAACCCGGCCGACGCGGCCTGGTTCCGCCAGGGCGAGCTGCTGCCCGGCCTGACCCGCACCACCGAGCCGAGCGAGAACCCGGGCACCCTCCAGCTGGTCACCGCCCCCGCGCTCCCGGCCGGGCTGGCCTTCCTCGACGCGCCCGACATCGACTCGGTGGTCGACGCCAACCGGGCGCTCGCCGGTCAGCTGCTGGCCGCCGCCGACCTCTGGCTCTTCGTCACCACGGCAGCCCGCTACGCCGACGCCGTCCCGTGGGAGCTGCTGCGCAGCGCCCGGGCCCGCGGCACGGCCGTCGCCATGGTCCTCGACCGGGTGCCCCCGGAGGCGGCCGACGAGATCGCCGCCCACCTGTCCGAGATGCTCGCCGCACAGGATCTCGGCGCCGCGCCGCTGTTCGTCCTGCCGGAGACCTGGGTGGACGGGCAGGGCCTGCTCCCCGACCGGGTCACCGCACCGCTGGCCGCCTGGTTCGCGCGGCTCGCCGCCGACGCCGAGGCCCGCTCGGCGGTGGTCCGGCAGACCCTCGACGGGGCGCTGGCCGCCCTGCACCCCACCGTCGACGCGCTGGCCGACGCCGCCGACGAGCAGGTGGCCGCCGCCGACGCGCTGGACGAGCGGGTCCGGGCGGCCTACCGGGGGGCGGAGCGGACCGTCGACCAGGGGCTCAAGGACGGCCGGCTGCTCCGGGGCGAGGTGCTGGCCCGCTGGCAGGAGTTCGTCGGCACCGGCGAGTTCTTCCGCAGCCTGGAGGCGCGGATCGGCCGGCTGCGCGACCGGGTGGTAGCCGCGGTCACCGGCCGCCCGGCCCCGGCCGCCGAGCTGCGCAACGCCATCGAGTCGCAACTGGTCACGCTGCTGCGCGGGGTGTCCGCCGAGGCGGCGGAGAACGCGTACACCGGGTGGAAGGCGCACCCGGCCGGGGCGGCGCTGCTCGAACCCGAGCTGGCCCACCCGTCGGCCGATCTCCCCGAGCGCGCCGAACGCCTGGTCCGCGACTGGCAGCGCGGCGTGCTCGAGCTGGTCCGCGCCGAGGGCGGCGACCGGCGCTTCGTGGCGCGCACCGCGGCGTACGCGGTCAACGCCACCGGCCTGGCCGTCATGATCGCGGTCTTCGCGGCCACCGCCTTCATCCCGACCGGGCTGGAGGTCGCCACCGGCGCGGGCACCACCGTCGCCGCGCAGGCGGTGCTCCAGGCGATCTTCGGTGACCAGGCGGTCCGCAACCTCGCCAGCAAGGCACGGGTGGACCTGCTGGACCGGATCGGCGCGCTGCTGACGGAGGAGGCCGACCGGTTCCTCGCCCGCACCGCCGAGGCGCGCCCGGCCGGCGAGACCGGCGCCGCGCTGCGCCGGTCGGCCGGCGAGGTGGAGAAGGCCCGGCACCGCGCCGACCTCTCCGGCACACCGGGCCCGACGTTGCCGGCCGCCGACCAGGGTGGGCGCGCGTGAGCAACATCGTCGGCCGGATGCGGGAGGCGTTCCGGGGCGGGCAGCGGGTCGACCCCGACGTCCTGATCGCGCGGCTCCAGGCCCTCCAGCGCTTCCTCGGGGCGGTCGACGGCCAGGTGCCGGACGCCGAGCTGGTCGCCGCGCACACCGTGGTCGAGCGGGCCGGCACCCGGCTCGCCCTCTCCGGCCACCACACCGTTGTCGCGCTGGCCGGGGCGACCGGCAGCGGCAAGTCGAGCCTGTTCAACGCCCTGGCCCGGCTGGACCTGTCCCCGGTCGGCGTCCGCCGGCCGACCACCGGCGTGGCGCACGCCTGCGTCTGGGGGCAGCTCGACGGCGCGTCCCGGCTGCTCGACTGGATCGGGGTCCTGCCGCGGCACCGCTTCGTCCGGGAGAGCCCGCTGGACGGCGACGACGAGTCGGCCCTGCACGGCCTGGTCCTGCTGGACCTGCCCGACTTCGACTCGGTGCAGCGGACCCACCGGCTGGAGGTGGACCGGCTGCTCGGCCTGGTCGACCTGGTGGTCTGGGTGGTCGACCCGCAGAAGTACGCCGACCGGGTGATCCACACCAGCTACCTGCGCGAGTTCCACCGGCACCGGGACGTGACGGTGGTCGTGCTCAACCAGGCCGACCGGCTGCCCCCGGCCGAGCTGCCCCGGGTCCTCGGCGACCTGCGCCGGCTGCTCGACGCCGACGGGCTGGAGGGGGTGCCGCTGCTGCCGACGGTGGCGGTGGACCCGGCCGGTCTGGACGGGCTCCGCGCCGAGCTGGAGCGTACGGTCGCCGAGCGGCAGGCCGCCCTGCGCCGGCTGGCCGGCGACGTGGACGCCGTGGTGGCCGGGCTCGACCCGCTGGTCGGGCCGGAGCCGACGCGCACCGGGCCGGGTGACGCCTCGGCCCACGAACTCACCTCGGCCCTGGCCGGAGCGGCCGGGGTGCCGACGGTGGCCGGGGCCGTCGAGGGCGCGTACCGGCACCGGGCGGTGGGCAGCACCGGCTGGCCGCTGGTCCGGGGCTGGCGGAAGCTGCGGCCGGACCCGCTGCGCCGGCTGCACCTGCCCGGCGGGGGCGCCGACGCGCCGGCGGAGAGCCTGGTCGCGGCCACCTCCGTACCCGATCCGACCGCCGCGCAGCGCTCGGCGCTCAACCTGGCCATCCGCGCGGTGGCCGACCGCTCCGCCGCCGGCCTGCCGGCGCCCTGGCCGGCAGCCGTGACGGCCGCGGCCCGGTCCCGGCTGACCGACCTGCCGGACGCGCTGGACCACGCGGTGGCCGCCACCGACCTGGGCATGGACCGCCGGCCGACCTGGTGGCGGGTGATCGGTGGGCTCCAGTGGCTGGTCACCCTCGCCGCGCTGGGCGGCCTGGCCTGGCTGGTGCTGGGCTACGCGCTGCGCATCCTCGGCCTGCCCGCCCTCGACTACCCGGACCTCGGCGAGGTGCCCTGGCCCACCGTCCTGCTGCTCGGCGGCCTGCTGGCCGGGCTGCTGGTGGCGGCGCTGAGCCGGCCGGTGATCCGGTGGGCGGCGCGGCGCGCCCGGCGCCGCGCCGAGCAGCGGCTGCTCACCTCGGTGGGCAGCGTCGGCGAGAAGCACGTGCTCAACCCGGTCTGGGCGGTGCTGGCCCGCTACGGCGAGGCGCGTGAGGCGCTGCGAGAGGCGGCCCGGGGCTGAGCCCCGGCGCGGAATGCCCGGCGTGCTGACCGGTGTCCGGGCGGGCCGGGCGGCGTAGGGTCGGTGCATGGCCACGCCACAGACCCCCTACGAGGCGGTGCTGCACGCCGCTCGCGACGTGACGAGGCTCGACTCCGCCCTGGACGCGGAGATGCTCGGCGCCGCGCTGCTCGGCAGCGTCTACGCCGTTGCCGAGACCGACCGGGACAACGCCGTCCGCGAGTTCGTGGCCGGCTTCCTCACCGCCACGTCGCGCCGCCGCAGTGCCGCCGCGACCACCATCCGCGCCATCTTCGCCACCCTGGTGCCCGACGCCGAGGGCGCCGCCCGGGTCCGCCCCGGCGCCTACGCCCCGGCGTGGGCCGGCCAGCTGGGCCGGGTGCACCTCACGGGCGCCTGGTCGTACGGCGACGTGTACGGCGACCAGACCTCCTACCTGGCCACCTTCGCCTACGACGACGACGAGGGCGGGCCGGAGCACGCCCTGGTGGCCCTTGTCGACCACAACATCGGGATCACCAAGGACGTGTTCGTGGGCGGTCCGGCCGCCCGGATCGTCGAGCAGGCCCGGGAGATCTGCACCCAGGACGAGTTCACCTGGTTCCGCACCGAGGACCCGGCCCGGATGCGCACGGAGGTCAGCCGCCACCTGGCGGTCACCGACGACCTCGGCGAGCTGCCGGCGCAGGGCTCGCTGGCCACCGACCGGGCGCTGGTGGGTGCGCGGCTGGCCGCGCTGCCCGGCTCGGCTCCGGCGGGGACGGCCGACGTCCCGCCGCTCACGGACGAGGCGCGGACCCGGCTGGTACGGGCCTTCCTCGGCTCACCCGAGGCGGTCCGGTTCGGCCTGGACCGGGTCGCCGACGGGGAGCTGGCCTCGCTGCACTTCTGCCTGGGGCTGCTGCTGGACCACGCGGCGAGCTTCCCGGACGCCGACCCGATGCGCTGGAGCCCGACGGTCGCGGAGCTGTTCCTGCTCGACTGGGTGCACCGGCGGGCCGTGCTGGACATGGACGACGCCGCCATGCTGCCCCGGGTGCTACGCGGCTGGGCGGCGTACGCGGCCCGCCAGCGCGGGCTCGCGCCGGCGGCGGCCGCCCGCACGGACGAGGCGATCGAGGAGATGGTCCCCGAGTTCGCCCGGCTCTACAGCACCGGCGAGCGCCGCAGCCCGGCCACGGCCGCCGTCGCCCAGCTCATGGCGGACGGCGTCGACCCGGACGATCCGGCGGCGCTGGACGCCTGGATCGAGGCGAACCGCCACCGCCTCACCGACGACCCGGCCTGACCCGCCGGGGAGTGGCTCACGTTCAGTGCGCGGTCGGGGCCGTGCTGCCCGACGCCGTGACGCTCGGGTGCGGGTCGTCGCGCGGGCTGACCGTCGGCGTGGGCGACTCCTCCGGCGGCGTGCTGGTCGGTGACGGCGTGCCGTCGGTCGGCTCGGTCGTCGGGTCCGGGTCGTCGGACGGCGACGGCTCGGCGGTCGGGGTCGGCTCGGCGGTCGGCGACGGCTCGGAGGTCGGGGTCGGCTCGGCGGTCGGCGACGGCTCGGCGGTCGGGCTGGGGCTCGGCTCCGGGTCGGACGGCGACGGTGAGGGCACCGGCGACGGGCGCGGCGGGCCGGCCGGTGTGGTCCGGACGGGGCGAGGCGTCGGCGCCGGCGCGGGAGCGGCCGGGTGCGACCGGTGGCGGGCGCCGAGGTCGGTGTCGTCGGGCAGGGCCGGGGCGGCGGGGAGCACCGGCGCCGCGGGCGGCACGGTGGTGGCTCCGGCGACCGGCGACGGGGTGGGCAGCAGCGGGGACTGGGTCCCCTCGGGCAGCGGGATCACCACCGGGCCGACCGAGGGGGTCGGGATGAACGGGGTGCTGCTGTCCGGGAGGGCGCTGTTTCCCACCGTGGCCGACCCGGCGCTGATCGCCGCGAGGATCGGCATGGACGCGGTGCCGGCCAGCAGCGCGACGGTGAACAGGTAGCCCCGGCTCGGGCCGCCCAGGCCCTGCGCGCGGTGCGCGCCGACCACCCGCCGGTAGCCGGATCGCGGCACCGCCCGGTGCCGGCCGAGGAACGGAGCTCCCGGAGGACCCTCTGGCGGCTCGGACACCGGCACACTCCTCGTACGTGTCGACAGGGCGGGATCCCGGCCAGGCTAAACGGACAAATGCCTCAGGGGGACCACCGTCAGCTTGAACCAGTGACGCTCAGTTCACCAGTCACCACAGCGTGTCGACACACAAATTGTCCGTCGCTCGGCGACGGCTCAACGGACAAATGTGTCTATGCATCGCGAACACGGCGGAACGGCACCGGCGGAGGAGGCCGTACTGTGGGCCCGCTCACCTCCTCTGCAATCATTCAGGCACGACGGCAACGCAGCCGCCACCTCCGCGCACCCCGCGGCTGGTGCGGTACGGCGCCGGCGCTCCCGGGTCGGGCTCGGAAACGGACCCGGCTCACGCCGCGCGGCAACCCTCACCGGGGCTAGGCGCGGCCGCCAGGGACCGGTCCGGCACCAGCCGGATCGGGCGCACGATGTGCGCGGCACGGGTCACCCCCCGGCGCCGGCGCAGACCAGACAGGGAGAGACGGATGGCAAAGGGCGATCCCGGGGCCGCCACCCGCAGCAAGCGGGCCGCACCCCGTACCAAGCGCGCCGCCGCCACGAGTGAGCCGGAGCTCGTGCAGCTGCTCACGCCCGAGGGCGAGCGGATCGAGAGCGCGCTCGGCCCGGACGGGACCGAGTACCGCGTCGACTTCACCGACGAGGAGTACCGCGGGCTCTACCGCGACCTCGTGCTGGTCCGGAAGCTCGACGCCGAGGCCACGGCGCTCCAGCGCCAGGGCGAGCTGGGCCTCTGGGCCAGCCTGCTGGGCCAGGAGGCGGCGCAGGTCGGCTCCGGCCGGGCGCTGCGTACGCAGGACATGGCCTTCCCGACCTACCGGGAGCACGGCGTCCTTTACTGCCGGGGCATCGACCCGATCATGCCGCTCGGCCTGTTCCGCGGCGTCGACCAGGGCGGCTGGGACCCGAACGAGTTCAAGTTCAACATGTACACGATCGTCATCGGGGCGCAGACCCTGCACGCGACCGGCTACGCCATGGGTGTCGCCATGGACGGCAAGACCGGCAGCGAGGACGGCGAGGCGGTGATCGCCTACTTCGGCGACGGCGCCACCAGCCAGGGCGATGTCAACGAGTCGTTCGTCTGGGCCAGCGTCTTCAACGCCCCGCTGGTGTTCTTCTGCCAGAACAACCAGTACGCCATCTCCGAGCCGCTGGAGCGCCAGACCCGCGTCCCGCTCTACCAGCGGGCCGGCGGCTTCGGCTTCCCCGGCGTCCGGGTGGACGGCAACGACGTGCTCGCGTCGTACGCGGTGACCCGGCACGCGCTGGACAACGCGCGGCACGGCCAGGGCCCGAGCCTCATCGAGGCATACACCTACCGGATGGGCGCGCACACCACCTCCGACGACCCGACCCGCTACCGGATCGCCAGCGAGGTCGAGGCCTGGCAGGCCAAGGACCCGATCGCCCGGATGAAGGCGTTCCTCACCAGGCAGCAGATCGTCGACGAGTCGTTCTTCGCCGAGGTCGACGAGCAGGCCCGCGCCGAGGCGGTGCACCTGCGCGAGCGGGTGCTCGCCATGCCCGACCCGGAGCCGGTGACCATGTTCGACCACGTCTACCCCAACGGGTCCCCGGAGCTCGACGAGCAGCGGGCCCAGTTCAGCAAGTACCTGGAGTCGTTCGAGGGGAGCGCCCACTGATGGCCACGGAGACGCTCACCCTCGGCAAGGCCCTCAACGCCGGCCTGCGCAAGGCCCTGGAGAACGACCCGAAGGTCGTCATCATGGGCGAGGACGTCGGCAAGCTCGGCGGCGTCTTCCGGATCACCGACGGCCTCCAGAAGGACTTCGGCGACCAGCGGGTGATCGACACCCCGCTCGCCGAGTCCGGCATCATCGGCACCGCGGTCGGCCTGGCCATCCGCGGCTTCCGGCCGGTCTGCGAGATCCAGTTCGACGGCTTCGTCTACCCGGCCTACGACCAGATCGTGTCGCAGGTGGCGAAGATGCACTACCGCTCGCAGGGCAAGGTGCGGATCCCGATGGTCATCCGGATCCCGTACGGCGGCGGCATCGGCGCGGTCGAGCACCACTCGGAGTCGCCCGAGGCGTACTTCGCGCACACCGCCGGCCTCAAGGTCGTCACCTGCGCCAACCCGCAGGACGGCTACTCGATGATCCAGCAGGCCATCGCGTCCGACGACCCGATCGTCTTCCTGGAGCCGAAGCGGCGCTACTGGGAGAAGGGTCCGGTCGAGCTGGACGCCCCGCTGGCCGAGGCGTACCCGCTGCACGCCGCCCGGGTCGCCCGGCCGGGCACCGACGCCACCGTGCTGGCGTACGGCCCGATGGTGCGTACCGCCCTGGACGCGGCCACCGCCGCCGCCGAGGACGGCCGGGAGCTGGAGGTCATCGACCTGCGCACGCTCTCGCCGCTGGACCTGACCGCCGCGTACGAGTCGGTGAAGCGCACCGGCCGCTGCGTGGTCGTCCACGAGGCCCCGGGCAACCTGGGCCTCGGGTCGGAGATCGCCGCCCGGATCACCGAGGAGTGCTTCTACTCCCTGGAGTCCCCGGTGCTGCGGGTCACCGGCTTCGACACCCCCTACCCGGCCGCCCGGGTGGAGGAGGAGTACCTGCCCGACCTCGACCGGGTGCTCGACGCCGTCGACCGCACCTTCGGCTGGTGAGCGGCATGTCACGGATCAAGACGTTCAACCTGCCCGACCTGGGCGAGGGCCTGACCGAGGGCGAGATCCTCGCCTGGCTGGTCAAGGTGGGCGACGACATCGAGCTGAACCAGCCGATCGTCGAGGTGGAGACCGCCAAGGCGGCGGTCGAGATCCCGGCGAAGTGGGCCGGCCGGGTGCAGGCGATCTACCACCCGGAGGGCGCCACGGTCGAGGTCGGCAGCCCGATCATCGCGATCGACACCGACCCGAACGCCGGGCCGATCGAGCAGTCGACGACCGGCGCGCCGGCCGCGGACCTGCCCACCCCGTCGGCGGCCTCGCTGGCCGCCGTGGAGGTCGCGCCCGAGGAGGGCATGGTCGAGCCGGGCCTCATCGGCGGTGTGGCGCCGGGCGGGCGTACCGCGGTGCTGGTCGGCTACGGTCCGCGGAACGCGCCGGCCAAGCGGCGGCCGCGCAAGGGTGGCGTCCCGGCCCCGGCCGCTCCGGTCCAGGCCGCTCCGGTCCAGCCGGCTCCGGCGCCGGCCCCGGTGGTCCCGGCACCCGCGCTGAACGGCAACGGCCGGCCGGCCGGCGGCCCGGTGCTGGCCAAGCCGCCGGTCCGCAAGCTCGCCAAGGACCTCGGCGTCGACCTCGCCACGCTGACCGGGTCGGGCCCGCTGGGCTCGATCACCCGTGAGGACGTACAGCGGGCGGCGGCGGCCCCGGCGGCGGCCGAGCCGCTGGCGGTCACCGCGCCGGTCACGGCGGCCGCGAGCTTCGGCGCCGACCGCGAGCAGCGCATCCCGGTCAAGGGGGTACGCAAGCTCACCGCGGAGAACATGGCCCGCTCGGCGTTCACCGCCCCGCACGTCACGGAGTTCCTGACCGTCGACGTGACCCGGGCCATGAAGGCCCTGGACCGGCTCCGCGAGCGGCGCGAGTGGCGGGACGTGCGGGTCTCGCCGCTGCTGCTGGTCGCCAAGGCGGTGCTGCTGGCGGTCAAGCGCCACCCGATGGTCAACTCGACCTGGGCCGGCGACGAGATCGTGGTCAAGGACTACGTGAACCTGGGCATCGCGGCGGCCACCGAGCGTGGCCTGATCGTGCCGAACATCAAGGACGCCGGCCGGCTCTCGCTGCGCGAGCTGGCGGACGCCATGACCGCTCTCGTCCAGACGGCCAAGGCGGGGAAGACCTCGCCGGCCGACATGTCGGGCGGCACGCTGACCATCACCAACGTCGGCGTCTTCGGCGTCGACACCGGCACCCCGATCCTGCCTCCGGGCGAGTCCGCCATCCTCGCCTTCGGCGCGGTGCGGGAGCTGCCCTGGGTGCACAAGGGCAAGGTCAAGCCGCGCCAGGTCACCACGCTGGGCCTCTCCTTCGACCACCGGATCATCGACGGTGAGCTCGGCTCGAAGTTCCTCCGCGACATCGGGGACTTCCTGGCCGACCCGGAGGCGGCGCTGCTCGCCTGGACCTGACGGCGCATCGCACCAGGCCACGGCCGGTGTGCACGGGTGAACGCCCGGGCACACCGGCCGTTGCCGTTGGGGAACGAAACGTCGGTCCCGACACCCCGCTTGCCTACGATCCTTAGGCACGTGGCTCAGCTCACCTAATAATCGATGGAAGTTCGGGGCGTTCTGGGGTTCAATAGAGACATCAAGGGGCTGACAACCGAATAGCCAGGAGGAGAGACCCAGATGAGCATGATCGAGCGAATCCGCAACCGCCGCGACGCCAACCGCCGCGCCCGTGCCATCGAGCACGCGCTGCGTTCCGCCAACTCGCCGGCCGTCCGCGAGGAGCTTCTCGCCATCGCCCAGCGTCACATGAGCTGACGCTCCACTACTTTCCTCACCTCCTCCAGTTCGAAGACCCGCCCGGGCAACCGGGCGGGTCTTCGGCGTTTCACGTCGATTGACACCGGGATTCCACCTCGCCGCACCGCCCGGTACGGTGGGGCTCGGTCGCCAACCGCCCGCCCCCGGACCGATCGCCTCATGGAGCAACCGATCGATATCGTCCGGTGACGTTCGGTGACGGCCCGTGCTCCCCCGGGCGCCTCCGGGCGGCCACCGGATACGGTGCGGGGAGCCCGCACGGCCGGTACCTGCCGGCGACTCCGGCAGCCATGCCGACGGTCCCGATCGGCATCGGCGGCCGACATGTGATGGAGGAGGCGCACCCATGACGTCCGAGGCCCCGCACCGCCCCGGCCAGGAGCCGGGCGAGGTGTCGCCGGGCGCCGGCGGACCGGTGCCGTACGGCGACCGCCCGGCGCAGCAGGACAACGGGTACGGCGCGCCCGACCTCGGCTGGGCCCCGCCCCCGCCGGCCGGTCGGCCCGCCCAGCCGGCCCCCGCCTGGGCCGCGGCCGACGACCAGCCCCCCGCCTGGACACCTCCGGGCAACCAGCCCGCCGCCGGCCGCGCCACCGCGCAGGTGCCGCCGCCGGCCGAGCCGGGCGGCTGGAGCCCTGCCTCGCAGCCCGCCTGGGCCGCTCCGGAGCAGTCCGCCCCGGCCTGGGGCGCGCCCGACCAGGGAGCACCCGCCTGGGGCGCGCCCGAGCAGGCCAACCCCCACCGCGGCGCCGAGCCGGGGCAGCCCGCCTGGGCCGCCGCCCCGCCGGACAACGCCACGGAGTCGGCACCGCCGGCCTGGGCGAACGAGCAGAGCGGGCCGACCTGGGGCGCCGCCCCGGCCCCGTCCGGTGAGCAGCCCGCGTGGGCGCAGGCCGGCGAGCCGGGTGCCCGCGGCGCCGCCTCGGTGCCCGCGCCCGCCACTGTCCCGAACGAGTCGTGGGCCACCCCCGCCGGGCAGGACGACGCGAACCGGCCCGGTGGGTGGACCCCGGCGACCGGTCAGCAGGACGACGATCCCGGCCGCTCCGGCGGCTGGCGCGCGGCGCAGGAGGACAACTCCGGCGGCTGGGCCGTCGGGGCCGCCGCCCAGCAGCAGGACGCCCAGCCCGCCTGGGGCCAGCAGGGCGAGCAGGGCTGGTCGCCGACCGAGCCGCCCGCCCGCGCCGCCGCCAAGGTCTCCGTCCCGGGCGCCGCCCGGCCCGAGAGCGCCTGGCCGGACCAGGACGACCCGGGTCACGCCGGTGCCTGGCAGAGCGCCCCGGCCCCGTCGCAGGGCGAGGACCAGGGCAATCCCGGCCGCTGGCAGCAGGGCCAGGCCGACGAGCAGGGCGACTCCGGCCGCTGGCAGAACGGCCGGGCCGCGCAGGACGACGATCCGGACCGCTCCGGCGGCTGGGCCGCGGGCCGGTCCGCCGGCGCCGCCGAGGCGCCGCAGCCGGCCGCCTGGGGCGACGAGCAGCGTCCGGGCACCGCGTGGAACGGTGCCGCGTCGGTGCCGCACCAGCGCGAGCCGGAGCGTCCGGCGGACGAGCCGGGGCAGCCCGGCTGGGGTTCCGCCGCCGTCCCGGCGGCTGCCGAGTCGCCCGCCCGGGCCAGCGCGTCCGTGCCGTCCCCCGACTCGCCGCCCGCCTGGGGCGGCAACCAGGACAACCAGGGGCAGTGGGGGCGCGAGCGTCCGGCCATCCCGGAGGCCGAGCCGTGGGCGCCCGGCGAGGCCTGGGGCCGCGCCGCCGAGGCCCAGCCCGAGCAGTCCGCGGCACCGGGCTGGGAGCCGACCCGCGCCGACGACGGTCCGATCTACCAGCCGGCGCCGGGCCCGGGGATCTCCCCGGCCAATGCGGTGCCGCTGCCCCCGCAGGAGCAGCGGGTGCCGGGCGCCGCCCTGGCCGCCGCTCCGCCCGCCGACTACGCCCCGTTCAACCCGGGCGGCGAGCCGGGCGACCGCAACCCGCAGGCGTACGAGCCGGCCGCCGACGCCGGCCGGGCGCACGAGGAGCCGCAGTCACCGGCCGGGCCGATGGTGCCCGGGCCGCGTACCTCGCCGGAGGGCGGTGCCGTCTCGGCCAGCGCCTCGGTGCCGATGACCAGCCGGGTGACGCCTCCGGCCGACCAGCCGCTGCCCACGAGCGGCGCGCCCGGCCCACAGCCGCGCGTCTACGGCCGGCCCGCCCGTCCCGAGCCGGAGGAGGCGCCCGGGCAGGACGGCCCGAACGGCTTCGCCGAGCCGGGCCCGCACCCCCGGATGGACGAGTCGGACCGCCAGCACGGATACGCCGACGCGCCCCCGGTGCACTCGGCCCCGCCGTCCTCGCCCGCCGCCCCGCCGCCGTTCCCGCCCGGCGTGCCGTCCTTCGTTGACCCGCCGGGCAACAACCGGCCGGTCAACGGGGTTCACCCGCACAACGGCGAGCGCCCGGGCGGGCCGCACGACCCGTTCGGCGGCCCCGCCGGCCCCCACGAGCCGTTCGGCGCTCCCGGTGGGCACCAGGACCCGTTCGGTGGGCCTCCCGGCCACCGCGACCAGTTCGGCGGGCCGGGCGGGCCCGGTGAATCGTTCGGCGGGCCGGCCGGCGGCCGAGCCTCGGTCGGCGTACCGGGGCAGGGGCCGATGGGCGAGCCGGGCGGCTTCCCGCCGGCGTTCCCGCCGCCGCCCCAGCAGGGCCCGCCGGCCTGGCCGCAGGCCGCTCCCGGTGGCGACCCGGACCAGGGCCGCTTCGAGGCGTTCAAGCCGGACGCGGAGCCGAAGACCGAGGCGCCCACGCCGAAGGTGCGCAACGGCCGGGTGCTGGCCGCGGTGCTGATTGCCGCGGTGCTCATCCTCGCCGTGCCGCTCGGCCTGCTCACCCTGCTCGGCAAGATCGGCGGGGACGACAAGCCGGCGGCCTTCGACCCGGCGGTGGGTTCCTGCGTGAAGCAGTCCGGCACGACCGCCGTGGCGGCCAACTGCGGCGAGCAGGGGGCGTTCACCGTGGTGTCGAAGGTGGACAGCAAGGACAAGTGCGCCGACCCGGCGCAGCCCCAGGTGGTCCTTCCCGGCGACGGGACCAACCGGGTGCTCTGCCTCAAGCCGGCCGGCCAGTAGCAACTCCCACGACGGCGGGGCCACGGTGATCCGTGGCCCCGCCGTCGTCTGTCACTTCTGCCAGTTTGGGTCGCGACCGAGGTAGGCCAGCAGGGCGGCCACCGGGTCGGCACCGGGCTCCGCGGGCAGCGCGGCGGCGTACGCGAATCCGCTCAGTGGCTCGGCGGTCGCCCGGGCCGCCGGCATGAGCTGCTCGGCGAGCTCGGCGGTGAGCGGGGCCGGCTGCCCGGTGGCCACCGCGACGTCCCAGGCGTGGATGGCGGCGTCCAGCGCGCAGGCCGCGGCGGCGAGCTGGGGGTCCAGGGTCGGCACGGGCGGCAGCGGCGTGCCGACCGGACCGGCCGCCGGGTCGACCCGCGCCCACACGGCGGTGGCCGCCTCGACCGCGCTCCGGACGACGCTCTGGACGCCCTCGTCGTGGCCGCGCGGCGGGTCGAACGGGTTGTACGCCGGCATCGTGCCGGCGCCGACGGACGCCGCCCACGCGTGCTGGTCACCGGCGGCGTGCATGAGCACCTGCCCGACGGTCCACTGGGCGCACGGGGTCGGGTCGTCGAGCCGGTCGGCCGGCACCCCCTCGGCGGCGCGGCGCAGGAGGTCGAGAGCGGTGGTGAGGACGGGGAAGCTCACGAGGCCGGTCCTTTCGTGGAACGGAATGTTTCGTTCCGTTCAAGCTTAACAGAACGGAACGATCCGTTCCACTGCTATCGTCGACCCATGTCCGAACCCGAGACCGGCCCGCTCAGCGGCCGCCGCGCCCAGGCGGCCCGCAACGACACCCGCATCCTCGACGCCGCCCGCGAGGTTTTCCTGGCCGACCCCGACGCGCCCGTCTCGGCCGTGGCCGCCCGTGCGGGCGTCGGCATCAGCGCCCTCTACCGGCGCCACCCCAGTAAGCAGGACCTGCTGCGCGCCCTCGCGGCCGACGGCCTGGCCCGCTACATCGCCGACCTGGAGGACGCTCTCTCCGCCGAGGCGCCACCCTGGGACGCCTACGTCACCTGCCTGCACCGGGTCGTCGAGGGCGGCGGCCAGGCCCTCGCGCAGCGGCTGGCCGGCACGTTCGCCCCCACCCCGGAGTTGAGCCGCATGGCGGAACGGGCGACCCAACTGGCCGACACGCTCCTCGACCGGGTACGCCGGTCCGGCGACCTGCGCGACGACGTCAGCGGCGCCGACATCGTGCTGCTGCTGGAGACCGTCATGCTGGTCGACCTCCCCGGCGCCGACCGCGGGGCCGCGCTGCGGCACCGCTACCTCACCCTGCTGCTCCAGGCCCTGCACAATCCCGTCGAGGCCCCGCTCCCCGGCGCCCCGGCCCGGCAGGAGGACCTGGTGGCCCGCTGGCGGAGCCGCTCCGACGGGTGATCGCCGGAAGGTGTCGCTCTTCACCGCCCCATCGGGCCGGCGGCCGCCGGCGGTGCGGCACGATGGGGGCATGAGCGCACGAGTACGGGCCCCCGAGCTGCGCGGCCGGGGCTGGCTGAACACCGGCGGCAAGGACGTCACCCTGGCCGACCTGCGCGGCAAGATCGTCTTGTTGGATTTCTGGACCTTCTGCTGCATCAACTGCCTCCACGTGCTCGACGAGCTGCGCCCGCTCGAGGAGAAGTACGGCGACGTCCTGGTCGTGATCGGGGTCCACTCGCCGAAGTTCGAGCACGAGAAGGACGCCGCGGCCCTCGCCGCCGCCGTCGAGCGGTACGGCGTGCACCACCCGGTGCTCGACGACCCCGAGATGGACATGTGGCAGCAGTACGCGGCGAAGGCCTGGCCGACCCTGTCGGTGGTCGATCCCGAGGGCTATGTGGTCGCCACCATGGCCGGCGAGGGGCACGCCGAGGGGCTGGTCCGGCTGATCGACGACCTGATCGCCACCCACGAGGCGAAGGGCACCCTGCACCGGGGCGAGGGCCCGTACGTGCCGCTGGCCGAGCCGGAGACGGCGCTGCGCTTCCCCGGCAAGGCCGTGGTGCTCGACGGCGGCAACCTGCTGGTCTCCGACTCGGCCCGGCACTCCCTGGTCGAGCTGGCCCCGGACGGGGAGACCGTGGTCCGGCGGATCGGCACGGGCGACCGCGGTCACGCCGACGGCCCGGCGGGGGAGGCCACGTTCTCCGAGCCGCAGGGGCTCTGCCTGCTGCCCCCGCAGGTGGCCGAGCTGGCCGGCTACGACCTGGTCGTGGCGGACACCGTCAACCACCTGCTGCGCGGCGTGCAGCTGGAGACCGGCGAGGTGGTCACGGTCGCCGGCACCGGGCGCCAGTGGCGCTCGACGGTCGACGACCACTCGCACGACGCCCGCTCGGTCGACCTCTCCTCCCCCTGGGACGTCGCCTGGTACGACGACCGCGTCATCGTCGCGATGGCCGGCATCCACCAGCTCTGGTGGTTCGACCCGGCGAAGCGGACCGCCGGCATGTACGCCGGGACCACGGTGGAGGCGCTGCGGGACGGCCCGCTGCCGGACGTCTGGATGGCCCAGCCCTCCGGCCTCTCCGTCTCGGCCGACGGCGCCCGGCTCTGGGTCGCCGACAGCGAGACTAGCGCCGTCCGCTACGTGGAGAACGGCGTGATGGGCACCGCCGTCGGGCAGGGCCTGTTCGACTTCGGCCACGTCGACGGGCCGGCGGACCGGGCGCTGCTCCAGCACCCGCTGGGGGTGTGTGCGCTGCCGGACGGTTCGGTGCTGATCGCGGACACCTACAACGGCGCGGTGCGCCGCTTCGACCCGGAGACCGAGCAGGTCGCCACGGTGGCCGACGGGCTGGCCGAGCCGAGCGACCTGGTGCTCACCGCCGAGGGCGAGGTGCTGGTGGTCGAGTCGGCCGCGCACCGGCTGACCCGGCTGGCCCCGGGCGCGTTGACCGCGGCGGGCGCGAACACCGTGGACGGCCCGCGGCACAAGCTGGAGCGCAAGCCCACCGACGTGGCGGCCGGCGAGCTGACCCTCGACGTGATCTTCACGCCCGCGCCCGGGCAGAAGTTGGACGAGACGTACGGGCCGTCGACCCGGGTGGTGGTCTCGGCGTCGCCGCCGGAGCTGCTGGTCGAGGGGGCCGGGACGAGCACGGACCTGTCCCGCCGGCTGGTGCTCAGCGGCGATGTGGCGGAGGGCGTGCTCCAGGTGACCGCCCAGGCGGCCACCTGCGACGCCGACGTCGAGCACGCCGCCTGCCACCTCACCCGCCAGGACTGGGGCGTCCCGGTCCGCGTGGTGCCCGGCGGGTCGAGCCGCCTGCCGCTGGTGCTGCGCGGCCTGGACGAAGGCTGAACCCCGCCCAGACGTCAGGAAGGGCCTCCGCTACCGGAGGGGGCCCTTTCTTTCACGCGAACGGGGTCGGGGTGACCCCGGCGTCGATGAGGGCGGCCCGGACCAGTTCGGCGCAGCGCACCGCGCCCGGGGTGTCGCCGTGCAGGCAGATCGACTCGGCCGGACAGGGCACCACGCTGCCGTCGACCGCCACGACGGTCCGCTCGGTGGCCATCCGCACCGCCCGCGTGGCCACCTCGTCGGGGTCGGTGACTAGCGCGTTCGCCGCGCTCCGGGGCACCAGATGCCCGTTCGGCAGGTAGTTCCGGTCGGCGAAGCCCTCGGCTACCACCCGCAGGCCCGCGCCCACGGCGAGCTGGGCGAGCACGGAGCCGGGCGGGCAGAGCACCGGCAGCTCGTGGTCGTACCCGCTGACCGCGGCGACCAGCGCGGCGGCCTGGACCTCGTCGCAGGCGGCCGCGTGGTAGAGCGCGCCGTGCGGCTTGAGGTAGCGCACCCGGGTGCCGGCCAGCCGGCAGAAGGCGTCCAGCGCCCCGAGCTGGTAGATCGTCTCGTCGCGCAGGACGGCGAAGTCGTACGCGATGTGCCGCCGGCCGAATCCGGCGAGGTCCCGGTAGCCGACCTGGGCGCCGACGGCGACCCCGCGCCGCGTGGCGGCGGCGCAGATCCGGTGCATGGTGGACGCGTCACCGCCGTGGAAGCCGCAGGCGACGTTCGCGGAGGTGACCAGCCCCAGCAGCGCCTCGTCGTCGCCGAGCCGCCAGATGCCGAATCCCTCACCGAGGTCAGCGTTGAGGTCCATGGAACGTCACCGTAGTCCCTGGGCGGGCCTGCGCGAGCGGGGTCACGTCCTCGACCACCCCGATGACCGGGTATCCGCCGGTGGTGGGGTGGTCGGCCAGGAAGATCAGCGGTTGGCCGTCCGGCGGCACCTGCACCGCGCCGAGGACGAGGCCCTCGCTGGGCAGCTCGCCGGCCACCGCGCGGGGCAGGGCCGCGCCGGCCAGTCGCGCGCCGACGCGGTTGCTGGCGGGACTGATCGCGTACGCGGTGCGGAGCAGCAGGTCGAGCGCCGCGGGGGTGAACCAGTCCTGCCGGGGGCCGGGGCGCAGGGCCAGCCGCAGGGCGGCCGGCACGGCCGGGTCGACGGTGAGGTCCACCGGGGCGGGCGGGCCCGTCGGTGCGCCCAGGGGCAGCCAGTCGCCGTCGCGCAGCGGGGGCGGGCCGAGGCCGGAGAGCGTGTCGGTGGCCCGGCTGCCGAGCACCGGCTCGACCGCGATCCCGCCGGAGACGGCGAGCCAGCTGCGCACCCCGGCGCGGGCGGGACCGACCCGCAGGGTCGCCCCGGCGGGCAGCGACAGCGGCCGGCCCGTGTCCCCGGGCCGCCGCTCGACGCCGAAGGGCACGCCGGAGCACCGGTGCCCGGCCGGACGGGCACCACCGGTCGGCACTTCGGCGGGCCGGTGCTCGACCAGCACGTCCACCGCCGCGCCGGTGAGTGCCACCGTGACGGCCCGGCCGAACCGCAGCACGCAGCCGGTCAGGGTGATCTCCAGGCCGGCGGCGTGTTCGGGGTTTCCGACGAGCCGGTTGGCCAGCCGCAGGGCGGCCGGGTCCAGCGCGCCCGAGCGGGGCACGCCGAGGTGGGCCCAGCCGGGGCGGCCCTGGTCCTGCACGGTGGTGAGGGCACCGGCCCGGAGCACCTCGATCACGCGCTCACCAGCCGGACGCGGGTGCCCGGGGTGAGCCGGGCGGGTGGGTCGGCGTGCACGTCGAAGAGGACGAGGTCGGTCCGACCGACCAGCAGCCAGCCGCCGGGCGAGGCGGTCGGGTAGATCCCCGCGTACGGGCCGGCCAGCGCCACCGAGCCGGCCGGCACCCGGGTACGCGGGGTGGCGAGCCGGGGCACCGCCAGCTCCGGCGGCAGCCCGGTGAGGTACGCGAACCCCGGCGCGAAGCCGCAGAACGCCACCCGGAACTCGGTCCCCCGCAGCCGCTCGACCACGGCGGGCACGTCGACGCCCCAGTGCTCGGCGACGGCGGGCAGGTCCGCGCCGTCGTACACCGTGGGGACCCGGACCTCGGCGGCGCCGGCGGTGGTGGCCACGTCTGCGGGGCTCCACCCGGCGATCCGCGCGGCGGCGGCCCCGGGGTCCGGCACGCCGTCGACCAGGACGGTGGCCGCCGCCGGGACGATCTCGACGGCGCTCAGGTCGCCGGCCGCGCGGCGGCGCCACAGCTCGGCCCGCCACGCCTCGACCTGCTCGGGGCCGTCGCAGTCGAGCAGCAGGGCGTGCGCGCCGACGGGCCGGATCCGCATCTCGTCATCCTCGCGTCGGCGGCCGTGACGGTCCACACTACTTGCAAGTAACCTACGGTGTCGTAACCTGATTGGCGTGACCACCTCCGCACCGCTCCGGCTCAAGCCGGCCGACATCGGGAAACCCCGCATGCGCGGCTGGCTGCACACCTACGCGTTCTTCGCCGCGCTGGTCTGCGGCCTCGTGCTGTGCTCCATCGCCGCCATCCGCCCGGGCTGGGCCCCGCTGGTGAGCTGCCTGATCTACAGCCTGACCGTGTGCGGGCTCTTCGGCACCAGCGCGCTCTACCACCGCCGGGTCTGGTCCGAGCGGGGCTACCAGATCATGCGCCGGATGGACCATTCGATGATCTTCGTGTTCATCGCCGGCACCTACACGCCGTTCTGCACGCTGCTGCTGGACACCCGGCACGCCACGATCATGCTCGGCCTGGTGTGGGGCGGGGCGCTGGCCGGGGTGGCGATCAAGCTGATCTGGCCGCACGCGCCGCGCTGGGTCTCCGCCCCGCTCTACCTGGCGCTCGGCTGGGTCGCGGTGGCGATGCTGCCGGAGATCCTGCACGCCGGCGGCGTCACCGCCCTGGTGCTGCTGACGGTCGGCGGGGCGATCTACAGCGTCGGCGCGGTCTTCTACGCGTTGCGCCGGCCGAACCCGTGGCCCACCGTCTTCGGCCACCACGAGTTCTTCCACGCCTGCACGCTCGTCGCGGCGATCTGCCACCACATCGCGATCTACTTCGCGCTGTTCGCCTGATCGCCGCCGGTCCGGAAGACGGGCGAGGGCCCCGCGCCGTCGCGGGGCCCTCGACAGTTCGTGGCGCGGGTCAGACCGGGTAGCCCGAGCCCGGGCGGCGCACCTCGCGGTACTCCTCGCGCACGACCCGGTCGTCCTGCACCGGCACGACCGGCTCGGCGACGACGCGCTCCCGCACCGGGGCGGCCACCACCCGGCGGCGGCTGTTCCAGAAGTAGAGCGTGGTGATCAGGCCCGCCACTCCGGCGAGCATGAGCACCCACCCCACCACGTTCAGGTTCAGCCATCCCAGGTTGGCGTCGATGGCGAACGCGAAGATCGCGCCGAGCGCGATGAGGAAGATGCTGGCACCGATGCCCATGACGTCGCCTCCTTGGCGTCCTGCTGGCGTTTCCTGCCCGCCGCGGCCATGGCTCAGGTAGCGGCACACATCGACATACCCAGGCGCCGAGATCGCCAATCAGGCAAGCTGAGCGCATGACGGACGGCAGGAACCAGCAGCGGACGTTGGTGCTGTTGCGACACGCCAAGGCCGAGCAGTCCGAGGAGATCCCGGATGAGGAACGGTCGCTGACCGCACGGGGGCACGCCGACGCGGCGGCGGCCGGCGCCTGGCTGGCCCGGCACGCGCTCCTCCCCGACGTGGTGCTCTGCTCGACCGCCCGGCGGACCCGGCAGACCTGGCACGGGCTGGCGCTGGGCGCGACGGGATCCCCGCCGGAGGGGGGCCCGGCGGGATCCGCGCCGGTGGTCCGCTACGAGCCGGCCGCGTACGACGCGCACCCGGACGTCCTGCTGGACGTGGTCCGGGCGGTCGACCCGAAGGCCGGTTCCGTGCTGCTGATCGCCCACAATCCGGGCATCTCGCTGCTCTCCGCGCTGCTCGACCCCGAACGGGCAGATCCGGACGGGCTGCGCACCACCGACCTGGTCGTGCACCGGCCCACCACCCGATGGGCCGAGCTCGGGCCGGGCGGGGCACCCATCACCGCCCGGCACACCGCACGCGGCTGAGCCCGCCGGGCGGCGGGCTCAGCCGGTCAGGACGGCGGGGCCGTGGGCGGCGGCGGGTCCGGCGGCGGGGGCATCATCGCGGTCGGGTGGGAGAGCCGGTTCTCCTCCACGATGAGCGTGCGTGCCCGCTTGCGGCGGTCCTGCCAGAACCAGAGCGTGGTGAGCAACACGCCCAGCCCGGCCAGGATGAACACCCAGCCGACCGCGCGCAGGTCGATCCACCAGACGTTGGCCCGGATGGCGAAGGTCATGATCGCGCCGAGCGCGATGAGAAAGATTGCGCTGCCAATGCCCATGTGCGCTGCACTCCCCCGTGCGGTGGCCCTTGGGCGTGCCCTGTCGTGGTCCGCGACGGTTACCCGCCACGCGGCAGGCCTACCGGCCACGGGGTGAAAACACGGCGGCGGCCGGCGAGCTGTGCGCTCGCCGGCCGCCGGTCGTCAGGGTCGAATCGCCCCAGCGGGGATCAGAACGCCTCCTCCGGGAGGTCCATGATCTCCAGGTCGGTGCCCTCGATGATCCGCCGGTCGGCGCCGATGCGGGGCAGCACCTCGCGGGCGAAGAACCGGGCGGCGGCCACCTTGCCGGTGTAGAACGCCTTGTCGGTGGCGGAGACCTCGCCGCCGAGCGCCTTCAGCGCCACGTCCGCCTGCTTCTGCAGCAGCCAGCCGACCACCAGGTCGCCGACCGCCAGCAGGAACCGGCGGCTGCTCAGGCCGACCTTGTAGAGGGCGCGGGCGTCGCCACCCTGGGCCTCGGTCAGCCAGCCCATCATCACGCCGAGGATGTTCTGGATCTCGCCGAGCGCCTTGCCGAGCGCCTGCCGCTCCTCCTTGAGCTGGCCGTTGCCGGCCTCGGAGGCGATGAACTCCTGGATCTCGCCGGCGACCGCCATGAGGGCCTTGCCGTTGTCCCGGACGATCTTCCGGAAGATCAGGTCGAGGCTCTGGATCGCGGTCGTGCCCTCGTAGAGGGTGTCGATCTTGGCGTCCCGGACGTACTGCTCCAGCGGGTAGTCCTGCAGGAAGCCGGAGCCGCCGAAGGTCTGCAGCGACTCGTGGCCGAGCAGCTCGTACGCCCGCTCCGAGCCGACGCCCTTCACCAGCGGGAGGAGCAGGTCGTTGACCCGCTTGGCCAGCTTGGTGGCCTTCTCGTCACCGGCGGCCTCGGCGACCGCGACCCGGTCCTGCCAGGTGGCCGTGTAGCAGACGAGCGCGCGCAGGCCCTCGGCGTACGACTTCTGCATGAGCAGCGAGCGGCGCACGTCCGGGTGGTGCGTGATGGTCACCCGCGGGGCGGCCTTGTCGGCCTGCTGGACCAGGTCGGCGCCCTGCACCCGGTTCTTGGCGTACTCCAGGGCGTTGAGGTAGCCGGTCGACAGGGTGGCGATCGCCTTGGTGCCGACCATCATCCGGGCGTACTCGATGATCATGAACATCTGCCGGATGCCGTCGTGCTTCTCGCCGAGCAGCCAACCCTTGGCCGGCACGCCGTGCTCGCCGAAGGTCACCTCGCAGGTGTTGGAGACCTTCAGGCCCATCTTGTGCTCGACGTTGGTGGCGAAGACGCCGTTGCGCTCGCCCAGCTCGCCGGTCTCCTCGTCGAAGTGGAACTTCGGCACGACGAAGAGGGACAGGCCCTTGGTGCCCGGACCGCCGACGCCCTCGACGCCGACCGGGCGGGCCAGCACGTAGTGGACGATGTTGTCGGTCAGGTCGTGCTCACCGGAGGTGATGAAGCGCTTGACGCCCTCGATGTGCCAGGAGCCGTCCGGCTGCGGGACGGCGCGGGTGCGGCCGGCGCCGACGTCCGAGCCGGCGTCCGGCTCGGTCAGCACCATGGTCGAGCCCCACTGCTTCTCGATGAAGAGCCGGGCCCACTTCTTCTGCTGCTCGGTGCCCTCGACGTGCAGCACGTGCGCGAAGGACGGGCCGGAGGCGTACATCCAGATCGGGGCGTTGGCGCCGAGCACCAGCTCGGCCAGCGACCACCAGAGGGCGCGCGGGGCGTTGGTGCCGCCGAGGGCCTCCGGCAGGTCCAGGCGCCAGAACTCCGAGTCCATGAACGCCTGGTAGGACTTCTTGAACGACTCCGGCAGCGGCGCGGTGTGCGTCGCCGGGTCGAAGACCGGCGGGTTGCGGTCACTGTCCGAGTAGCTGGCGGCCAGGTCCTCGCGGGCCAGGCGGTCGACCTCGGAGAGGAAGCTGCGGGCGGTGTCGACGTCCAGGTCCGTGTACGGCTCCTGGCCGAACGTCCGGTCCGCCCCGAAGACCTCGAACAGGTTGAACTCGAGGTCCCGAAGATTGCTCTTGTAGTGGGTCATGCTCGCTGGCCCCGCTTCCGGACAGGTGTTACCGATCAGTAACTCCAGACTGTATTACTCGCCGGTAGCCAACGACAAGCCGATCTCGGAAGTGACAGCGATTACACACTTCCGGTTCACCCGATGGTGACCGCCGGCTCAGCCCTCGGCCGCGCCGACCTCCCAGCTCGGCACGGGCGCGGCGGCGGCGCTGCGCGGCCCGGTGTACTCCATCAGGACCAGCGCGATGTCGTCGTCGAGCCGGCCGTGCACCCACTCGACCAGGGCGGTCTCCAGCGAGGCCAGACCGTCGGCCACGGTGCCGTGGCCGAGCAGCCGCCAGGCCCGATCGGCGGTCGGGAAGAACTCCCCGTCCCGTCGCGCCTCGCCCAGCCCGTCGGTGAAGAGCAGCAGCCGGTCGCCCGGCTCCAGCCGCTCCACCCGGGGCCGGACCACCGGCATGAACCCGAGCGGCGGCGCGGGCGCCGGCGGTTCGAGCGGGATGACCGCGCCCCGGCGCAGCAGCAGCGGCGGCGGGTGGCCGCAGTTGACGATGGTGAGGGTGCCGCCCCGCTCCTCGACCAGCGCGGCGGTGACGAAGTCCTCGTCGCCCACGTTGCGGGCCACCGCCCGGTCCAGGTCGGTCACCACGGCGCGCAGGTCCGCCCGCTCGTACGCCACGTGCCGGTAGGAGCCCAGCACGATGCTGGCCAGCCGGACCGCGTCCAGCCCCTTGCCGCGCACGTCACCGATGATCATGCGGACGCCGTACGGGGTGTCCATCGCCTCGTACAGGTCGCCGCCGATCTCGGCGGTCGCCGTGGAGGAGATGTAGCGTGCGGCCACCGCCAGGGTGCCCACCTGCGGGCCGAGCGACCGGAGCACCGCCTGCTGGGCGACCGAGGCGAGCCGGGACAACTCGGCGATCCGCTCGGACTGGCGCTCGCGGACCCCCGCCACGGCGCCGGCGATGGCGGTGGCCAGCGCGATGCCGGCCACGTTGACCGCGGTGACCAGCGACATGGTCTGCTCGGCGAGGGCGAACGCGGCCCCGATCCCGGTGGCGAGCAGGCCCACCCCGAGCACCACCCGCCAGGACGCGAGCGCGGCGGCGAGGAACGGGGCGGCCACCATGAGCGCGATGTAGTGCGCCGGCCGCCCGTCGGCCAGCTCGACGGCGGAGACGATCGCGAGCAGCGCGAGGGCCGCGCCGAGGCCGGCGCGGGATCCGGGGCTCAGCGGGCCGCGGCCCGACTGGAAGGGTTGCGTGCGTACACCGGACAGCATGCCTGATGGACGTGAACGGGTGAATGAACCTGGCCCGTCGTCCGAGGATGTTCTGGCCGGCCGGCTCCCCTCACCGGCCCGATCGCCGCCGGCCACCCGGTCAGCCGAGGACCTCGTACCTGACGGTCAGCTCGCCGAGGTCGGTCGAGGCGATCGCGGCGAAGGCGGCCCGGGAGAGGTCGATGCACCGGCCGTCGATGTACGGGCCGCGGTCGTTGATCCGGACCACGACCGACTTGCCGTTGGCCGGGTTGGTCACCCGGACCTTCGTGTTGAACGGCAGGGTCTTGTGCGCGGCGGTCAGCGCGTCCGGGTTGAACGTCTCGCCGTTCGCGGTCATCTGCCCCTCGTCATAGAAGGACGCGCCGCAGGAGCCGCTGCTCACGACCTTCGCGGCGGAGGCGGTCTTCTTCGCGGTCGGCTTCGGGCTCGCGGTCCGGGTCTTGCTCCGGGACGCCGCCTGGGTCCGGGTCGCCGTCGGGCTCGGGGTGGCCTTCGGCGAGGGGCTGAGGCTCGGTGACGCGCTCGGCGAGGCGGAGGGCGACGCCGAGGTGGGGGCGAGCGTGCTGGGCAGGGCCTCGACCGCGGCCGGGGCCGTGGCGGGCTCGGCCGAGGTGAGCTGGACCGCGCCGACGGTGCCGCCGACGGCGAGCACCACGCCGACGGCCGCGGTGGCGGCGATGCCGGCCGGCGAGGAGAACTTGCGGGTACGAAGGTGCCTACCAGCCACCGCCCGGTCCTTTCCTTAGCTGAACAAACCGGCTCGGACCGTAACGAGAGAAGCACTTCGGAAGTCAACGTGATCATGGTGCTATGCCCGCATTTACCCTGGTACGTGTAGCCGATCAAGCCAGCACCACTCCACCGAACGGACGAATGAGCGCTGGCCGGGGCCGGTGCGCCACGGTCTGGCACCGGTGCCCCAGGATGGAGGGCGTGCTGAGCCGACGCCTGGTCGAGCTGTTCCACTGGGTCGACCCCGGCCCGGGGAGCAGCCATCTGGTCAGCGACCTCTCCGCCTGGTGGCGCGATCCCGAGGTGCTGGCCGGGGTCGGGCCCGCCCTGGCCGGCCTGTTCCCGGCCGCCCGGCCGACCGTCGTGATCGCCCCGGAGGTGACCGGGCTGCTGCTCGGCCCGCTGGTCGCGGTGGCCGCCGGCGCCGGGTTCGTGCCGGCGTACAAGGACGGCGGGGAGCGGCGCCGGCCCGGGCCGATGCGCTGGGCCGACACACCCCCCGACTACCGGGGCCGGCAGCTCCGGATCGGCGTGGACGCCCGCCGCCTCGGCCCCGGCGACCGGGTGCTGCTCGCCGACGACTGGGTGGCCACCGGGGCGCAGCTCGACGCGCTGCACCACCTCGTCCGGGACAGCGGGGCCGAGTTCGTCGGGACGGCCGCGCTCGTCGCGACCTGTCCGGCGCCGGTCGCCGAGCGGCTCGGGCTGCGCGCCCTGCTCACCGGGGACCAGTTGCCCTGAGGGTTGACCTGAAGGGAGCTTCAACTCCGAGGATCGACGCATGGACGACGGCATCCTCGACGAGGCGTACCAACGGCTGCACCGGACCGGCCCGGAGTTCGCGGGCTGGCTCTCCAACCACGGACCCATGGCGGTCGAGGCGCTGGTCCGCCACGGCCACGGCCCCCGCGTGCACCGGTGGCTCGACGACTACCTGCGCCGGCTGGACGAGCTGCCTCGCGGGCTACGGCCGGTCGACGACTGGCGGGCCGCCCTGGGCGACCCGAAACGGGCGGGCGACTGGCTCGCCCACTTCGACCGGGAGCTGCGCGAGCGCCCCTGGCGCGAGGTGCTCGGCGACTGGTGGCCGCGGCTGCTGCCGGGCATCGCGGCCGGGGCCACCCACGGGGTGATCCGGGTCGGGCACGCGGTGCGGGTGCTGCGTACCGACGGGGAGAACCCGCAGCGGCTGGCCGAGCTGGGCCAGGCGCTCGGCTACTGGGCCGCCCGCTGGCAGCCCGTGCCCGGCGCCGGCCCGCTCACCGGGCGGTCGGACGTGCCGGCCGCGCTCGAGGCGGTGCCCCGGATCCCGGCGCAGACCGGCGGGATCCGGAACCGGCTGGGCCGGCTGACCGACGTACCGGAATGGCCCGCCGCGGTCACGGCGCTGCGCCCACCCGCCGACCCGGCCGGAGCCGAGCGGACCCTCACCGAACTGGTGCACCGGACCGCGCTGGACTATCTGCGGTTCGGGCACGGCAACCCCGTGATGCTGGTGCACGCGGTGACCGCGCCGACCGCGGTACTGCGTACCCTGCCGGCCCTGGATCCGGCGCTCTGGGCGCCGAGCCTCGCCGCGGCCTGGTCGGCAACGGCCGCCGTGACCTCGGTGTACGCCCCACCCACACCGGCCCCCACGCCGGCGGTTGCGGCGGGTGAGCCGGCGGAGGTGTTCGCCCGGGCGGCCCGGCACGGCGACGAGCACGTCGTGAAGCTGGCCGACGCGGTGCTGGAGGCGCACGCGGCGACCGGTGACGCCCAAGTGCTGGCCGCCGCCGGCTACGCCGGCCAGCTCCTCTGAGGAGGTCCTCGACGGCGTCGCCGACCCCGGCTCGTGGGGCGGGCGAAATCCCGCGACGGGCCGGCGGCCGGCGGTTAGCCTCGGCAGGATGTGGCCCCGCATCGGTGGACTCCGCACCCTCGCCCTCGGCACGCCCGGCGAGCTGCGCACCACCCTCAACACCCTCGTGCTCTCCGGCGTGAAGACCGCGACCGCCGGCCTGCTGACCGACGAGTACGCCACCGAGAACGAGGAGCTGGAGCACGTCGGCGAGCGCCTCGTCCTGGTGGACGACGACGACAAGCTGATCGGCGTGGTCGAGGTCACCGACGTCGAGGTGGTCCGCTTCGCCGACGTGTCCTGGGATTTCGCCCGCTCCGAGGGGGAGGGGGACCGGTCCATCGAGGAGTGGCGCGAGGGCCACCGCCGCTACTGGGCCCGGGTGGGCTTCCCCGTCGACGACGACAGCCAGGTGGTCTGCATCCGGTTCCGGCTGGTCTCCGCCGGTGACGGCGGCATCAGCACGGGCGACCTCGGCACCTGACCGGTCAGAGCCGGCGCAGCTCCGGCAGCAGCTCGGCCGCCCGGACCAGCACCGCCTCGTCGCCGGCGTACCAGCTGCTGGCCCGGGGCCAGTGGGTCACCACGTCGGTGAAGCCCAGCCGGGCGGCCCGGGCGACCTGCTCGGCGAAGAGGTCCGCGTCGCGCAGCGAGAAGACCGGCGCCGAGTCCAGCGACAGGTAGCGGTCCAGGGTGGCCGGATCGCGCCCCGCCTGCTCCAGCGTCGCGTCCAGCCGGGCGGACAGCTCCGCCACCGTCGACCACCAGCTCTCCAGGTCGTCGCCGCCGAGACCGGTGGTCACCCAGCCCTGCCCGAAGCGGGCGACCAGCCGCATCGAGCGGGGCCCGTTCGCGGCGAGCACGAACGGCACCCGGGGCTGCTGGACGCAGCCGGGATTGTTCCGCGCGTCGACCGCCGCGAACCACTCGCCGCGCCAGGTCGTGCCGTCCTCCCGCAGGATCAGGTCGAGCAGCTCGGTGAACTCGGCGAACCGGTCGACCCGCTGCCGGGGCGGCAGGGTCTCCCCGCCGAGGACCGCCGAGTCGAAACCGATGCCGCCGGCCCCGAGGCCGAGCAGCACCCGCCCCTCGGAGACGTCGTCCAGCGCGGTCACCTGCCGGGCGAACGCGGCCGGGTGCCGGAAGTTCGGCGAGGCGACAAGGGTGCCGAGGCGGATCCGGGACGTCACCGTCGCGGCGGCGGTCAGCGTGGTCATCGAGTCGAACCAGGGGCCGTCGACCAGGTCGCGCCACCCCAGGTGGTCATAGGTCCAGGCGTGGTCGAAGCCCCACTCGTCCGCCTGCCGCCAGCGCCGCCGCGAGTCCGACCAGCGCTGGTCGGGCAGGATCACGATGCCAATTCGCATGATCGCCAGGGTACGACCCGGGTCGGACAGGCCGACCCGGGTCGACCGACTACGCCTCCACGAGATCGGCGACCACGCAGGCGATGTTGTCGGGAGCGCCCGCGTCGTACGCGAGGTCGACCAGGCGCCCGACGGCGGTCTCCGGGTCGTCGGCCCCGGCGAGCGCGGCGTGCAACGCCTCGGGGTCGACCACCGCGGCGAGCCCGTCGGAGCAGAGCAGGTAGCGGTCGCCGGGCAGGGCGGTCCGCAGCGCCAGGTCCGCCTCGACCTCGACCCCGGCCCCGAGCGCCCGGGCCAGCAGGGCCCGCTGCGGATGCGCCCCGGCCTCGGCCGGGCTGAGCTTCCCCTGGTCCACCAGCGACTGGACGTAGGTGTGGTCCTGGGTGAGCCGGGACAGCTCGCCGCCACGCAGCAGGTACGCCCGGGTGTCCCCGACGTGCACCAGGGCCAGCCGGGTGCCGCGCCGCAGGACGGCGGTGAGCGTGGTGACCGGCTGGTGGTCGTCGGTGGCGTGCGCGCGTACCGCCCGGTCGGCGGCGCCCACCGCGTCGGCCAGCGCCGCGAGCAGTTCGGTGTCCGGCGCGTCGGCCGGCTCCAGCGGCCGCAGGGCGTCCACGGCGGCGGTGCTGGCGGCCGCACCGCCCGGGCCCCGCATACCGTCCGCCACGGCGAGCAGTGTCCCGCTGGCGTACGCGGTGTCCTCGTTGGAGTCCCGGACGGTGCCGGTCTCGCAGCGGACGGCGTACCGGAAGGTGGTGTCGGACATGGTGGTGCCCCTCTCGGTGAGCTGGTCGACGAGGAGCGCGACGGTGCGACCGCGGGCTGCCGTGTCGGCGCTGACCCGCCGCCACCAGGCGTCGACGGCCTCGGCGGCGGCGTCCGGCGGCAGGCCGCAGACGGCCTGGATCTCGACCAGCGGCATGCCGGCCCGGCGCAGCGCGGCGATCAGCCGGGCGCGGTCGAGCTGGGCCGGCGCGTAGTACCGGTAGCCCGAGTGCGGGTCGACGGCGGCGGGCGGCAGCAGCCCCAACTCGTCGTAGAGCCGCAGCGCCTTCGGCGTCAGGCGCGCCGCGCGGGCGAACGCCCCGATGGTCAGCAGCTCCACAGGCCCATCCTCCTCGCGCCGGTCGCGTCTCCTCGTGCCGGTCGCGGCGACCGGCACGGACCACGCTGGGCCTTGCCGCAGGGGCAGGGTCAAGGCGTTGACGATGTATCGATCACTTATATATGTTGCCGGTGTGACTCAGATGCGGGAGCCCACGTTCCTGATCCTCACCGCGCTCGCCGGTGGCCCCCGGCACGGCTACGGGATCATCCAGGAGGTCACCACTCTCTCCGCCGCGCGCGTCACCCTGCTGCCCGGCACCCTCTACACCGCGTTGGACCGCCTCACGGCACAGGGCCTGGTCGAGCCCGACCACGAGGAGGTGGTGGACGGCCGGCTGCGCCGCTACTACCGGCTCACCTCCGTCGGCCTCGACGCCCTGAGCGCCGAGACCGCCCGGCTGCGCCAGCTCACCACGGCCGCCGAGGCCCGGCTGCGCGCCCTGCGCCCCCGCACCGCCTGACCCGCGTCCCGGGCCGCCACCGGCCCACCACCCGAACGACCTGAAGGGGACGGCCATGCCACCGACGGGGGACCCCCTCGCCCGCCGCTACCGACGGCTGCTGCTCGCCTATCCGAGTGCCTACCGACGCGAGCGCGGCGAGGAGATCCTCGGCCTGCTGCTCGACAGCGCGCCCGCCGGGCGGACCCGGCCCACCCTGCGCGAGGCGGCCGACCTGGTCCGGGCGGGGCTGCGCTGCCGCCTGGGCCGGCCGGCCAGCCGCACGGTCGGCGTCTGGGCGGTCCTCACGGCGCTGATCTGCGGGCTGTTCACCGGCGCGCTGGCCGCCCGGGTGGCGTGGGAGACCTCCCGGCCGCAACCCGACCGGGCCGAGTTCACGGCGGTCTTCACCGAGGCGTTCCCCGGCCACCGGCTCGGCGAGGACGTGTCGAGCGCCCGCGCGCTGTTCGTCATCTACGGCCAGCCGCTGTCCCGGGCGTCCCTGCGCGATCTGCTGTTCGGCGACGGCGGCGAATACCAGGAGGGGGTGGCCGGCGGCTCGGCGACCGGCCCGATGCCGACGTCCGAGGCGCAGACGCTGGCGACGGCGCAGCAGCGCCTCCGGGCCGCCGGCTGGCAGGTGTACGAGCCGACCTCCGAGGTGCTCCAAACCTGCGCCGACCCGCGCTGCGACCCGGCCAGCCAGCCGGTCGAGACCGTCCTGGTGGCCCGGCGGGGCGACACGGTGCTCCGAGCCACCTTCGACGACCCCCGGTCCTTCGGCTCGTACCTCGGGGTGGCGCTGCAGCGGGCCGCGCCGCCGGCCGTACTGCCGGCCGCCGTGCTGGCCGGACTGGCCGGGGGCGCGCTGGCCTGGCTGGTCTTCGCCTGGGCGAGCCGGCGCACCGAGGGGCGGCGGCGCGCACCGCTGCTGCTGGGGGTCACCCTGTTCTTCTGGTGGGTGCCCGTGGCGCTCGCCACCTCGTCGCTGGCCCGGCACCACCTCGACGAGCCGCACCCGAGCTGGCACCCGCTCTGGGAGTGGCTGGGTCAGCCGACCCTCTCGCTGTTCTTCCTGATCGGGCTGGCCAGCGCGTTGGTGCTGCTGCTCACCGCACTGACGCCCCGCCGGGACCCGCGCCCCCTGACCGTGCGCCTCGGCTGAGCTTCGCCAGCATCCGGCCGAGGTGTGGCTCGACCGTTCCCGGCGCGGCCCCGGCCACCTCGCCCGGCGTCCACCAGCGGACGCCCCGGAACTCGGCCGGGTCGGGGATCAGCTTCTGGTCGCGGCTGCCGGACAGCACGTACCAGAGGCTGACGTCGGTGTGCCGGTCCTCCGGCGGGCCGACGGTCTCGGTCACCGTGAGGAAGGCCGGACGCTCGCCGAGGGCCGGCGCGAAGACGGCCGGCACGCCCAACTCCTCCACCATCTCCCGGCGTACGGTCTGCGCGGGGTGCTCGCCCGGCTCGACGTGACCGCCGCTGGGCAGCCACATTCCAGCCTTGCGGTGGTCGACCAGCAGCACGGCGCCGTCGGTCTCGTCGTGGAGCAGGAAGTAGGCCACCAGGTGCGGCGAGGGCGTGCGCGGCTTCGCCCGGCGGAAGATGTCCTCCGTCGTGGCCAGCCAGGCCAGCGTCGTGGCGCGGTGCCGCGCCTCCTGCTCGTCGCCCGGCGTGAGCGCCTCGACCAGCGCCCGGATCTCGTCCCGCACGCCGTCATGCTGCCAGCCGGGTCCGACAGCCTCAGGCCGCCGGGGCCGGGTTGGCGTCGACCGCGGCGCGGACGAACTCGCGTACCCGGGTGGTGGTGTTGCTGGCCAGCCACACCGGACCGCGCCGGATCGGCGGCGCGTCGTGGATCGGCACGTACGCCAGGTCGGGGCGGGCGTGGTAGTGCCGGGTCTGCTCGCCCACCGGCAGCACCCCGCGGCCCATGGCGACCAGGGCCAGCATCTCGGAGAAGCTGCCGCCGACCGGCCCCCGCGGCACCGGCCGCCCCGCCGGGGTCCGGTCCGGGGTGCGGTCCCGCTTGAACGCGGCCGAGGTCACCGCCGGGTACTGCACCACCGGATGGTCGCCCAGCACCTCCAGCGACACCGACTCCGCGCCGGCCAGCGGATGGTTCGCGGCCACCGCGAGCACCCGGGCCTCGTGCAGCAGCGCCGGACCGTTCGCCATGCCGTCGAAGGGGTACGAGGCGATCAGCACGTCGAGCGTGCCGTCCCGCAGGCTCGACCGGGTGGTGGCGAGCGGGGCCTCGTGGACGTGCACCACGCAGTCCGGGTGGCGCTCGCCGAACAGCGTGACGGCCCGCAGCAGGACCGGGGCGGTCGACTCACCGACGTACGCCACCCGCAGTTCGCCGGTGAGCCCGCGCCCGGCGTCAACGGCGCGCTGCACGGCGTCCTCGATGCCGGCCACCAGCGGACGCAGGTCGTCGGCGAGGCGGGCGCCGATCGGGGTGAGCCGGACCACCCGGCTGGTGCGCTCGAAGAGCGGCGCGCCGATCCGGCGTTCCAGCTTCCGCACCACGTGGCTGATCCGGCCAGTGGTCACCCGCAGGCGCTCCGCGGTCCGCCCGAAGTGCAGCTCCTCGGCGAGGGTCAGGAACGTCTCGACCTCGTACCGCTCCAGCACCCGCCGCCCCCATCGTTGAATCCTGATCAACGATCGTAGCCCGATCGCGTCTTGGTCCGGACGGCGGCGAGGACGAGTGTTGACGGTGTTCCCACCGCACACTGGAGGACCACATGGACCCCGTCACCACCTATCTGACCGGCCTCGACGCACCGTTGCGCGAGACCGCCGAGAAGCTGCGTTCCGTCATCGAGGCCGCACTGCCGGAGGCCACCGGCGCGATGTGGCACGGCCACCCGGTGTGGGGGCTGGGCGACCGGCCCGGCCAGACCCCCGTCTGCCTGGTCAAGGCGTACCCGGCGTACGTCACGTTCGGGCTGTGGCGGGGACAGGACGTGGCGGACGGCTCCGGACGGCTCGCCCCGGGCGCCCGCCGGATGGCCTCGGTGAAGCTGCGTACCGTGGACGAGATCGACCCGGAGCTGTTCGCCGGCTGGCTGCGCGACGCGTACGCGCTGGAGACCCGGTGAGCGCCGTGCGGGTGACCGGCTTCGACCACCTGGTCCTCGCCGTCACCGACGTCGAACGGTCCCTGGAGTTCTACTGCGGCACCCTCGGCCTGGCGCCGGTGCGCGTCGACCGCTGGCGGGCCGGCGAGGTGCCCTTCCCCTCGGTACGCGTCAACGCCGACACCATCATCGACCTGGTCCGTGGGGAGCCGGACGGGTCGAACGTGGACCACTTCTGCCTCGTCGTCGAGCCGCTGGACTGGGCGGAGGTGGTCGAGTCCGGGGTGTTCACCGTGCTGACCGGGCCGGTGCCGCGCTTCGGGGCGCGGGGCACGGCCACCTCCATCTACGTCCGCGACCCGGACGGCAACACCGTCGAGCTGCGCTGGTATCCGGGGTCTTGACTTCGAGCCCGCTCGAAGCCGGAGAGTGGCAACCGGCGGAACCACGACGCGGGACGGGAAGCGGATCATGAAGCGCACGTTGGGGCGGAGCGGCATCGAGGTCAGCGCGCTGGGCATGGGCTGCTGGGCGATCGGCGGCCCGTACGCCGGTGGCGACAACCAGTACGGCTGGGGCCGGGTCGACGACGCCGAGTCGACCCGGGCCGTCCAGCGGGCCCTCGAACTCGGCGTCACCTTCTTCGACACGGCGAGCAGCTACGGCGCCGGGCACAGCGAGGTGGTGCTCGGCAAGGCGCTCGGCGCCGACCGGGACCGGGTGGTGATCGCCACGAAGTGGGGGTTCACCTTCGACGAGCGGACCAGGGAGGCGCTCGGCACGGACAGCAGCGTCGCGTACCTGCGCAGTTGCCTGGACGGCTCGCTGCGGCGGCTGGGCACCGACCACGTCGACCTCTACCAGCTCCACCTCGGCGACCTGCCGGTCGCGGAGGCCCTGGACCTCGTCGCCCCGCTGGAGGACCTGGTCACCGCCGGCAAGATCCGGGCGTACGGCTGGAGCACCGACGACCCGGAACGCGCCGCGGCCTTCGCCGCCGCCGGCCCGCACTGCACGGCCGTGCAGCACGACATGTCGGTGCTGGCCGACCGGCCGGCGATGATCGAGCTGTGCGAGCGGGCCGGGCTGGCCAGCATCAACCGGGGGCCGCTGGCCATGGGCCTGCTCAGCGGCAAGTACGCCGACGGGCGCACGGTGGCCCGGGACGACGTGCGGTCGCAGAGCTACGAGTGGATGACGTACTTCCGCGGCGGCGCCGGGGCACCCGAGTGGCTGGCGCGGGTGGAGGCACTGCGGGAGGTGTTCGCCACCGGCGGCCGCACGCCGACGCAGGGCGCGCTGGCCTGGCTCTGGGCGCGCAGCGGAGCCACCGTCCCGATCCCCGGGTTCCGCACCGTCGCCCAGGTCGAGCAGAACGCCGGCGCGCTCGCCCAGGGTCCGCTGCGGCCGGACGAGTTCGCCGCCGTGGAGGATCTGCTGGCCGACCTGCGGGTTGCTAGCGTCGCCTGATGCCCGAACTCGAACGGCTCGCACTCCGGCACGCCCCGGCGTTGCTCCGCTTCGAGCAGGTGAACCGGGCGTACTTCGCCCGGTTCGTCCCGGACCGGGGCGACGACTACTTCGACAAGTTCGCCGACCGGCTCGCGGGCCTGCTGGCCGAGCAGGACAGCGGACTGTGCCACTTCCACGTCCTGGTCGACGACGAGGACGGCACCGTGCTGGGCCGGTTCAACCTGGTCGACGTCGCCGACGGCAGCGCCGAGCTGGGCTACCGGGTGGCCGAGCGGGCCACCGGGCGCGGCCTGGCCCGCGAGGGTGTCCGCCGGGTCTGCAAGCTGGCCCGCGACGAGTACGGGCTGCGCCAACTGGTCGCCTCGGCCGCGCTGGCGAACCCGGCCTCGCTGGCGGTGCTCCGGCGGACCGGATTCGTGCCGGTCGAGGAGGTGCAGCTCAGCGGCCAGCCCTGCCTGCGCCACGTCCTCGACCTCACCGGGCACTCCTGATTTCCGGTCGACCGACGAAAATCGCCGGCCGGACAGGTCCATACCGGTGACCGACTCGGACGCCGCGAAGGAGACCGCCCCGATGGCAACCCCCACATTCCGCGCTGCCCTGCCGCCGATCGTCGACCGGGAGACCTGGCTGCGCGAGCGCGACCAGCTGCTGGCCCGGGAGAAGGCGCACACCCGCGAGGGCGACGCGATCGCCGCCGCCCGGCGCCGACTGCCGATGACGTTGGTGCCGCCCGTCACCGTGCAGGGCCCCGACGGGGAGACGCCGCTGCTGGAGGTCTTCGAGGGCCGCCGCATGCTGATGGCCTACTTCCACATGTGGCACGACGGCAAGCCGTTCGAGGACCAGTGCGAGGGTTGCACCTTCGCGACCTGCCACCTGGAGATGCGGGACTACCTGCACGCCCGCGACGTCACCTACGCCGTGTTCTGTCAGGGCCCCTACGCCGACAGCGCAGCGTTCGCGGAGTTCATGGGCTATTCGTTCCCCTGGTACTCGGCGCGGGACTCCGACCCGGCGCTGGCGGACGGCCGTGACTTCGGGTTCATCGCCTGCTACCTGCGCGACGACGACCGGGTCTACGAGACCTACTGGACCACAGGGCGCGGCGTGGAGGCGCTGACGACCAGCTACCACGCCCTCGACCTCACGGTCTACGGCCGGCAGGAGAACTGGGAGGACTCACCGGAGGGGTGGCCGACGGTCAGCGGGCACCCGTGGCGACTCGACGGCCGCCCGGTCGCGCAGTGGAGCCGCCCGGGTGTCACGGCGACGGGGGCGTCCTGCTGCGCGAAGTGATCGCGCCCCGGGTGCTCTGCCGGAGCGGCGGCACAACCTCATGGCGGTCGGCGACGACGCCTGGCGTCGCTTCGGCGGCTGACCCGCCCGCACCGGCCAGGGCACTCGTCCCGCGGGTCAGCGCCGTTGCGCGGGCATCCCGTAGATCCCCCCGTCGCCGACCTGTGTGCTGTCGACCAGCATGGGGTTGAGGCTCCACCGGGCCGCCAGCTTGAGCACGTCGTGTTCGTGGGGCGCCGACTCGTACCAGGCGTCCCAGTCCTCCTCCTGCCAGTTCCGCCAGTTGTCCCCCCAGCCCCGGAGGCCCTTGCCGACCTCGCGCTCGGCCGGCGTGACGTCACCGATGAACAGGGGGACGTCGCCGTCGAAGGTGGCGAACGCCCGCACGACGACCCCGTCGACCGCCCGCACCCATCCGTGGGAGAACCAACCCCGCTCGTTGACGAAGAACTGGACCTCACCCAGGCGCGCGCTCAGGGCTGCGAACCATTCCGGGAATCGCGGATCGGTGGCGCTGTAGTCGAACGTGGCGAGATCGCGCCGGCCATGCGCCAGGGTCCACCCGGCCACGGGACCGGCCACGAACACGCCGGAGACGTACGCCCGGTCGACGCCCTCGTCCCAGGAGAGACGCTCGCGGTCGGTCAACTGCAGCGCGTCGGCGACCTCCTCCGGGCTCCGCTCCCGCACGGCGAGCCAGGTGGTCTTGAAACCAAACCCCATGCGGCTCATCATCGCGTCACAGCCCACCGGCAACACTCCGCCATCCGGCCGTCTCCGCCGCCATGAACGCGGCCGAGAAGCGCAGCGGCACGCGTCGGCGTTGCGCCCCGGCCACTGCCACTGCGCGAGCTGACCGCCGACACCCTGACCGACGCGCTGCGGTCCTGCTCGAACGATCGACCTACCGGCAGCGCGCCACCGAACTCGCTCGTCGGGTCCGCGCCGACGACGGCCCCGCCGCCGTGCTCTCGCTCATCACGCGACTCGAAGGGGAGCGCGGACAGCGGTGGTGAGCCGTGCGGTCAACGACGGTTGCGGGACCGGCGAACCGCCCACACCCCGCCCACGACCGCTGCGACCGCCGGCAACAGGCAGCAGATTGACAGGACCGCCAGATGCCACGGCTTGATAGCTCCCATAGCCGAGAGGATAGGCAGCGCCTGCCAACGCCGCTGTCCCCGCTCGAAGGCCGTCAGCGACCCAGGCGCGGGAGTACGGCTGGACAATGCGTCCGTCGGTCATTTCGCGCGCGGGGCAACCTCCCGAGGCGTCGGTCGGGTAGTAGCCGGTGACCCCGTTCGAAGGAGAGCCGGTGGCACCGAGCGACACGTTCGCTGAGTTCGTGACGGCGCGATCACCCCGTCTTCAGCGCACCGCCTATCTGCTCACCCACGACTGGGCGCAGGCAGAGGATCTGCTGCAGACGGCCCTGGTGCGCGCATGGAGCGCGTGGGGGCGGATCCACGGGGACCCGGAGCCGTACGTGCGGAGGATCCTCGTGAACGTCTACGCCTCGTGGTGGCGGCGCAGATGGCGCCACGTGGAGCAGCCGACGGCGCAGCTGCCGGAGCAGGCGGCCGTCGACCACATGTCTCAGGTGGACAGGCGCGACGAGGTGTGGCAGGCGCTCGGGAGGCTGCCCCGCCGGCAGCGGGCGGTGCTGGTGCTGCGCTACTTCGAAGACATGACCGAGGCGCAGATCGCGGACGCGATGAGCATCTCGGTGGGCACCGTCAAGAGCCAGGCCAAGAAGGCACTGGAGAAGCTGCGGCTGGACAGGTCGCTGACGTTGGAGGCGTTGCAGCGGTGATCGACCTCAAGGACCTCATGGATGAGCGCTCCGCTCACGGCATGCCCTCCGATGGACGACTGGTCGAGGTCCAGCGCAAGATCGGCGTACGGCGGCGCAGGCGGGTCGTGGCGGGAGCGGTGGCAGCGGCGGCAGCGGCGGTGGCGGTCGGCTCCGCCACCCTCGGTCCCGGTGGGGAGCCGGCTCCGCCCTCGGCCTTCACCGCCGGATCGACGACCCCGTCAGCGAGGCCCGCCAGTGCGTCGGCTTCTCCGAAACCCGTGGCGGGCCGCAAGATCGGGCCCTTCGACGAGTACGCCCGTGGTTACCGGGTGGTCGCCGTCGGCACGGCGCCGGTGAGCGCGAAGAAGGTGCGGCTCAGCTGGACGGTCAACTCGACGGACGTCCAGTTCTTCAGCTACTGCCCCGGCCTACCTCATCAGCGCGCACTCGACGCCGAGATTGCGATCAACGACGAGCCCATCGGGTACTCGGTGAACTGCGATTCGGAGCTGCACCAGGACCCGACGGGATCGGTGCCCCCCGGGTTGGGAGCGAGCGTCGGCGACACGGTGTCGGTGACGTACACGGTCACCGGCGCCCAGGGCGGCGGGCGCCGGTTGTCGACGATCCCGACGCAGGGCACCCTGCACTTCGCCGTGGCCGAGAGGGTGCCCTTCACCCAGTACCCCCTGCCGGCCCGGCCGGCCGCGCTGAAGCCGCCGAAGCCGGACGGCATGGCCAGCGAGCCCGGCACCAAGGTCCTCCACAGCGACCCGGCAGATCCCAACCGACCGGTCAGCACGACGATGGTCTGGCATCGCGGTTACGACTTCACCGTGGTCGCGCAGACGCCGGGCATCTACCGCGTCTCCGTCAACGGCGTGAGCGTGCTCACCGGCGAGGTCTACGACTATGTCGGTAACGGTCCGAACGCCAGCTGCCAGGTCAAGCGGAACGATCAGGGGTGGTGCGTGCCCGAGCTGGCGTCGGTGAAGGACGGCGACACGGTCACGATCACCGTCACGGCACAGCACGCCACGGGCCCCTGGCTGGCCGAGCTCCGCTCGCAGTGGCAGAGCGGATCAGCCGAAGGCTGAGCGCCGCACCGGCGTCTGAAGCATCGAAGGCCCTGACCGGGACTCACATCCTGGTCAGGGCCTTCGCGCTGGAGCGGGTGACGGGACTCTAACCCGCCCTGTCGGCACCGGTTGGAGAGACAAGTCATGATCGACGCATGGATGTTGCGGCGAGAGCCGATGCTCAGCCGGTCGAACTGGCACTCTTCGCCCTGCTGGTCGTCATCCTGGGCCTCGTCTGCGTAGACGCTGATCGACCTGGCCGGCGGGCGAGGTCAGGTTGTCTACTTCACCGTCCGCATCGGCTGACCGGTCAAGACGCTGTAGGCGACGGTAAGCAAGATCATGATGCCGGCCACTGCGATTGCTACGCCAATCACTCGTTCCAACAGAATGAAGCGCGCCAGACGCTCCTCGTGCGGGACGTCTGGTAGCCAGCGCCATGGCGGAACTCGCCGTAGCACGCCTGCGGTGGACATCGAGCGCCGCACGTGCCACTCCGTCACGCCGCGAAAGTTGGTGGCCAGGGCGAGGCCGACGAGGCTCACAGCCGGGCCCGTGATGACAGCCGCCAGGACACGCCACGTCTCCATCCGACCCCCCTGCACGCCAGGGACAAGCGGCATGATCGTTGACCCTAGAAGGTCGCCAATGGCACGGGCAACGATCGCAGGCTACGGAACGTCAAAGGCCCCGGCTCGGACTCGCGTCCTGACCAGGGCCTCGACCGTGGAGCGGGTGACGGGAATCGAACCCGCACTGTCAGCTTGGGAATTGGACAAGATCGGGCTCTGGTACGGCGTTTCTCCTGCTCGGCCTGGTCGCTGGCGGCCTGGGTTAGCCTCCCGTGACAGGGGCTTGTGGCCCATGGGTGGCCCGTCCAACTCGAAGCTACGAGGGCCAGAAGCGAGCGAGCTAGTCGTCACCGAAGGGTTCGTCGTGCCACCGAAACCCCGCGTAATCACCCTCGATTCCAAGCATGAACTCGGGGACCTGGCGGCCGTCGGGGTAGGTCATCGTGACTGCGGCGCGGATCGCCTCGTACGCCTGGTCGATCGGCTCCGGATCGCCCGAGTCAACCGCACGGTTCCACTCATCAAAGAGCGGACGCAACTGCTCGAACCCGGGCTGAGGTCGGAACCTGCCCCGGTTCCAGGGCATGTCGTGCTCCTCAACCTCGATCTCTCCGAGCAGTTCGCCGCCCGCACCGTAGACGCGCCAGACTTCGCCAAGGTCGCCACCTGCTGCCACAGGGAGGACCCTAGCGGGGGGCCCGATGGCCTTGGGATTAGAAGAAGATCGCGGATCGCTGGTCGGGTGGGAATTTCCCTGGCCGGGCCGTCCGTCGTCGTCCGTTGGTGTCGGCGGTTGGCGGCGGTCTTGGCTGTATCGATGGCTGTACAGTTGATCTATGGCAGCGGCCGAGGAAGGCAACGGCGGACGCTTCCGCGATCCGAAGTCTTGGCTGCGCGGCTTGGCTGCTGGCGAGATTTTCGTCCGTTGCCCACGCTGTGCCGGCCGGGCTTCGGTCCTTCCTGACCCTGAATCGGCCGACAACTCCCGGCATCATGTCTGGCTGAGCCGTCGGCTCAGTTGTCTGGGGTGCGCGTATACGGATCTCTGGGAGGCTCCTCGCCTCGCAGGCAACGCGCGCGCATTGCCTGAGTTCTCGGGCCCGAATGACCCGTACTTCGGCCTGCCCCTCTGGCTTTCGATCGAGTGCCGTGGGCGAGTGCTCTGGGCGTTCAACGCCGAGCACCTGGACCTGCTGGAGGCGTATGTGTCCGCTCGGCTGCGGGAACGCGGCCAGGACATGGGAAGCCAGACCCTGGTTGAGCGCTTGCCCGCGTGGATCAAGGATGGCAAGCACCGTGCCGACGTGCTGGATGGGATAGGCCGACTTCGGGCATTGCTGCCCTGACCGCCGACCAACGGCATCGTCAGTCTGGAAGAGCGCGCTCAACCGGTCGTGATGCCCGAAACGCCTGCGTCCGGCGGCAATGCTGACTTCCCCTCGTGCCCGCTCGTGACCGCTGCGGGCCACGGCTACTGGCCCATGTGGCCCAGCTAGGGGCGCTCGTAGCCACAGATGTCGTGGAGCCAGTGATCGAGATATCTCTGGATCGCACCGCTGTCCGTCTGGTCAAGGCCAAGCCACTCCCGCGCGGCCCGCCTCATAGCGGCTTCAGCCTGGTCCGCCTCGTCGGGCTTCAGCTCTATCCAGTCGGTCAGTGCACCCCACAAAGCGCAGAAGTTCCCCGCAAGCTCCCCCGCGTCGACTGCGCGCCCAGACACCTCCCACAGCCGCAAGCCTGCCGCGTAGACGTCGCCCGTCTCGTCAACCTCGGCTGCGAGCTGGTTCATGCGGGCGAGGAACGCCGGCTGCTCGGCGTCGGGAGGGACATGTGTCATGCGGGAAACCGTACGGCTTCCTAGCGGATCTCCTCGTCGGGCAGTCGCCAGACCGTCCAGCCTCCCCAGACGGGGACCAGGTGGAGCGCCCTACCGGACGAACGACCTGGTCCCCGTCTGGGGAGGCTGGTAGCCCTTGTGGTGCCCGGCGAGGTGAGCCGCGGGCGGCATCTCTGAGGAGGGTCGGGGTTCGGGGCGGAGCCCCGAGGTCTTCAAGGCACTGTCGTCCCCAAGCGTGGCCGGCCGGCCCGGCCGATGCCGGCCGGAGGTCGCCAGCAGGCCACGTGCGCCGGCTGGTTGCGCAGCGGCGCATCGCCTTCCACAAGGTCGGCCGAAGCGTCCGCCTCAAGGCTTCGGACGTGGACGCCCACATCAACGCCGGCAGGGTGGAGCCGCTCACCGCCTCCGAGGTGTGGACCGGCCTGCGGAGCGTTGCCTGATGACGGCGCGGCGACGTTTCGGCAGCATCCGCAAGCGTGACTCTGGCCGGTACCAGGTGCGCTACCCGGGACCGGATGGGCGCCAGCGGACCGCTCCGGACACCTTCACGCGCAAGTCGGACGCGGACCGGTACCTGTCAATGGTGGAAGCGCAGATGACGCGCGGGGAGTGGATCGACCCCGAGCGAGCGCGGATCACCCTCGCTGACTATGCGGAGCGGTGGATCGCGCAACGCCCTGGGCTGCGTCCTCGGACGGTGGCGCTGTACCGGTGGCTGCTCGGCAAGCACATCACGCCGTACCTGGGCGGGGTGGAGCTGAGCCGCTTGGATACGCCGATGATCCGCGAGTGGCGGGCGAGACTGCTCGGCAACGGCGTCTCGGAGACGATGGCCGCCAAGGCGTACCGGCTGCTGCGGGCCGTGCTGATGACGGCGGTCAACGAGGACGAGCTGCTGCGCAAGAACCCGTGCCGGATTCCGGGCGCGGATCAGGAGAAGGCGGCCGAGCGACCCGTTCTCACGCTCGCCCAGGTGCTCAAGCTCGCAGAGCTGATGGACGAGCAGTACCGCGCCCTGGTCCTGGTGACCACGTTCGCCTGCCTGCGGTGGGGCGAGGTATCCGCGTTGCAACGGCAGGACGTTGACGCCGACGCCGGGGTGATCCGTGTCCGGCAGACGTTCACAGAGGTGCGCGGCGTCGGGATGGTTCTGGGTCCGCCGAAGTCACGTGCTGGTCGGCGTGCCGTGTCGGTGCCGGCGGCCATCCTGCCGGCCCTGCGTGAGCACTTGGCGGCGTTCGTCGACGACAACCCGGAAGCGCTGGTCTTCACGACGCCTTCCGGCCGGCCGATCTGGCGCGGCAACCTGAACAAGGTCATCGGCTGGTCGACGGCGGCCGGCAAGCTCGGCGTTCCGGGTCTGCACTTCCATGATCTGCGGCATACGGGTAACACGATCGCGGCCAGGACCGGTGCGAGCACCCGCGACCTGATGGCCCGGATGGGTCACGACTCGGCGCAAGCGGCCATGATCTACCAGCACGCCACCTCGGAGGCGGATCGGGCCATCGCCCAGGCGGTGAGCGACGCGGTGAAGGCCGAGCGCAAGAAAGCCAAGAAGCCGGCGGCCGGCTCCTCCGCCAAGGGCAAGGGCAAAAAGCGTGGCTAGTGGCCCGTGGATGGCCCGCCGGGCGCTGCTGACCGCAGCAACGTCGAAGGCCCTGGCTGGGACTTACGTCCTGACCAGGGCCTTCGCGTGGAGCGGGTGACGGGAATCGAACCCGCACTGTCAGCTTGGGAAGCTGATGTTCTGCCATTGAACTACACCCGCAGGCGGCACCACTGTACAGGAGGTCACCGCCTCCGTGCACCCAGGTACCCCGCAGCCGGACCGAGCGCGACGGCCCGCGGACTACCAGCAGAAAGTTTCACCACGGCAACATATGGTTGTTCTCAAATCTTTCGATCGGATGTAACGTCTCGTCCACGTTCTCCGACCGGGCGTGACACACCCCCTGTCACGCCCGCAGAAAGAGGTGGGCCCATGGGACTTCGTCCCAACCTGCTGACCCGGCGTACCGCCGGTGTCGCGTCGACGACCCTCGCGCTGCTGCTCAGCACCGCCGCGGTAGGCGTCGTCCCCGCAGCTTCGGCCTTCTCGGCCGCCCCGTCCGGCTCCTGCGCCGAGCCCGCCGACGTCCACTCGGACGCACGGGTGAAGAAGGGCGGCCACGCCAAGCTCGACCCGAACGAGCTGACGGCCAAGCAGGTCCGCGAGCGTGACGCCGACCTCGCCGCGGCGCTGCGTGAGCGGGCGAGCTTCCGCGCCGGCGCCGGGGCCACCCCGCTGGCCACGGTGACCATCCCCGTCGTCGTCCACGTCATCCAGCGGGACAGCACCCGAGCGGGCGGCAACATCCCGGACTCGATGGTGACCCAGCAGATCTCCGTGCTGAACACGGCGTACAGCGGTGGCACCGGTGGCGCGGCGACCGCCTTCAGCTTCCAGCTGACCAAGGTGCACCACGTCACCAACGCCGCCTGGTACCCGATCGTCCAGGGCTCCTCCGCCGAGCGCTCGATGAAGACCTCGCTGCGCGAGGGCGGCAAGAACACGCTCAACCTCTACCTGGGCGAGTTGAGCGACGACCTGCTCGGCTGGGCCACCTTCCCGCAGCGCAAGCTGAACAGCATGGACGGCGTGGTCGCGCTGAGCGAGTCGCTGCCGGGTGGCACCGCGACGAACTACAACCAGGGCGACACCGGCACCCACGAGGTCGGCCACTGGCTGAACCTCTACCACACCTTCCAGGGTGGCTGCTCGGGCTCGGGTGACAGCGTCTCCGACACCCCGGCCGAGGCCTCGCCGGCCTATCAGTGCCCGACCGGTCGCGACACCTGCACCGCCACCGGCAAGGACCCGATCACCAACTTCATGGACTACACCTACGACTCGTGCATGTACCAGTTCACCGCTGGTCAGGCGAGCCGCATGCTGACCGCGTGGAACGCCTACCGCGCGGCCTGACCGCCACGCACCACACGCCGGCGCCGGTCCCGTCCTCGGACGGGGCCGGCGCCGGCTCTGTTCGGGCCGGAACCCATCGGGTACGGACTCAGGCCGCCGGGCGGCGGGTGTCGAAGCCGTGCCGGCCACGCCGGCCTTCCGCGGCGAGCGGGTCACGCCGGGCCGGGACGCCGGCCCCCGGGTCGAGCCAGACGCGCACCTCCGGCCGGCCGGCGCCGGGGCAGGCCACCTGGTCACGCCGGGTCAGCATCGCCACGTCGACGGTGAACTCGAACAGCCGCCAGTCGCCCTGCGGCGCGGCCCGGCCGATCCGGGCCACCCGGGCGACGGTCGCCGGGTCGGTCACCGGGAGCGCCCGGCCGGCCACGTAGGCCTCGTCGTCGCTCTCCTCCGGCGGGAAGGAGTGCAGCGCGTAGCGGCCGTCGCGTTCGAGGTCGCGACGCTTGGGCGAGTCGATGACGAAGCACCAGAGCCCGTCGTCGGTGATGACCGGGGAGACGGGGTGCACGCGCGGGCCGCCGTCGGCGCGGACCGTGGCGAGGTAGCCGAAACCCGGCCCGTACTGCTGCAACAGGAGGCGGATCTCGTCGGCGAGGCGGGGCTCGTCGGCGGCGAATTCGGACCAGGAAGCCATGCGGACATTCTATCGAACAGGTGTACGAAGATGTAGTCCGACACGCAGGTCACCCGTACCGGTCGCTATGGTGTTCCGATGCTGCTCTCCGACCGGGACCTGGTCTCCGAGATCAAGACTGGCACGCTCGCGCTGGAGCCCTTCGAGCCCACGCTGGTGCAACCGTCCAGCATCGACGTCCGTCTGGACCGGTTGTTCCGGGTCTTCAACAACCATCTCTACACGCACATCGACCCGTCCGTGCAGCAGGACGACCTCACCTCGTTGGTGGAGGTGGCCGAGGGCCAGCCGTTCGTGCTGCACCCGGGCGAGTTCGTGCTCGCCTCCACACTGGAGGTGATCTCGCTCGGCGACCAGCTCGCCGGACGACTTGAGGGCAAGAGCTCACTGGGCCGGCTCGGCCTGCTCACCCACTCGACCGCCGGCTTCATCGACCCGGGCTTCTCCGGTCACGTCACGCTGGAGCTGTCCAACGTGGCGAACCTGCCGATCACGCTCTGGCCGGGCATGAAGATCGGCCAGCTCTGCATCTTCCGGCTCTCCTCGCCGGCCGAGCACCCGTACGGCTCTGAGGTGTACGGCTCGCGCTACCAGGGCCAGCGCGGCCCGACCCCGAGCCGCTCCTGGCAGAGCTGGCGCACCTGGCCGACCCGCTGACCGGCCCGAGGCCGGCAACGGCGCAGGGGCCCCCGCGACGCGGGAGCCCCTGCGGACCGCTCAACCCCTGCGGACCGCTCAGCCCGGGCGGCCGTAGCTGTTGATCTGGCCGTCGTCGACGCGCTTCATCGTGATCGGCTTGCCGGACTGGGAGGCGTGCACCACCCAGCCGTCACCGACGTACATGCCGACGTGGTGCAGGTCGCTGTAGTAGAAGACGAGGTCACCGGCGCGCAGCTCGCTCCGGCTCACCCGCCGGGTCACGTCGTGCTGCTGCCGCGCGTTGTGCGGCAGCGAGACGCCGGCCTTGGCCCAGGCAGCCATGGTCAGGCCCGAGCAGTCGTAGTGGTCCGGGCCGGCGGCGCCCCAGACGTAGATCTTGCCGATCTGGGCGCAGGCGAACTTGACCGCGGTGCCGGCCGGGCCGCCGGGGTAGCCGGCGGGGCAGGGCGCCGGGCGCAGCGGACCGCCGCCGCCGTTGCCGTAGACCTTGAGGCGCAGCTTCTGGAGCTTGACGATCTCGGCGTCGATCTGCTTCTTCTTGGCCGCGAGCTGGGCCTCGGTGCGCGACAGCTCAGTGATCATCTCGTCGAGCGGCTGCTTCTTGGCGGCCAGCTGGTCGCGCAGCGCGGCGACGGTCCGCACCTGCTTCTGCTGGCGGTTCGCGAAGCGGTCGAGCAGGGCGAGGCCGTCGACCAGGTCGCTCGGCGACCGGCTGCCCAGCAGCGCGTTGACCGTGGAGAGGTTGTTGTCGCCCTTGTAGGCGTCGGCCGCGAGCCCGCCCACCTGACCGAGGGCGGCGTCCACCCGGGCCTGGAGCGGGGCGATCTGCTTGGCCAGCGTGGCGGCCTGCTTCCGCTTGGCGGCGAGCTGCTCGCGGGTGGCGTTGACCTGTTCGATGATCGGTTCGAGCTTGTTCCAGTCCTGGTCGATCTGGCGCTCGATCTCGGTGACCGACGGTTCGGCGTGAGCCGCCGTGGCGCCGCCGGTCAGGACGACGGCGGTGCCGGCCAGGGCGGCGAGGGCGGTGGTGAAACGGGACCAGCGGGAACGCGGCGCAGCCGTCGACCGGTCGACCGACCGGACCGACGGTGGCCGCGGGGCATGGTGTGCCACCGGGCTTCCGTACTCCTTCTTCCTGGCCGCCTACCGGGTTAGCTGACGGGTTCGGGCGGGAAGGGAGGCGCCCTACCGCAGTGGCTGCGGATTCACCCCAGTTACCTGGGTCCCCGGCTCGCCCGGAGGCGACTCGGCGGTGCCGGACCGTCACCACCCGGGTTGGACGGTGAAACTCGCGGCCGACGATTGACCAGAGTAGAGAGCGTCGTTATCGTTCCGCAACCCGAGACGCCGTGACACTCCGTACCCGAAAGATTCTTTCAGCGGAGATTACCTCTCGGAAAGGTATTGACCCGGGCCGTGCGCGGGGTGAGGGTGAGGCGCAGTGACCCCCATCCCTGTCTGGAGGTTCGATGCACCTCTCACCCCCGCCGTCGGGCAGACGGATGCTGCTGGCAGCAGCCGTTGCAGCCGCCACCGCCCTGGTGGCGACCGGTCCGGTGGCCGCCCAGCCGCTCACCACCCAACCCGCCACCGACCGCCAGGACCAGTACGCCGCCGCCGCGGCGGAGTACGGCGTGCCGCAGAGCGTCCTGCTCGGCGTCTCGTACCTGGAGTCGCGCTGGGACACCCACCCGGGCCAGCCGAGCACCAGCGGCGGCTACGGCCCGATGCACCTCACCGACGCCGAACACGTCCTCGCGACCCCGGCCAGCGGCCACGTCAGCGAGGACGAGGACCCGCGGGGCGACGACTCGCGGCCGCTCACCCTCGACCCGGCCACCGCGGCCGCACCGGCGGAGGACGTGCTGCCGCAGGCGTCCCTGCAGACGCTCGACGCCGCCGCGGCGCTCACCGGCCTCGCCGAGGAGACGCTGCGCACCGACGCGGCCGCGAACATCCGGGGCGGCGCGGCGCTGCTCGCCTCGTACCAGAAGCAGTTGGGCTCGCCGGTCGGCGCCACCACCGACCCGGCGGCCTGGTACGGCGCGGTGGCCCGCTACTCCGGCGCGGACACCGAGGACGCGGCGGCGGCCTTCGCCGACGAGGTCTACGACCAGCTCGGCCTCGGCGCGGCCCGGACCACCGACGACGGCCAGCGGGTGACCCTGGCCGCCACCGCGGTGAAGCCGGACCAGTCCGCGCTGCACCGGCTCGGGCTGCGCCGGGCCGAGCGGCCGGACGGCCTGGAGTGCCCGGTCCGGCTGGCCTGCGAGTGGATTCCCGCCCCCTACGAGCAGCTCAGCGCGGACCCGGGCGACTACGGCAACCACGACCTCGGCAACCGGCCGGCCCAGCAGAAGATCGAATACATCGTCATCCACGACACCGAGGGCTACTTCGGCCCGAGCGTCGACCTGGTGAAGCGCGCCGACTACCTGGGCTGGCACTACACGCTGCGCTCGGTGGACGGCTACGTGGCCCAGCACATCAAGGCCAAGGACGTCGGCTGGCACGCCGGCAACTGGTACGTCAACGCCAAGTCCATCGGCCTGGAGCACGAGGGCTTCGCCGGGCACGGCACCTGGTACACCGAGGCGATGTACCGGGCCTCGGCCAAGCTGGTCCGGCACCTGGCGCTGAAGTTCCAGATCCCGCTGGACCGGCAGCACATCATCGGCCACGACAACGTCCCCGGCACCACCGCCTCGACCGTGCGCGGGATGCACTGGGACCCGGGCCCGTACTGGGACTGGTCGCACTACTTCGACCTCATGAAGGCGCCCTTCCGGTCCCTCGGCAACGCGCACACCGGCCTGGTCACCATCGACCCGGACTTCGCCACCAACCAGCCCGCCTTCGTCGGTTGCAACCAGCAGCCGCCGGGCGTCCCAAAGCCCACCCCGCCGGCCGCGCCGTGCCCGCTGCGCGGCTCGTCCGCGGTGGTCCTGCACACCGCGCCGAGCGCGACCGCCCCGCTGGTCAACGACCTCGGGCTGCGCCCGGACGGCACGCCGGACACCATGTACATCTCCGACCACGGCGCCCGCGCCTCGGCCGGCCAGACGTACGCCGTGGCCGACGTGCAGGGTGACTGGACGGCGATCTGGTACCTCGGGCAGAAGGCCTGGTTCCTCAACCCGGCCTCGGCGCCGACCGCCAAGTGGTCGACGGGCTTCGTGGTGACGCCCAAGCCTGGGAAGACCACCATCCCGGTGTACGGCCGCGCCTACCCGGAGCAGGCGGCCTACCCGGCCACCATCCCGTTCCAGGGCGTGTCCCCGCTCCAGTACACGTTCGCGGCCGGCCAGCGGTACGCACTCGGCGGCGTCCTGCCGAGCGAGTACTACCGGGCCGTCTCGTTCGACGGCTCGGCACCGGGCGACCGGACCGTGGTCCGGGGTGAGACCAAGTACGCGCAGGTCCAGTTCGGCCACCGGATCATGTTCGTCAACCTCGACGACGTGCTGATACTGCCGTCCCCGGTCGGCGCACCGAGGTAGCAGCCAGCGCTCGACGGAGAAGGCCCCCGGTCCAGGCGGACCGGGGGCCTTCTCGTCGCTGGGGGACGGGTCAGGTGACCCGGACGAAACCGGCGAGCGGCTGTGTGCTGATGCTCGACACCTGGACCGGCTTGCCGGTCCGTGGCGCGTGCACCATCACCCCGTTGCCGAGGTATAGCCCGACGTGGTGCAGGTCGCTGCCGAAGAAGACGAGGTCACCCGGTCTGGCGTCGGAGCGGGAGACCTTGCGGCCCTCGTTCCACTGCGCGCCCGTGAAGTGGGTGAGCGAGATGCCCGCCGCCTTGTAGGCGTACTGGGTGAGGCCGGAGCAGTCGAACGAGTTCGGGCCGGTGGCGCCCCACACGTACGGGTCGCCGACCTGCGCGCACGCGGTCTTGATCGCGGTACGCGCGGCGCTGCTGACCACGCCGTCGATAGCCGGGCAGCCGGCCGGCCGGATCGAGGTCACCGGCAGCATGGCCGTCAACCGCTTGATCTCGGAGTCGATCTGCTTCTTCTTCGTCGCCAGATCCTTCTCCTGCTTGAGCTCGGTGGCGATCAGCGCGTCCAGCTTCTGCTTCTGCTTGTTGTACTTGTCCCGGACGGCGAGCACGCCGGCGATCTGCTTGCGCTGGTCGTCGGCGAGCCGGTCGAGGATCACCAGCTGCTCGGCGAGGGTGCCGGGCCTGGTGCTCACCAGCAGGGCGCCGAGGTCCTGGGACGGGCCCTGGATGTAGTAGCGGGCGGCGATGTCGCCGACCTTGTTCATCGCGAGCGCCGACTCCAGCTCCAGCGGCACCATCTTCTTCTGCAGGTCCGCGGACTTCTTCTTGTTGACCTTGAGCTGGGAGCGGACCTTGTTGTACTGCTCGATCGTGGGTTCGAGCTTCTCCCACTGCTTGTCGATCTGCGCGTCGATCTCGTCCACCGACGGCGCCGCGTGCGCCGGGGCCGTCAGCATCCCGGCGCCGACCGCGACGGCCGCGACCAGGGTGAGGAGACGGCGTACCACCCGGCGCGTCCCGGCCGGGCGGACGGGCGGCTGGCTCGGGGCGTGACGTTCAGGGGGCATGGTTGCCACCGGCACGGACTCCTTTGCAACCGACCGCCGGGCGCCTCGCGAGAGGGAAGGTCGAGGCAGACGACCCAGAGGCGGTCGGTGCCCCACATTAGGGAAGGCACGGGGGTGGAATCAAGGCGACGTTTAGTTCAATCACGTCTGCGCAACCGCTTGCACACCAAGGGTATTCGTTTACTTGCCAACGATCGCGGTCAATACGTCGTCGAGCGTCACCACACCCAGCGGTCGACGGCCGTCACTCACCAGCACCATGTGCCGGCGCTCGCGGCGCATCGAGAGCAACAGGTCGGCCAGCGTACGGTCCGGCGGCACCACGGCCAGCGGCCGGTAGATGTCGGCCGGCACCGGCGCCCGGCGGGTGGCGCCCGCGTAGCCCAGCACGTCCTTCACGTGGACGAAACCGAGCACCCGGCGGGTGGACCGCTGCACCACCGGGAAGCGGGACCGGCCGGTGCGGGTGGCCAGCACCTCCAGCGACGCCGGTGAGACGTCCTCGGCCACCGTGGTCACCGTCGACCAGGGCTGCAGGGCGTCGGCGGCCGTCCGGCTGTGCAGGGCCAGCGCCCCGGTGATCCGCGCGTGCTCCTCGGCGTCCAGCAACCCCTCGGTGCGCGCCTGCGAGACCAGGCCGGCCAACTCCTCCGCGGTGAACACCGTCTTCACGGCGTCGGTCGCCTCCACCCGCCACAACCACAGCACCTGCCGGGCCGACCACTTCATGGCCAGCAGCAGCGGCTTGGTGGCCAGGCAGAAGGCGAGCATGGCCGGCCCCAGCCAGAGCGCCGACGGCTCCGGGCCGGCCAGGGTGATGTTCTTCGGCACCATCTCGCCCACCACGGTGTGCAGGAAGACCACCACACCGAGGGCGATCACGAAGGCCACCGGGTGCACCGCCGAGGCGGGCAGGCCGAGCGCCTCGAACGGCGCCTCCAGCAGGTGGGCCAGCGCCGGCTCGGCGATCGCGCCGAGGCCGAGCGAGCAGACCGTGATGCCGAGCTGCGCCCCGGCGATCATCAGCGGGATCTGGTTCATCGCCGACAGCGCCCACCGGGCCCGCTTCGAGGTCGCCGCCAGCGGTTCGAGCACCGTACGGCGGGAGGCGATGAGGGCGAACTCGCTGCCCACGAAGAAGGCGTTGCCGAGCAGCAGCACCAGGGCGATCAGCAGTTCACTCACCGTCGTCGGGCTCCTCGGGCCGGACCACCCGCACCTGCTCGATCCGGTGCCGGTCGACCTCCACCACGGTGAACTCGTACCCGGCCTCCTCGACCGTCTCGCCCGGCACCGGAATGTGCCCGAGCCGGGCCATCAGAAAGCCGGCCAGGGTCTCGTACGGCCCCTCGGGCAGCCGGAAACCGGTCTGCTCGACCAGCTCGTCCTCCCGGAGCACGCCATCCACCAGCACAGTGCGCTCGCCGCCCGGCACGGTCAGCTCGACCGGCCCGGCATCGTCCACCGCGGCCGGGTCGAACTCGTCGGCGATCTCCCCGACCAGCTCCTCGACCAGGTCCTCCACGGTCACCACACCGTCCGTGCCGCCGTACTCGTCAACCACGATGGCCAGGTCGGCGCCGGCGTCCTTGAGCGCGGCCAGCACCCCGTCGAGGTCGAGGCTCTCCGGGACGTACACCGGTTCGCGGGCGACCGCGCCGACCGTGGTGGCGGCCCGGCTGGCGAGCGGCACCCCGAGCGCGTCCGGCACCCCGGCCACGCCGGTGACCAGGTCCAGCGTCTCCTCGTAGACCGGGAACCGGGTCCGGCCGGTCTGCCGGGACAGGTCGAGCAGCTCGGCGACCGTCGCGGTGGCCCGCAGCGCGATCACGTCGACCCGCGGCGTCATCGCCTCGGCGGCCCGCTTGTCGCCGAACCGAATGGTGCGGCGCAGCAGCATGGCGGTGTCCGGCGGCAGCGCGCCGGCCCGGGCCGAGATGGCGGCGAGCAGTCCCAGCTCCTCCGGGGACCGGGCGCTGGCCAGCTCCTCCTGCGGCTCCACGCCGAGCCGCCGGACCAGCCGGTTGGCCGAGTCGTTGAGCAGCCGGATCAGCCAGCCGAAGGTACGGGAGAAGGTGCGCATCGGTCCGGCGGTGCCGAGCGCGGTGGGCATCGGGCGGGCCAGCGCGAGGTTCTTGGGCACCAGCTCGCCGAAGAGCATCGAGATGAGGGTGGCCAGCGCCAGGGCGAGCAGCCCGGTGAACCGTTCGGCCCCGCCGACCGGGCGCAGCAGCGGGGCGAAGAGGCGGGACAGCGCCGGTTCGGCCAGGTAGCCGGTGAGCAGCGCCGTGATGGTGATGCCGAGCTGGGCGCCGGAGAGCTGGAAGGACAACTCGCGCAGCGCCCGGCGGACCGTGGTGGCCCGGCCGTCGCCCTCACCGGCCCGCCGGTCGATCTCCGCCCGGTCGACGGTGACCAGGGCGAACTCGGCCGCGACGAAGAACGCGTTGCCGGCGGTCAGCAGCACGAAGCCGACCAGGGGCAACAGCGCGGTAACCAGCAGGCCGTCGATGAGCGAGATTGTTCCACGGGCCGGCAGCGGGCACGAGCCGGCGGCCGGCTGGCTGGCGACCCGGACGTAGCGTGGGTCGCATGAACCGCCTGCTGCTCACCGACGAACTGGTCCTGCTCGCCTACGACGACGGCGGCACCAACCGGCTCGGCCGGCCGCACCTGGACTACGGCCTCGCCGGGGCCGTCCTGCTGGAGCTGGCCCTGGCCGGCCGCGTCGAGGTGACCGGCGGCCGGCTCGCGGTGACCGACCCCGCCCCGACCGGCGTGCCGCTGCTGGACCGGGCGCTCGCCACCGTCGCCGGGGACCGGCCGCGCAAGCCGAAGGACTGGATCGGCAAGCTGGCCAAGGGCCTGCCGGACCGGGTGCTCGACGGCCTGGTCGACGCCGGGGTGCTGCGCCGCGAGTCGGACCGGGTGCTGTGGGTGTTCCCGCGTACCCGCTATCCCTCGCCCACCGGTGCGGAGCCGGCGGTGGAGACGGCGGCCCGGGAGCGGATGCTCGCCGCGCTGGCCGCCGCCGGCCCCGTGGACGCGCGGACGGCCGCGCTGCTCACCCTGACCCGGGCGGTCGGCCTGGACCGGAAGCTCTTCCGCGAGCTGCCGAGGGACCGGGTCAAGGCCCGCCTGGCCGAGATCGCCGCGGGCGACTGGGCCTCCGCGGCCACGAAGAAGGCGATCGAGGAGACGCAGGCCGCGGTGCTGGTGGCGACGACCGCTGCCGCCACGGCCGCCATCGCGACCACGACGGTCTCCTGACCGGCGACGGCGGCGGCACCCTCGTGGGTGCCGCCGCCGTCGTGGTTCAGCTCTTCCGGGGGTACGCCTCAGCCGGCGACCGTCTCGGTCTCCTTCTCGCCCGCCGGGGCGTCCGGCTTGACCGAGCGGAGCAGCACGCTCGCCACGTCGACCACCTCGACCTGCTCGCCGGCGCCCTTGCCGTTGACACCGTCGTTGAGCATCGTCGAGCAGAACGGGCAGCCGACCGCGATGGTCTTCGCCCCGGTGGACATGGCCTCCTCGACCCGGTCCACGTTGATCCGCTTGCCGATCTTCTCCTCCATCCACATCCGGGCGCCGCCGGCGCCGCAGCAGAAGGAGCGCTCGCTGTTGCGCGGCATCTCGGTCAGCTCGCCCTGAATCGAGTCGCCGAGCACCTCACGCGGGGCGGCGAAGATCCGGTTGTGCCGACCCAGGTAGCAGGGGTCGTGGTAGGTGACGCCGCCGTCGACGGGCTGCACCGGGGTGAGCTTGCCGGCGGCCACCAGGTGGGCCAGCAGCTGGGTGTGGTGCACCACCTCGAACTCGCCGCCGAGCTGGCCGTACTCGTTGCCCAGGGTGTTGAAGCAGTGCGGGCAGGTGGCGACGATCTTCCGCTTGCTCTTCTCCCGGCCCTCGAACGCCTCGTTCAGCGTCTCGACGTTCTGCTGGGCGAGCATCTGGAAGACGAACTCGTTGCCGATCCGGCGGGCCGGGTCACCGGAGCAGGTCTCGCCCTCGCCGAGGATGGCGAAGGAGACGCCGGCCTCGTTGAGCAGCGTGGCCACCGCGCGGGTGGTCTTCTTGGCCCGGTCCTCGAACGCGCCGGCGCAGCCGACCCAGAACAGGTACTCGAAGTCGTCGACCTCGCCGACCCGCGGCACCTCGAAGCCGAGGCCCTTGGTCCAGTCCTCGCGGGTGTTCTGCGGGGCGCCCCACGGGTTGCCCTTGTTCTCCAGGTTGCGGAGCATGACGCCGGCCTCGGACGGGAAGCTCGACTCGATCAGCACCTGGTAGCGGCGCATGTCGACGATGTGGTCGACGTGCTCGATGTCCACCGGGCACTGCTCGACGCAGGCGCCGCAGGTGGTGCACGACCAGAGCACGTCCGGGTCGATGACGCCGCCCTCCTCGGCGGTGCCGATCAGCGGCCGGTCGGCCTCGGCGAGGGCCAGCACGTCCATGTGGGCGAGCTGCGCGGCGGTGGCCTTCTCCTCGCCGGTCAGGTCCTTGCCTCCGCCGGCCAGCAGGTACGGCGCCTTGGCGTACGCGTGGTCGCGCAGGCTCAGCACGAGCAGCTTCGGCGACAGCGGCTTGCCGGTGTTCCAGGCCGGGCACTGCGACTGGCAGCGACCGCACTCGGTGCAGGTGCTGAAGTCCAGCAGGCCCTTCCAGGTGAACTGCTCGACCTGGGCGACACCGAACTGGTCCTTCTCCGGGTCCGCTTCCTCGAAGTCGAGCGGCTTGCCCTCGCTCGTCATGGGGCGCAGCGGGCCGAGGCCGGAGCCGGCCGGCTTCTCCGGGTCGCGCTTGAAGAAGATGTTCGGGAACGCAAGGAACCGGTGCCAGGCGACGCCCATGGTGACGTTCAGCGAGATCACGATGAGCCAGGTCATCGAGATGGCGATCTTGATGAGGGCGGCGACGCTGACGCCGGCCGTCCAGGCCGGGAGCGCGGCGCCGACCGCGTGACTCAGCGGGGTGGCCCAGACCGGGTACTCGAAGTGGTCGGTGGCGACCTTGAAGCCGCGGATCACGAAGCCGAAGATCAGGACCAGCAGCACGACCCACTCGACGAAGTAGCCCTGCCACATGGTCGATCCGGTGAACCGGGAGCGGCCGCCCGGCCGGGTGGGCCGGTTGCGCAGCCGGATGCCCATCAGCACCAGGATGCCGGCCAGGCCCAGGATCCCGATCCACTCGGTGGCCAGGCCGAAGACCGTCCAGTGCCCGATAATCGGGAGCCCGCCGCCGGGGGTGACCACCTCGAAGTACGCCTCGAGCACCAGCAGCGACAGCACGATGAAGCCGACCATCACGAACCAGTGCGCCGCGCCCACCACGCTCCACTTGAGCATGCGGGTGTGGCCGGCGGTCTCCACCAGCATCTTCTTCGTGCGGGCGCCCTTGTCGTCGAACCGCTCCGGCGCGGGCTGGCCGAGCCGGATGACGGCCGTCATCTTCATGACCGCGCGCACCGCAAGCCACACCGCCACGGCGGTGATGGCGGCCGCGAGGATCGTGGTGACGATCTGGACGCTGCCCATCGAGTTGGCCTCCCGGTCTGCTGCTTGTCAGTGCAGCCTACGCGCAAGGTTACCCAGCAGTAACGTGAGTCATCTCGCATCCGGCCACGCCGCCCTGCCGACACCTTAGGGGCAGCGGGCGCCGGGCGCCGGTCAGGGGCGTCCCGGCGTGACGTACGCCCTCGGTCGCAGGGCGGCGGAGCCGGTCGGGGTCAGCGCCAGCGGGAGAGCAGGATCAGCGAGGAGACCATCGCGCCGAAGCCCACGGCGAGGTTCCAGTAGCCCCACGTCGCGACCGGGTAGGCCTGCTCGGAGAGGTAGTAGATGACCAGCCAGCCGATGCCCACCACGATCAGCGCGACCGCGGTGATCGGCAGCCAGACCGGGCTAGGCTTGCGCGTCGCCGCCGTCGCCGTCGGACGCACGTCCGTCGGCGGGGTGTACACCTTCTTCTTGCGGACCTGAGACTTGGGCACGACGCTCTCCAGAGGGGGGTACGACCTCGTCCGGCCTGACAACCGGGCGCGGGGGCGACGGTCCATGGCCAATAATGTTCGACAGCTAGCGTAGTCCCGACAGACCCTACAGGCCACGAATGGGGTCAGGCCGGTGCACGGAGTGACCGAAAAGAGCGGGACTTTTCGGGTCGAGCAGACCGGTCCGCGCCGTCGCGGGCCGGAACGAGACGACGGGAAAGGGAACGCCCGGTGGAGTACACGTCCGGCGCCGCCTCCTGGCAGAAGGTCCTCCGGCGCGCGGTGGTCGGCCTGCTGCCGCGCCGGCCGCGCCAGCGCCGCCCGGGCTGGTCGATCGGCGTACCCCTGATCGCCGCCGCGGCCGGGCTGCTGTTCACCACGACCGCCACCACCGCCGGCGGCACCGCGCTGCGGGAGGACCGGCGTCCCCAGCTCACCCAGTTGATCGAGGACCGACGCGAGCAGGTGGCGGCCAGCGAGGCGAAGGCCGCCCGGCTGCGCGCCGAGGTCGAGGAGCAGACCGGCGCCCTGGCCGGCGCCGACGGCCCGATCAAGGCACAGCGGGACCGGGCCGCCGCCACCCGGCAGGCCGCCGGGTTCACCGCGCTCACCGGCAACGGCATCACCATCGAGCTGAACGACGCGCCCCGGCGCGCCGACCAGCCCTTGCCCAAGGGCGCGAGCAACGACGACCTGGTGGTCCACCAGAGCGACGTCCAGGCCGTCGTGAACGCGCTCTGGGCGGGCGGCGCGGAGGCCATGTCAATCATGAACGTGCGCGTGCTCAGCACCAGCGCGGTACGCTGCGTCGGTAACACTCTGCTGCTGCACGGCCGGGTGTACTCCCCTCCTTTCAAGATCGTGGCTATCGGCGACCCCGCCGCGTTCCAGCGGGAACTCGCCGCGTCCAAGGGAGTCCGGTTGTTCAGGGAAGCCGTCGACCACTACCAGCTCGGCTACTCCGAGACCGTCTCCACGGTCACCGTGCCGGCATTCGAGGACTCGACCGCGCTGCAGTCGGCGAAGGTGCCGCGGTGAGCCGGGACGACCCCCGGGACCGGGACGGCCGCCACCGCGACCAGAGCGACGACGCGACCGCCTTCCTGCCGAAGGTCGACCGGCCGGCACCCGCGCCGCCCCGCCCCCCGCTCGACCTGCCCTGGCCGGACCAGGCGGCGCCGCCCCCGGTCAGCGAACAGCGGCCGGCGCGCCCGCCCGCGGCCCCGCCGCCGGTCTGGCCCGGCGATCGGAACCGCCCGCCGGCACCCGACGGTCAGCCGGCCTGGCACCAGCGCGACGGCGGCCCCGACGGGCCGACCAGACCCCCTGCCGAGCCCGGGCGCCGGCCCGACGCGGCACGGCCGACGTCTCCTGCGGACGCGCCGACCGCGTTCATCCCCCCGCTCGGCGAGCGGCCGGAACGCCGCCCCGCCGCCGGGCCGCTGCGTCCCGGCGCGCCGGGAGCCGGCGTACCGCGGTCGGCCGGCCCGGCCGACGGCGGCCCGCCTCGACCGACGGCGACCGGCCCGGCGGTCCCGGGAGCGACCGGCCCGGCGGTACCGGGAGCGACCGGCCCGGCGGTACCGGCGGCGACCGGCCCGGCGGACCCGGGGGCGACCGCGGTGATCCCGGCCGTCAGCCGCCCGCCGGCCCGTCCGGCGGCGCTGGACCACACCGCGCTGATGGGTGCCGTGCCCCCGGTCCCGGACACCGGCGACGGCGACCCGGCCGGCGCCCCGGCCGAGCCGCCGCAGCCCCGCCGCGGCGAGCGCGTGGTGCAGCTCCGGCCCGAGCAGACCGGCGAGGGGTACAAGAGCGTCTACTCCGAGCTGACCCGGCCCACCGTCGGTTCCCGGCTGCGGGGGATCGTGCGCGGCACCGGCGAGGTGCTGATCACCTTCGGCCTGGTGGTGCTGCTCTTCGCCGGCTACGAGATCTGGGGCAAGGCGGTGATCGTCGACGCCCACCAGAACGACCTCAGCAGCCAGCTCGCCCAGGAGTGGGGGGCGGACCCGACGGTCGCGCCGTCGACCGGGCCGAGCGTCAAACCGAAGCCGCCCGCCGAGGGCAAGCCGGTCGCCGGGCTCTACCTCCCCAAGTTCGACAAGCACTGGGTGGTGGTCGAGGGCGTCAGCCCGGACGACATCCGGTACGCCCCGGGCCACTACCCGAAGAGCGCCATGCCGGGCCAGGTGGGCAACTTCTCCGTCGCCGGCCACCGCATCCGGGCCACCTTCTGGCGCCTGGACGAGCTGCGCCCCGGCGACGCCGTCGTGGTCGAGACGCAGACCGAGTGGTTCATCTACAAGGTCTACCAGCAGCGGATCGTCAAGCCGTACCAGGTCGAGGTCGTCGCGCCGGTGCCGGGCAAGCCGACCGAGCGGCCGAGCGAGAAGCTGCTCACCCTGACCACCTGCAACCCCAAGTTCGACAACTACCAGCGGCTGATCATCCACGCCCGGCTGGACCACGTCCAGGCCAAGACGGCGGGCCGCCCGGCCGAGCTGGAGGGCTGAGCGTGTACGGATGGATCTGGCGGAAGCTCCCGCTCGGGCTCCCCGGAAAGCTGATCGGCTCGGTGCTGCTGGCGGCCGCGACGGTCGCCCTGCTCTGGTTCGTGGTCTTCCCGTGGGCCGAACCCCTCCTCCCCTTCGACGACGTGCAGGTCACCCAGGACTCCGGCGTGCCGGGCGACGACGGCGGCGGGCTCACCGAGCCGACCGAGCGGCCCTCCGAGGAGGAGATCCCGTACAGCACCGAGTCGAACAACGCCCCGCCCTCCACCCCGAGCAGGTGACCCGATGCGCGTCCTCGTGATCGACAACTACGACTCGTTCGTCTTCAACCTCGTGCAGTACCTCGGCCAGCTCGGCGTGGACTGCGAGGTGCGGCGCAACGACGAGATCGAGGTGGCCGAGGTGGGCCGGGCGGGCGCCGACGGCGTGCTGCTCTCGCCGGGGCCGGGCAGCCCCGACCGCGCCGGCATCTGCCTCGACGTGATCAAGGAGTACGCCGGCAAGCTCCCCCTCTTCGGGGTCTGCCTCGGTCACCAGGCCATCGGTGAGGCGTTCGGCGCGACCGTGACACGGGCGCCGGAGCTGCTGCACGGCAAGACGTCCGAGGTGCGGCACAACGGGGTGGGGGTGCTCGCCGGCCTGCCTGACCCGTTCACCGCCACCCGGTACCACTCGCTCGCCGTGCTGCCCGAGACGCTGCCCGACGAGCTGGAGGTCACCGGCCGGACCGGCTCCGGCGTGGTGATGGCCATGCGGCACCGCACCCTGCCCATCGAGGGCGTCCAGTTCCACCCCGAGTCGGTGCTGACCGAGGGCGGCCACCTCATGCTGGCCAACTGGCTGGCCGTGTGCGGCTACCCGGAGGCGCTGGAGCGGGCCCCGGAGCTGGCCGCCGAGGTGGACGCCCGCCGCCGGGCCGCGTTCGCCGCCGCCTGAGGCTTCGCCTTACGCCCGATGCGCGAAGTGGCGGTGTTCCGGGTCGACCGGGCACCGCCACTTCGCCTGTCTGGAGCTGTCGGGTCAGGGCTGGCTGAACCTCGTCGGCGGCGTCATGGTCGGGAACGGGAAGCCCCCGCCACCGCCGCTGCCGGGGGTGGTCGGCGTCGTGCCCGGCGACGGGGTGCCCGGGCTGGCGCTGTCGGTCGGCTCCGGCAAGGGGACGTCCACGTAGATAGTCACCCGCTCGCCCCGAGGCAGCTTCTGATTGCCCTTGGGGGTCTGTCGGCTGACCTTGCCGGCCTTGTCCGGTGTGACCTCCTCGCCGTCCAGCGTCCGCACCTGGTAACCCGCGTTCTTCAGCAGCCGGACCGCCTGGTCCTCGGGGAAGCCGATAACGTCCGGCACCTCGTTGACGTTGCCCCGGGAAACCTTGACCTTCACCTCGGTCCCCGCGGAGACCGTGCTGCCCTCTTGGGGGTCGACGTCGACAACGGTCCCCTTGGGCAGGCTGCTGTCGACGTCGTCGGAATCGACCTTGAGGTCCAACTTCTCCAGCTGCTGCCTCACGTTGGTGAACTGGGAGTTCACCAGCCCGTCCGGAATGGTGACCTGCTTCGGGCCGCCACAGATCTGGACCGAGACCACGCTGTTCTTGTCCACCCGCTGACCGAACGCCGGGTTCTGGCCGACCACCGTGCCCCTGTCGCACGTGGTGTTCTGCACCGGCTCGCCGGGCGTGAACCGCAGCCCGGCCTGGGTGAGCGCGGCCTGCGCCTCGGCCTGAGTGCGGCCCTGCAGCTGCGGCACGGAGACCTTCTCGGCGCCGGTCTGGTTGAGCCAGAGCGCGGTGGCCAGGGCGATCACCGCGAGCACGCCGAGCGCCGCGAAGGTGGCGATCACCCAGGCCGAGCTCTTCCGCTTGCGCGCGTCGCCGACCCGGGCCGGCGGCTGCTGGCGGTTCTGCGGGCCCATCACCTGGGTCTGCTGGTAGCCGCCGCCGGCCGCGGCCGGCGCCATCGGCATGGTCTCCTCGGCCGGCATGACCGGGGTGGCCAGCACGGGCCGGCCCGCGGCGGCGCGGAGCAGGTCCGCCCGCATCTCGCCGGCGCTCTGGTAGCGGTTCAGCGGGTTCTTGGACAGCGCCTTGAGGACGATGGCGTCCACGGCCGGGTTGACGTCCGGGTTGATGGTGCTCGGCGTCGGCGGCGTCTCCCGCACGTGCTGGTAGGCGACGCTGACCGGGCTGTCCCCGACGAACGGCGGGTGCCCGCAGAGCAGCTCGAACAGCACGCAGCCGGCCGCGTAGACGTCGGAGCGGGCGTCGACCGCCTCGCCGCGCGCCTGCTCCGGGGAGAGGTACTGCGCCGTGCCGATGACCGCGCTGGTCTGCGTCATCGTGGTGGCGCCGCTGGCCAGGGCCCGGGCGATGCCGAAGTCCATCACCTTGACCTGGCCGGTCTGGGTGAGCATCACGTTGCCGGGCTTGATGTCCCGGTGGATGATGCCGTGCCGGTGGCTGAACTCCAGCGCCGCGCACATGTCGGCGCAGATCTCCAGCGCCCGGCGCGGCTGGAGCCGGCCCTCGGCGCCGAGCACCTCCTTGAGGGTCCGCCCGTTGACGAACTCCATGACGATGAACGGCAGCGTCTCGCCGGTCGGGGCGGTCTCCTCGCCGGTGTCGTACACGGCGACGATGGCCGGGTGGTTCAGCGAGGCGGCGTTCTGCGCCTCCCGGCGGAACCGCATCTGGAAGGTCGCGTCCCGGGCCAGGTCGGCGCGGAGCATCTTGATCGCGACATCCCGACCGAGCCGGAGATCGCGACCGCGGTGCACCTCCGCCATGCCGCCGTAGCCGAGCAGCTCGCCGACCTGGTACCTGCCACCGAGCAGGCGGGCCTGCGCTGTCATCGCGTCTCTCGTCCTTCGCTCGTCGTCGTCTCGCCGCCAGCCGGCTGGAGCCGTACCTCCCGACGGTACGACGTGGAAACCGGATAGTCGCCCCCGTGGGCCCGCACCGCGCCGGAGGTCACGCTCACCGGAGCAAGTGCGCCGGGGTCACCGGCCGCCGCGTTGTCCCGGATTTTGTAGGAAATCACCCCGGAACAGACAAGGACCAGCACGGCCAACACGATGGCCAGCAGCCACCGCCCGGCGTGGGACCGGCGCGGGGCGGGCGCGACCGGCGGTTGGGCGTACCCGAGGGGGTTGTGCTGCCGGGGCGGCGGAACGGCCGCCGCCCCGCGCGGCGCCACCGGTGGACGCTGCTGCGGGGGCGGCGCCACCGGTGGGCGCTGCTGCGGGGGCGGCGCCACCGCGGTCGGGCGTGACGCCATCGGCGGGCGGGCGGCCACCGCGGGCGGGCGGGGCTGCGGTCGCGTGGCCGTCGGGACCTGCGCCCGCGCGGCCGGTGCGGCCGGGGAGGCGGGTACGCCGGAGATCGGGTGGCCGCCCCGGGCCTGCTGCGACAGGGCGAGCTTGGCCTGCCGGGCGACGCTTGCCAGGGCGGCGGAGCTGGGCCAGCGGGCCGCCGGGTCCTTCGCGAGGGCCCGCTCGACGATGGCCCGGACCTGCGGCGGGATGTCGGCGGGGAGCGGCCGGGGCGTCTCGCGCACGTGCTTCATGGCGATCTCGAGCGGGTTGTCCCCCTCGAACGGCCGCCGGCCGGCCAGGCACTGGTACGCGACGACGCCGAGCGCGTACACGTCGGAGGCGGGGGTGGCGACGGCGCCGGTGGCCTGCTCGGGCGAGATGTAGGAGGCGGTGCCGAGCACCGAACCGGCGGCGGTGAGCTGGCCGACCAGGTCGGAGCGGGCGATGCCGAAGTCGGTGAGCACCAGCGTGCCGTTGGGCCGGACCAGCAGGTTGCCGGGCTTCACGTCGCGGTGCACGATGCCCTTCTCGTGCGCGGCGTGCAGCGCGTCGGCGGCCTGGGCGAGCAGGGCCATGGTGCGGGCCGGGGTGAGCCGCCCGACCCGGCTGAGCGTCGAGGAGAGCGCGTCGCCCTCCACGTACTCCATGACCAGGAAGGCGATCTGCTGGTCGCTGCCGAAGTCGTAGACGTCGACCACGCCCGGGTGGTTGATGGTGGCCATGGTGCGCGCCTCGCCGCGGAACCGCTCGGCGAAGCCCGGCTCGTCGAGCAGGGCGGGGAGCAGGCTCTTGACGGCGACGGTGCGGCCCAGCACCTGGTCGGTGCCGCGCCACACGTCGCCCATGCCACCGCTGGCGATCCGCTCGTCGAGGCGGTAGCGGTTGCCGAGCTGCACACCCGGGCTGAGCATGTCAGCGGCCCCCGGAGTCCGCGATGGCCGCCGCCATGATCTTGCCGGCGATCCGGGCCGCCTCGTGGCTGCCGCCGGAGCCAGCCTGTTCCAGCTCCACGCAGACCGCCGAGATCGGGGTGCCGTTCTTGTCCAGGGCGAAGCCGATGAACCAGCCGTGGTCGGGGGTGCCCGGGCCGGACTGGGCGGTGCCGGTCTTGCCGCCGACCGTGTAGCCCTGGATCCGGGCCGACTTGCCGGTGCCGTTCACCACCACGCTGACCATCATGTCGCGCAGGTCGGCGGCGACCTGGCCGCTCACCGGCTGGCGCAGCTCGCGCGGCTTGGCCGTGTAGTAGCTGGTGGTGCGGTCCGGGGCGAGCAGCTGCTTGACCAGGTACGGCCGCATCTGGCTACCGCCGTTGGCGACCGAGGCGGCGATCAGCGCACCCTGCAACGGGGTCATCCGGACATCCCGCTGGCCGATCGAGGACTGGGCCAGTGCGGCGGGGTCGGTCGCGCCGTCCGGGCCGGTGATCTCCCCGGTCTTGCTGGCCGCCACCGGCAGGCCACCCTCGCCCAGCTGGCCGACGGCCAGGTCCTCCTGCTCGAATCCGAACTGCCGGGCCTTCTCCTTGACCTTGTCCGCGCCGAGCTTCACGCCGAGCTGCGCGAAGCCGGTGTTGCAGGACTCGGTGAGCGCCTGGATCAGCGTCACCTCTTCCTGCGGGCAGATCGAGTCGGCCGCGTTCTTGATCGGCGTACCGGACGTCGGCGGGGTCCAGCTCGCCCCGGCGGGGATCTTGGTCTGCTTGGTGTAGCCGCTCTCCAGCGCCGCCGCCGACATGATGACCTTGAAGGTGGAGCCGGGCGGCAGCGTCTCGGAGAGCGCCCGGTTCGCCAGCGGGCGGTTCGGGTCCTTGTCCAGCGCGTTGTACGCCTTCGCCGCCGCACCGGTGTCGTGGCTGACCAGCGGGTTCGGGTCGAAGCTCGGCATGGAGACCAGCGCCTGCACCGCGCCGGTGCGCGGGTCGATCGCGATCGCCGCGCCCCTGGTCGCCCCGACCTCGTTGTTCTGGAGCTGCTTGTACGCGGCGTCCTGGGCCCGCTTGGAGAGGGTCAGCAGCACGTTGCCGCCGCCGGTCTTGTTCCCGGTGAACATGTCCTTCACCCGGTCGCCGATGAGCTGGTCGCTGGTGCCGGCGAGGAACTGGTTCTCGGTCCGCTCGATGCCGGTCGCGGTCCCGTTGACCGGCTGGTAGCCGAGCACGTGCGCGTACTCCTCGCCGGCCGGGTAGGTGCGCAGGAAGCGCAGCCTGCCGCTGGTGTCCTTGCTGAGGGCGTACGCGGTGCCGCCGACCTCGATGTTGCCCCGCTTCCGGTCGTACGCGGCGACCTGGACCCGGCCGTTGTAGTCGCTGTTGCGGTACTCGTCCGCCTTGTAGGCCTGGATCCAGTTCAGGTTGGCGAAGAGCAGCCCGAACAGGATCATGACGACCACGCCGACGCGGCGCAGCGGTGCGTTCACGGCCGGATCACCTCCGTGGGGGCACCGTGCAGCTGTTCCGGCGGAGCACCCGAGGGCCGGGCCGCCGGGCCGCCTCCGGTCACCGGCCGGCGGGCGCCGTCGGAGACCCGAAGCAGGACCGCGATCAACAGCCAGTTCGCCATCAGCGAGGAGCCGCCGGCGGAGAGGAACGGCGTGGTCTGGCCGGTCAGCGGGATGAGCTTGCTGATCCCGCCGACGATGACGAAGACCTGCAGGCCCAGGGTGAAGGCCAGGCCGCCGGCGAGCAGCTTGCCGAACGAGTCCCGCACCGCCAGCGCGGCCCGCAGACCCCGCTCGACGATGAGCAGGTAGACCACCAGCAGCGCGGAGAGGCCGAACAGGCCGATCTCCTCACCGATGCCGGCGAAGATGAAGTCGGTCTGCACCTCGGGCAGCAGGGTGGGCTGGCCGCCACCCGGGCCGGCCCCGAACAGGCCGCCGGTGCCGAGCGTGAGCAGGCCCTGGACCAACTGGTAGCCCCGGTCGTACGGCTCGGCGAAGGGGTCCAGCCAGATCTGGGCCCGGTCGTAGAAGTTGGCGAACGGGCCGCCCACCGTGCTGCCCAGCACGTACGCCAGGTAGGCGCCGCCGAAGAACAGGATCAGACCGATGAGCAGCCAGCTCACTCGTTCCGTGGCGATGTAGAGCGTCACCACGAACATGCCGAAGTAGAGCAGCGACGTGCCCAGGTCCTTCTCGAACACCAGGACCAGGATGCTGATCAGCCAGACCACGAGGACCGGGCCGAGGTCGCGGCCCCGCGGGAAGTCGACGCCGAGCACCCGCCGGCTGGCCAGCGACAGCACCTCCCGCTTACGGACCAGGTAGTACGCGAAGAAGGTGAGCAGGGCGAGCTTGGCGAACTCACCGGGCTGGATCTGGAAGCCGCCGAGGCGGATCCAGAGCTTCGCCCCGTTGACCTCGGAGAACCGGCCCGGCAGCACCGCCGGGATCATCACCAGCACGATGCCGGCCAGACCCAGGGTGTACGCGTACCGCGACAGCGACCGGTGGTCCCGCATGATCGCCAGCAGCGCGGCGGCCAGCACCACCGCGGCGAGCGTCCAGGCGAGCTGCCGGCCGCCCGTGCCGGCGAAGATGGCCAGGCTCTCCCGCTCCTCGGGAGCGGCCTGGGCCAGGTCGTAGCGGCGCAGGAACCCGACGCCGATGCCGTTGAGCAGGGCTACCGCCGGCAGCAGCGCCGGGTCGGCGAACGGCGCCAGCCAGCGGATCACCAGGTGCAGGCCCAGGAAGACCAGCCCCAGCGCGGCGGCCGGGATCCAGAAGTCCGGGGTGACGGTGTCCAGCACGTTCGCCTCGACCGTCGCCGCGTACGCCGCCACCAGGACCATGGCGAGCAGGAGCAGGGACAGCTCGGCGTTACGCCGGGACCGGGCCAGGCGCACGCCGGGCTGCTCGCCCGTCGAGGCGGGCGAGGCGGCCGGTGCGGCGGCTGCGGTCACGGATGTGTCCTCGGGGTCGAACCGGCGCTCACTCGGGCGACCGGCAGCCGGCCGGGTCCACCGGCGCAACCGTGTCCGAGGGGACGGCGTCGGGCGTGGTGGTCGGCGTCGGCGTCGGCGTCGGCACCGCGGTGGCCGTGGCCGTGGCGGTGGCCGGCGGGACGGCGCTGCCGCTGGCCGCCGGGGCCAGCGAGCCGCCGGCCGCGGACGGAGTCGGGCTCACCGGACCGGCCGTCGGGCTGGGCGGGCAGAGCGGCTTGAGGTTCGGGTTGGCCGGGTCGTCGCTGGTCAGCTCGGCCAGCCGGCGCTCGGCGTCCGGCTCGCTCTTCGCCTGGATGCCCTGCTTGACCTGCTCCTGGGCGGCCTGGGTGAGGTCGTCGAGCTTCGCGTCGCTGGTGGCGTGCACGTTCGACAGGTCGAGCCCGGCGACCTGGCCCGGGACCCCGCGGAACACGGCCAGCTGCCCCTCGTCGGTGGCACCGACGTAGTACTGGCGCTGGGTGTAGCTCCACCCGCCGAAGACGCCGCCGCCGACGATGACCAGCAACGCCAGCAGCATCGCCGCGGTGCGCAGCGGGTGCCCGCGACGCCGCTCGGGCTCGTCGTCGCGGTTGTCCGCCGGTTCCTCGGGCGCGGGCGCACGGGGCGCCGACAACGCCGAGGCGCGGGCCGCCGGGGTGGAGACGTCGGCCGAGGTGGCCATGCCGCGGTCGCGGGCGGCGGCGCCGCCGACGATCGGGGACGCCTCGACGATGTCCTGGTCGGTGGCGTCCGCGATGATCACCGTGATGTTGTCCGGGCCGCCGCCGCGCAGGGCGAGCTGCACCAGGCGCTCCACGCACTGCTGCGGGTCGGTGTATTCGCGCATCGTGTCGCCGATGGTGTCCGCGCTGACCACGCCGGACAGGCCGTCCGAGCAGATCAGGTAGCGGTCGCCGGGGAGCACCTGCCGGACGCTGTATTCCGGGTCGATGTCCCGGCCGTCCAGCGCCCGGGTGAGCAGCGAGCGCTGGGGGTGGCTGCTCGCCTCCTCCGCGCTGATCCGGCCCTCGTCGACGAGCATCTGGACGTACGTGTCGTCCTTGGTGATCTGGGCGAACTCGCCGTTGCGCAGGAGGTAGGCCCGCGAGTCACCGATGTGGACCATGCCGAGCTTGCTGCCCGAGAAGAGGGTCGCGGTCAGCGTGGTGCCCATCCCCTCCAGCTGCGGGTTGGCGTCCACGGTGTCGCGGAGTTGTTGGTTGGCGGTGCCGACGGCGGAACGCAGCGCGTCAACGAGGGCGTCACCAGGGACGTCCTCGTCGAGGGGCGCCATGGCACCGATGACGATGTTGCTGGCGACGTCACCGGCGGCCATACCGCCCATGCCGTCGGCAACGGCGAGCAGCCGCGGCCCGGCGTAGACGGAATCCTGATTACCGTCTCGGATCAGACCGCGGTCGCTGTGGGCCGCATAGCGCAGGGTCAGAGTCATGGCCGTAATTCGAGGGAAGTGCGGCCGATCCGGATCGGCACGCCGAGGGGGACGGGGGTTGGTCCGGTGACCTTAGCGCGATCCAGGTAGGTGCCGTTAGTCGATCCGAGGTCCTCGACGAACCACTGCCCATCGCGCGGCACGAGCCGGGCGTGCCGCGCCGAAGCGTAGTCGTCGGTGATCACCAGAGTCGAGTCCTCGGCCCGGCCGATGGTGATCTGGGCCTCGCCGAGGGTGATCCGGGTGCCGGCCAGCTGACCGGCGGTGACCACCAGCTGGTGCGCGGCCCTGCCCCGCTTCACCTTCGCCGGCTTCGCCGCCTGCCCGGTCGATGCCCCGACCGCGCGCGGCGCGGCCACCAGGCGACCCGACCGGGCTCCCGCGAAGAGGTCCCGGCGGATCACCCCGACCACCGTGAACACGAAGATCCACAACAGGATGAGGAACCCGAACCGGGCGACGGTGATGACGAGTTCCGGCAACGCGGGTCAGCCGTCCACGCGGAAGGTCAGGGTCGTCGTGCCGAGCTGGATCATGTCGCCCGGGTTGAGGGCGACGGCGGAGACGCGCTGGCCGTTGACCATCGTGCCGTTGGTGGAGCCGAGGTCGGTCAGCACGACCTGGCCGCCGTCGAAGTCCAGCCGGGCGTGGCGCCGGGAGATGCCGACGTCGGGCAGGCGCAGGTTGGCCTGGTCGCCGCGGCCGATCACGGTCGAGCCCATCTGGAGCGGGTAGGTGCGGCCGTCGCCGGAGACCAGGCGGACGTTGCGGCCACCGCCCTGCCCCGGCGGCGGGCCGTAGCCGCCACCCTGGTCGTAGGCGGGGTAGGCCGGGCCGGCGTCGTAGCCGCCGGGCGCGGAGACCGGGGCGACGTCGCCACCGGTGTAGACCTCCGCGGTGACCCGGAACATCCCGGTGTCCAGCCCCTCACCACGCTCGACCTCGACGATCACGTCGCCGTAGACCGTCCACGCCTGCTCGCCGATGAACTCCGCCTGCGACTGGGCCAGCTCCTGGGCCAGCGCGGCGGCGTACGGCGCCAGACGACTGTGGTCGTAGGGCGAGAGATCGATCACGTAGCGGTTGGGCACCAACGTGCGCCCACCGGCCAGGATCGCCTTGTGCGCCTCGGCCTCCCGCTGCATGGCGTTGAGGATCTCCACGGGGTGGACCACCCCTTTGAAGACCTTGGCGAAGGCCCCCTCGACCAGGCCTTCCAGACGCTTCTCGAAGCGTTGCAGCACGCTCACCGGCTCCTCCTCGGGTCCCGAGGCAATGATGGTATCCGGACACCGCCTCCGCAGCTCACACGCCGCTCGGCCGGCTGCCGGCGGCCCGTTCGTGACCAGCCCCGCGATCGTGCTAAAGTTTCGTCCGCCACGAACGGTGATCGCTCGTGGCGATGACCGGGAACAGCGTAATATGTCCGGGCACCCGCCGCAGACGGTGGGAGCGGGATGAGATACGGTGTTGCAGGTCAAGCCACGGGGAAGTGGCGGAATGGCAGACGCGCACGGTTCAGGTCCGTGTGCCCGAAAGGGCGTGGGGGTTCAACTCCCCCCTTCCCCACCATCACGAGGGCTCCGCAATCAGCGGGGCCCTCGCGCCATATCGGGGCGTGCCGGACATCACGCTATGCTCCGATGGTTTCCCTGCCTCCGATGGACCAGGAGTGGCGTGTGAGTGTCGCGTTGGTGACCGGTTCGGGCGGTCTGATCGGCTCCGAGGCGGCCCGGCACTTCGCCGGCCTCGGTCTCGACGTGGTCGGCATCGACAACGACATGCGGCGGTACTTCTTCGGCGAGGACGGCTCGACCGCCTGGAGCCTCGACCGTCTCGCCGGCGAGCTGGGTAGCGCCTACACCCACCACGCGGTGGACATCCGCGACCGGGACGGCCTGGAGCAGGTCTTCAAGAAGTACGGGTCGGACATCGCCGTGGTGATCCACAGCGCCGCCCAGCCGAGCCACGACTGGGCCGCCAAGGAGCCGTACACCGACTTCGACGTCAACGCCGGCGGCACCCTCAACGTGCTGGAGAACACCCGGCGGCACGCCATCGACGCGCCGTTCATCCACTGCTCGACCAACAAGGTCTACGGCGACCGCCCGAACACCCTGCCGCTGATCGAGCTGGAGACGCGCTACGAGCTGCCCGAGGACCACCACTGGTACGACGGCATCACCGAGGACATGTCGATCGACGAGTCCCTGCACTCGATCTTCGGCGCCTCCAAGGTCGCCTCGGACGTGATGGTCCAGGAGTACGGCCGCTACTTCGACATGAAGACGGCCTGCTTCCGGGGCGGCACGCTGACCGGCCCGGCGCACTCCGCGGCCGAGCTGCACGGCTTCCTGGCCTACCTCATGCGGTGCGTGATGGAGGGCCGGACGTACAACCTCTTCGGCTACAAGGGGAAGATGGTCCGGGACGCCATCCACTCGCGGGACGTGCTCACCGCGTTCGAGGCGTTCTTCCGCGAGCCGCGCTCGGCCCAGGTCTACAACCTCGGCGGTGGCCGGCACTCGAACACCTCGCACATCGAGGCGTTCCGGATCGCCGAGGAGATCACCGGCCGGGTGGCGAAGATCAACTACGTCGACCAGGCCCGCACCGGCGACCACCAGTGGTACGTCAGCAGCATGGCCCGGTTCGAGGAGCACTACCCGAACTGGAAGATCACCTACGACGTGCCGATGATCCTCCGCGAGATCTACGAGGCGAACGCCGACAAGTGGGTGCCGAAGGCATGACCACCGGCACCAAGCGGAACGTGCTCGGCGTACTCGTCGACGCGACCGACTACGCCCGGGCGACCGAGGCCGTGGTGGCGGCCGCGCACGACCGCCGTCCGCTGGCCCTCACGGCGCTGGCCGTCCACGGCGTGATGACCGGGGTGCTCGACCGGGCGCACAACGCGCGGCTCAACTCCTTCGACGTGGTCACCCCCGACGGGCAGCCGGTGCGCTGGGCGCTCAACCTGCTGCACGGCGCCGGCCTCACCGACCGGGTATACGGGCCGGAACTCACCCTCCGGGTGCTCGCCCGCTTCGCGGAGGAGGGCCTGCCGGTCTACCTCTACGGCTCCACCGAGGCGACCCTGTCCCGCCTGGTCCCGGCCCTGGAGCGGAAGTTCCCGGCGCTGAAGATCGCCGGTGTCGAGCCGTCCAAGTTCCGGTCGCTCCAGCCGGGTGAGGACACCGAGATCGCCGACCGGATCAAGGCCAGTGGCGCACGGCTCGTGCTGGTCGGGCTGGGCTGCCCCCGGCAGGAGGTCTTCACGTACGCCATGCGGCCGCTGCTGGACATGCCGCTGATGGCCGTCGGCGCGGCGTTCGACTACCACGCGGGGCTGCTGCGCAACCCGCCGCCGTGGATGCAGCGGGCCGGGCTGGAGTGGTTCTGGCGGCTCGGCCTGGAGCCGAAGCGGCTCTGGCGCCGCTACGTCATCCTCAACCCGGCCTACCTGGCCCGGCTGGCCGCGCAGAAGACCGGCGTGTGGAAGGCCACCCCGCCGCCGCCGGCCACGGAACGCCCCGCCACCTTCGACGTCTGAGCCCGCAACGACGCCCGGCGGCCACCCCTGAGGGGGACCGCCGGACGCCGGTGGGAGAGGTTGGCTCAGGGGACTTCACCGCCCTGTCGTCGACGAACGAGATCTGCAGCGGGCGAATGGAAACTGACCGATCGTTAAGAGGCTAGGTCAGCGGTGGAGACGCTGTGAACATGCCGGATCCGCCATAACGCCGACAGGATGACCCCTACGGGAGGCGTACGGGAGGAACCGGGGTGCCGCCCCGGATTCGGTGGACGTCGATCCGGGCCAGGCTGGCAGCATGGACGAGCCTCTCACCGTGCTGCTTCCCGTCGCCGCCGTCTGGCTGGCCGCCGGTGTGGTGGCGGACGGGCTGCCCCGGCTGGACCGCGCCCGCGCGCTGCGACGGCGTACCGGATGGTTGTCCGTCCTGGTCCTCACCGGCCTGGCGCTGACCGCCGCCGTGCTGGCGGTGGGCCTGCAGAGCGCCGGCACGACGGCGCTCGACCGGGCCGCCGCCGGGCTCACCGTCGCGGCCGCCCCGGCGCTGGTCGTCGCGGTCTGCACGGTCCGCCGGGTCCGGTGGCTCCGGGCCGGCGCGGGCGCGTTCGCCGCCGCGCCGGACACCCCGGCCCCGCACGGGCTGCGGGCCGCCGCGGCGCATCCGCTGATCGGGCTGCCGCTCCAGGTGACCGCGCTGGCGGCGCTCGGCGCGGTGCTGCCGGCCGCGGGCGTCGACCTGTTCGCGGGGCCGGCCGTCGCCGGGCCCGCCATCACCGTCGCGGTGCTCGGTGTGATCGCGATCGGGGTACGCCACGCCCTGCGGCACAACCGCCTCGCCGAGCGGGCGCTGCCGCCGGCGGCCGCGGCGTCAGCGCGGGCGGGCCGTCCCCTGCACGTATAGCAGCTCCAGGATCGCCCGGGTCGCCTCGAACCAGCGGTCCAGCCAGCCCGGCGGGGGCACACTGCCCTTCGGCGGCAACTCCATCAGCAGCCCGCGCAGCAGCGGATGGTCCACGAGGGACTCCTGCTGCTCCATCGGCCAGCCGGTCGGCGGGAAGGACGGCTCGGTGAGCGGGTTCGGGTCGAGCGACGGCAGCGAGAGCGGCGGGCCGGACTGTTCCGGTGCGGCGGCGTCCCGGCCGATCTCGGCGTCGCCCGAGCCCACCTCGGTGAGGACGCTGTCCCGGCGCGCCCCGCGGTACTTGCCACCGAACCGCTCGGGCTTGCCCGGGCCGTTGGTCAGATTCTCTGAACCGATCGTCGTCATCCGTCTCGCCTGCCTCGCTCGGTTGCCGATCTGTGCGGTTCAACGAGGCGGAACGGAACTGGCGACGGGTGCCCGCGACCAGCCGGGCGCAGACGAAATGGTCCCGCCCGGCGACGCTGCCGGGCGGGACCAGCTTCTGGGGACGGGTCGCCGGATCAGTGTCCGGTGAACGCACCGCCCCTGGCGCCGGCGACGAAGGCGTGCCAGTCACCCGGGGCGAAGACCAGGGCCGGGCCCGTCCTGTCCTTTGAGTCCCGGACGCCGACCGCCCCGGTCACATACGCGACCTCCACGCAGTTGTCACAGTTCGGCCCGCTCTTCGAGCTCTTGAACCACGTCGCCTGCGTCAGGTCCACGGGGAACTCCTTGGTCGCCATTTCCACAACGGCTCCTCTGCCAGTTTTGCGATGTGTGCGATGGATTCCTCCGGGCGAATGGCCGCTGCTCGAATGTGATCGAAGATGAAGCTGTACTTCTGTAGCTCGTCGCTCTTCTCGAGGAAGAGCCCACCCGTGGCGTTCTCCGCGTACACGACATCGGGATCACTCGGTTCGGGGAAGCTGAGGATCGTGAAGGTCCCGTCCATGCCGGCGTGCGCGCCCACCTCGAAGGGCAGGACCTGCAACGTCACGTTCGGCAGTTCGGCCACCTCCACCAGCCGTTTGAGCTGGCCACGCATCACCGCGTCGCCGCCAACCGGCCGGCTCAGCACCGCCTCATCGAGCACCACCCACAGATCGACCGGATCGTCCTGGGTCAACAACGACTGGCGGCCCAGTCGGACACGCACCCGCTGTTCGACCTGTTCGGCGGTGAAGTCGGGCCGAGCGGCCCGGATCATCGCCCCCGCGTACTCCTCGGTCTCCAACAGGCCCGGCACGACCTGTTGTTCGTACGCCCGGATCGAGCTGGCCGCCGCCTCCAGTCCCACGTACGCCCCGACCAGCACCGTGCTGTACGGATGCCACCAGCCCTTCTGCCGGGCCTCACGGGCGATCTGCACCAGCTCGTCGCTCTCGGCGCCGACCACCCCGTAGATGCGGAGCATGTCCCGCACGTCCCGGGGTGTCGCGGTGGTGTGACCGGTCTCGATACGGGAGATCTTGGAGGCCGAGCACTCCAACTGCTCGGCGACCGTCTCGATGGTGATGCCGGCGGCTTCTCGCTGCCGCCGGAGTTCCGCCCCCAGGCGTCGACGCCGGATGGTCGGACTGCGCCGCTCGCTCACGACGTCACCCCACGGGTTGATGGACGGGGATTCCCACTCCTCGCGCGCACCCGGCTACCTCCGGTCGGTCGCGCCCGGTTTCACACCCGCCGGGGGCGCGACCGGCTTACGGCGGGCGAGCGTTCGCGGCAGGGGTGGTGCCGGTCGTCGACCGGCCGCGTCGGGCGAAACCGGCGTCCAGTGTGCCGTCCCGAGACCTGAGGCTTCAAGCGTCCCGTTCACGTGTCCTGCTCGCGTATCGGCAAAAGTCGACGTGCAACTTGCATGAAGCACGTCGCTGATGCACTCTGTCGGTATGGCACGGGTTACTCACCGTCTTCGCATGATCTCCGGGCGTGGTCGCACCACGGGCCGCGGGACGGCGGGAGGGGAGCCGTCCCGCGCCCTGCGACCTGCCCCGGGATGAAGACCCCGCCGCTGCACGCCAGTTTGGCTGTGGCGGCGGGAGCGGTAACCGGGAGCAGCCGGGTGATGGTCGGGTGGCGGTCCGCCACCGTGGGTACGGCCCGACCAGCACCGACCCACTGATCAGCCGGTCCACGAGGTAGATCCCCCGTCGCCGGACCGACCCGTCCCCCGATCAGCCTCGCCGGCCCGCCCGCCGGCCGATCCTTTCCCAGGAGCCCATGTGCTTCCCCGCTCCGGTGACGTACTGCACGTGACGCGCGCGGCGAGTGTCCAGTTCCTCCGACCGATCATGTTCCGGGTGATCCGGGTGCTCGACTGGCCGACCTACGACGGTTGGCTCTGGCTCGACGGCTACGAGTTGAACGCGGCGGGGGACGCGGTCAACCGGCGGTCGATCTTCGTACAGCAGGAAGGGCTGGGGCACCTGCAGGCCGCGCCGGCGCCGCGCCCACACACCGTCCGGACGGCCCGCCGTCCGGTGGCCCGGACCCCGGTCCGGGTCGGCTGACCTCACGAATCCCGGTCGGGGGGCGTACCGCCGCCATAGAATCGGTACGCCCACCCCGGCAACGCTCCACCCCGCGCGCTCCAGACCCTGAACCTGGGATGGTCATGGTCAATCTGCCCGCCGCGCGGCGGCACCACCGGTCCCGCATCGGCTACGCCCTCGGGCTCCTCGCCTTCCTCGGCGCCGCGACCGCACTTGCGCTCGTGGTCCGCCACCCCGCCTTCTCCGCGACCCATGAGTTGACGGAGCCGGTCCCGGCTCCGGAGATCACCGTGGCCGGGGAGGGCAACCGGCCGGCCGCCGACCCGGAGGACGACGAGCCCGACTGGGTCGATCCACCGGTGGCCGGCGCGCGGGGCGGGGACCTCGTCGCGCCGTCCAGCCCCGACCAGGCCGGGGGCGGGGCCGGGGCCGGGGAGGCCGCGCTCGCCGAGCGCCCGTCGGCCGCCACCGAACTCAGCCGGTCGCTGTTCTACTCCGGCCTGCTCGGCCTCGCCATCTCGCTGGCCGGGCTGGGCCTGGTCGGCACCCGGCGCCGACAGTGGTGAACGCTCAGGGCGTGGTGGTGGCCGTGGGCGAGGGCGTCGAGGTGGTCGGGGCCGTCGTCGGGTCCGCGGCGCGGGCCACCACGAGGCTGACCCGGTCCCCCTCGGCGACCGGCTCACCGGCCCCCGGGTTGGTGTCGATCACCGTCCCGGCCGGTCGGTCCGACGTCCGGTACCGCACCCGGTAGTCCACGCCCAGTTGGTCGAGGGCCGCCCGGGCCGCGGACTCCGGCAGCCCCACCAGCGGCGGCATCGGCACCTCGGCGGCCGCCGTGGTGGTCGGCGGGCTGCTCGGCGGCGAGCTGCTCGGCGCGGCCGTGCTCGGCGTCGCGCTGGTCTGTGGAGCGGTGGTCGGCACGGCCGACGGCGACAGTCCCGGCTCGGCGTCGCGGTCCGCCGCACGGAGCGCCAGCCAGACGCCCAGGCCGATCAACGCGATCAGCAGCAGCGCGAGGACGCCCAGCAGGATCGGCATCCACCAGCGGCGGCCCGCCTGCTCCTCCGTGTACCACTCGTTGCCGGCCTCCGGGTATCCGGCCGGCCGCGGTGGCGGCACTCCGGCGCGCCCGGACCAGGCGGGGCTGACCGGCTCCTGGCGGGTCGTGGCGTCGACCGGCCGCCGCGCTCCGGCCCCGCCGTCCCCGCGGGGCATCGGGCGGGTCGCGTCCGCGTCCCCGCCGCCGGACGGGCCTCGCGGCATGGCCCGGGTCGCGTCCTCACCGCCGGACCCTGCGGGCGGCATCGCGCGGGTCGCGTCGGCATCTCCGCTCCCGGACGGGTTCGACGGCATCGCGCGGGTGGCGTCGGCGTCCTCGCCCCGGGATGGTTCACGCGGCATCGCGCGGGTGGCGTCGGCGTCCTCGCCCGGGGACGGTTCACGCGGCATCGCGCGGGTCGCATCGGCGTCCTGGGGCGCGGTGGGGCGGTCGGGCGGCGTGGCGCGGGTGGCGTCCGGGTCGGGAGGCAGGGCCCTGGTGGCGTCCGGGTCCTCGGCGGGCGGCTCCTGGCGGTCGTCGCTCATCGCACGTCCTTTCCCCACCGGGACAGGGCGGCCTGGCCCTCCGCCGTCCACGGTAGCCGTCCGCCCGACCATCGGCAGGCATCAGCGCGCCGGGCCGCCCGTCACGGCGCGGGAAGCAGGCTGGCGGTCGGCGCGGTGGAGGGCTCCTCGCCGCAGGTGAGGACGACCGGGTCGTTCCACCGGGCCGCGCCGCCGGGGACGGGGTCCTGCGCGGTGACCGGACCCTTGCGTCCGCTGCGGTAGCGGGGGTAGAGGCCGGCGGCCACCAGGTCGTCCGCCGCGTCGGCGCAGCCCTGGGCGAGCAGGTCGGGCACGGCGACCGTCGGCGCCGGGCCGGCGACCCAGAGGGTGACGGTCACGCCGCGCTTCACCGGCCTACCGGGTTCGGGCGAGGTGCGCTGGACGGTACGGCCGGAGCCGTTGCCGAACACCAGCCGCCAGCCGAGCCTGCGGTCCCGCAGTTCCTGTCGGGCCTGCTCGAAGTCGGTGCCCACCACCTGCGGCACGGTCAGGCCGGCGGGAGTGGTGGTGCGCGTACCGGTCGGCCGGTCGTCGGTGGGGCTCGGCGGCGCGGCGGTCGGCGTGGTGGCGTCGACGGCGGGTGTGGTGGGGCCGGCGGCCGGCGGTGGGGTCGGCGCGTCCGGCTCGCCGGCCAGGACCCAGCCGCCGCTCGCCCCGATCACCGCCAGCAGGACCGTCGCCAGGCCGCCACCGAGGAGCAGCCGGGTCCGGTCACGCCCCGGTTCGGCGCGCACTCCCGGCTGCCGGTCCGGGTACCCCTCGTCCGTCATTCGCGTCCCTCGCCTCAGTCACCGGCGACCGTATCCGGCGCCGCCAAACCCCTCGCTGCCGATCCGGCCTCCGCCAGCACTCGCCGCGTGGACCTTGGGACGCTACGCTCCCCGGCATGGCCAGACGGGGCTGGGGAGGATCGACCGCCGCCGCACTCGGCGTCGCCGCCGGTGCGGGCGCGGCGCAGCTCGGCTTCGGCTACGGGCTGGGCATCATCAACTGGGCGCCGGACGCCGCGGCCCGGGTCGACGCGGCCTGGGTGGCCAGCCTCGCCTGGGCGACCTGGATCTCCGCGACCTCGGTGATCGCCGGCGCGGTCTGCGCCCAGCGGCTGCGCGGCGCGGACGACGACGAGCCGGCGGGCACCCTGCCGCGCCTCGGCCTGGCGCTCGCCGCCGGGGTGGGCGCGGTGGTCACCGTGCTGCTGGTGGCCGTGCCGGCCCGGGCCGCCCGGGTGCCGGACACGTCCTCGCCGCAGGCCGTGGCCGCCGGGTACGCCGCCGCCGGACTGCTGCTCGGCGTGCTGCTCGCGACATGGGCGCTGCACACCCGCGCCGCCGCCACCAACCTCATCGCCACCACCGGCTGGCTCTGGCTGCTCGCCGTGGTGTCGGTGGTCGACGGGGTGCTCTCCGGCCGTGGCCTGACCACCGCCCAGCTCGGCATCTGGCAGATCAGCGCGGACAGCGGCCGGTTCTGGATCCGCGACTACTTCTACTGGCCGGGTGCGCTGCTCTCGCTCGGTTCCGCCCTGGTGATCGGGGTGCTGGCCGCCCGGCGGGCGGTCCGCGCACCGGAGCGACGGGTCGGTGCGGCGGCCTCGGGGGCGGCCGGACCACTGCTGGTCGCGCTGGCCTACCTGCTTGCCGTGCCGAGGCTCGCCGGGATCGCCGCCGAGCAGGTGTCGGCCCACCTCATCGCTCCGTACGCGGTGATCGCCGGGGTCGGCGGCTCGGCCCTGGTGGCCGCGCTGGCCCAGCGGGCCGCCCGCCGCGCCGCCGAGCACACCGGGCCCGCCGACGTGCGCCTGCCCCGCCAGCGCACCGGGGAGCCGGACGAGCTGACGGCCCCCGACGAGGGGCCGACCAGCGGATCCGCTGAGGACAGGCCCGCCGAGGCGAAGCCGGCACGCCGGCTCTTCGGGCGCCGCCCGGCCGGCACCGGGCCGGCCACGCCGGATGGCGAACGCACGGCCGGCGGGGCGGAGCCGGCACCGGACCGGTCGACGGGCACGCTCAGCGGGCCGGGCCCCGTAACGGGCGGGCTCGGCGACGCGACGGCGGTGGGGCAGCGGGATGCGACGGCACCCGCCGGCTCGCAGCGCGGATCCGCGCCGGCCGACGCACCGGACGAGCCCACGAGGGGGGTGGCGGGTGCCCGGCGCGGCCGGGCCGTGCCGCCCCAGCGGCGACCGGAGTCCGGAATCCGTACCGAGCCGGCCCGGGCCGGGGACGATTCGGCGACGACCGACCCGACGGCGGAGCCGCCGGGCGGAAGCGAGCCGGCCGCCGCACCGGAGGGCGGCGCGAGCGCGCCGACCACCGGGCCCAAGGCCCGCCGCCGCAACCGCTGAGGCCGACCCGCCGGACCGGCGGCCGTCAGTCGACCGGCCAGGTGTGTACGGGTTCGTTGCCGCGTTGCAGCTCGGCGTAGCGCTGGACCATGTGGTGCAGCGCGGCCTTCCGGTCCATGCCCCGGTGGCGCTCGGCCGCCCACACCGTCTCGGTCTGCCAGACCGCGCCGTTGCGGCCGGTGCGGCAGCGTCCCTCGATCACCCCGAGGAGGCGGTCGCGCTCGGCCGGGGCGACGCCGAACCGGTCCAGCCCTTCGGCGGCGGTGGGCAGCAGCGTGTCGAGGACGAGCGTGGTGACCGGCACGTCGCCGAGCCCGGGCCAGTGCAGCACGGCGTCGATGCCGCGCCGGGCGGCGGCGTGGAAGTTCTCCTCGGCCGAGCTGAAGGTGAGCTGGCTCCAGATCGGCCGGTCCGCCTCGGCCAGGCCGCGGGCCAATCCGAAGTAGAAGGCCGCGTTGGCGAGCATGTCCACCACGGTCGGCCCGGCCGGCAGCACCCGGTTCTCGACGCGCAGGTGTGGGCGGCCGTCCATGATGTCGTAGACCGGGCGGTTCCAGCGGTAGACGGTGCCGTTGTGCAGACGCAGCTCGCCGAGCTGGGGCACGCCGCCGGCGTGCAGCACCTCGACCGGGTCCTCGTCCTCGCAGATGGGCAGCAGCGGCGGGAAGTAGCGGACGTTCTCCTCGAACAGGTCGAAGATCGAGGTGATCCAGCGCTCGCCGAACCACACCCGCGGGCGTACACCCTGGGCCTTCAGCTCGTCCGGGCGGGTGTCGGTGGCCTGCTCGAACAGGGCGATCCGGGTCTCCGCCCAGAGCTGCCGGCCGTAGAGGAACGGCGAGTTGGCGCCGATCGCCACCTGCACGCCGGCGATGGCCTGGGACGCGTTCCAGTAGTCGGCGAAGCTGTCCGGCGCGACCTGGAGGTGGAACTGGAGGCTCGTGCAGGCGGCCTCGGGCGCGATCGAGTCGGTGTGCGTACGCAGCCGCTCGACGCCGCGGATGTCCAGCTCGATGTCCTCGCCGCGGGCTCCGACGATCTGGTCGTTGAGCACCCGGTAGCGCTCGTCGGTGGACAGGTTGTCGGCGACCAGGTGTCGCTCGGTGAGGGTGGGCAGGATGCCGACCATGACGATCTTCGCGTCGGACTTCGCGGCCCGCTCGTCGGCGCGGCTCAGGCTGCTGCGCAGGTCGTGCGCGTAGTCGGCGAAGCCGGTCCCCTCGATCAGCCGGGGCGAGGCGTTCAGCTCCAGGTTGAACTGCCCCAGCTCGGTCTGGAAGAGCGGGTCGGCGATGTCGGCCAGGATCTGGTCGTTGCGCATGGCCGGTTCGGCGGCGGCGTCGACCAGGTTGAGCTCGATCTCCAGCCCGGTCATCGGCCGGTCGGCGTCGAAGCCGAAGTCGTCCAGCATCAGCGCGAAGACGTCCAGGCACCGCCGGACCTTCTGCCGGTAGCGGAACCGGTCCTCCCGGGAGAAGGCGCCCTGCTCGACGTCTCTGCCCATCTGTCCTCCCGGCGCCGGCGCCACGGAACCGTACGGTTCCGCAACGCATTGTGAACCATTCACGTTGAGTGCGTAAGTGCGCCCGGGGCCGCCGGATCGGTGGCTGGGCGCAGGTCTGCACTCCTACCCAGCCGGGGGCCGCGGCACCGCGACCAACCTGCGAACAACACGTGACAATTCGCACCCCGGCGTACGACGAACGGGCCCGCGCCGTCGGGTGACGGCGCGGGCCCGTGGGGTCGTACGCGGAGGATCAGGCCTGGCGGACGGCCTCGCCCTCGATCTCGATCTTGATCTTCTTGCCGACCAGGACGCCGCCGGTCTCCAGGGCGACGTTCCAGGTCAGGCCGAACTCCTCACGGTCGATCTCGGTGGACGCCGAGAAGCCGAAGATGTCCTGGCCGAAGGGGCTGCGGCCGACGCCCTCGAACTCGACGTCCAGGTCGACCGGACGGGTCACGCCCTTGATCGTGAGCTCACCGGAGAGGACGAACTCGTTGCCGTCGCGGGACTTCACGCCGGTGCTGCGGAACTCCAGGGTGGGGAACTGCTCGACGTCGAGGAACTCCGGGCTGCGCAGGTGCGCGTCGCGGTCGGCCTGGGCGGTGTTGATGCTGGCCGCCTGGATGGTGGCGGTCACCGACGACTGCGCGGGGTCCTCGGCCACGGTGATGGTGGCGGTGGCGTCGGCGAACTCACCGCGTACCTTGCTGACCATCATGTGCCGCGCGACGAACCCGACGCGCTTGTGAGCCGCGTCCAGCACGTAGGTGCCGGCGGTCGGGATGGTGAGACCCTCCCAGTCGCGGGTAACCGCTTCGGTGCTGCTGGTCATGGTGCTGTCCTCCAGGGGAGATTGTTTAGTAGCCCAACGACTGACTAAGCAACTATAGGCATAGCAATATTCCCCGTGTCAAGGACTGCTAGGATGGCAGCGTGGACCAGAACGTGTTCGACGATCCCCGGATCACCGCCATCGGCCTCCTCTTCGAGGCCAGCGCCGGGCTGTCGGCCCGGTTCGCCGCCCAGTTCGAGGAGCACGGCCTCTCCGCGGTCGAGTTCGAGGTGCTGATGCGGCTCACCCGGTCGCCCGGCCACCAGCTACGGATGACCGACCTCGCGGCGCAGACCTCCCTGTCCACCAGCGGGGTCACCCGCGTGGTCGACCGGATGGAGCGCGACGGCCTCCTCCGCCGCCGGGCCTGCCCGTCCGACCGGCGCAGCTCGTACGCGGTGGTCACCGCGGCCGGCCTGAGCCGACTGGACGACACCCTGCCCGGCCACCTGCGGATCATCGAGGAGTGGTTCACCGGCCAGCTCGCCCCGGCCCAACTGGACGCGCTCCTGGACGGCCTGCGCCGGGTCCGCGACGCGGTGCACCCGGGGGCGACCGCCGGCAGCACCGAGCCGGTGCCCGCCGGGCAGCCCGCCGACTGCTGATCGCCGGACGGCTCGGGCCTACCCGTGGGTCACCGGCAGAAAGACCGGCAGAACCGCGGGGACACCGGTGCATACCACCTCAATATCCCCTAAATCACCCACGCTGGCTGGATAGTCTTCCGGGCAGCGGGGGGGGCACCGGGGGGTGCCGGCGCGAGCGATGAGCGAGGGGCAGCACCAGGGGGCTTTTTCGCTCGCGCCACCCCCGCGCCTTCTGCTCCCGCCCGGTTCAGTCGCCTCGGCCGGCGCGTTCCCGGCGGGCCACCAGCGCGTAGAGCAGCGCCTCCTCCCGCGGCAGCAGCCTGATCCCGGTCGCTCGGCAGGCCCGGTCCAACCGGTCCAGCACCGCCACGTCCCCGGTGCTCGCCGCCAGCCCCACCAGCGCCTCGACCAGGTCGCGCCGCTCCCCGCCACCGCCCGCCGACTCGGCCGCCGCCGAGAACCACTCGACGGCCAGCTCCCGGTCCCCCCGGTGCAGCGCGAGATGACCCTCGATCAGCGCGCAGACCACCTCCTCCGGCGGGACGTCCCGGCGTTCGCCGGGTGGATCGAGGACCTCCACGCCCGGCGGCCGGCGCTGTCCCGGCACCCGGCGCGCCGGCCGCAGCTCGGCCACCACCTCCAGCGCCTCCGCCGCCCGCCCGTCCAGGGCGAGCGCCAGCCCGACCGTGCCGAACACCTGGCGCCACCGCCCCGGCTCGCCCAGCTCGACGAGCGCGCTCGCCACCCGCCGGCCCTGCTCCACCGCGTCGACGTACCGGCCCTCCAGCCGGGTCACCTCGGCCAGGTCGGCCCGGGCCAGCAGGCGGAGTCGCGGCTCGCCGCACTGGGTGGCCAGCCGGTCGACCGTGGCCAGCCGGCGCCGGGCGGCGGCCAGGTCCGCCGCGCGTACGTCGTGCCAGGTGAGGTGCTGGTGGGCGACGGCCGTCTCGCGAATCCGGCCGTGCCGGGTGGCCAGCTCCAGCGCCGCCTCGGCCTGCTCCCGGGCCTGCCCTTGAGTGCCGGCGGCGCTGAGCAGCGTGCAGAGCACCGACCGGGCCGACAGCTCCCCGGTCACGTCCCCGGCCGCCTGGAAGATCGCCAGCGCGTTCCGGGCCGCCGGCAGCTCCACGCCGCCGGCGCCGTGCTCGGCGGCCAGGCGGGCCGACCCGAGCAGCGCCCAGGCCCGCAGCACCGGCGACGCGTCCGCGGTACGCGGATCGGCCAGCAGCCGGCGCAGCCAGCGGCGACCGGAGACGTCCCGCCCGCGCAGCCGCCACCACCGGGGCAGTGCCGCCGCCAGGAGCAGCGCGGTCGCCGGATCGTCCTCGGCCGCGTGCGCCAGGGCGGCCGTGATGTCGCTGGTCGCCTCGTCGAGCAGGTGCACGGCGGCGGGCAGTTCGGCGCCGACCAGGCTCGGGGCGGTACGCCGTACCAGCCCGGCGACGACCACGGCGTGCCGGCGGCGGATCCCGGTCAGTTCCCCCTCGACGGCGGCCTGCTCGGTGGCGAAGTCGCGGACCGCGTCCAGGAGCCGGAACCGCAACCGGCCGGTGCCCCGGACGCTGAGCAGCCCGAGCTCCCGCAGCCGGTCCAGCAGGGGAACGGCGTCCCGCCGCTCCCCGCCGTCGGCCAGCAGGTCCTCGGCCAGCTCCACCGACCAGCGGTTGCGGAAGGCGGAGAGCCGGCGCAGCGCCGCCCGTTCGGCGGGTGCGAGCAGGTGGTAGCTGGTCGCCACCGCCTCGCGCAGGGTCACCGTGCCGGCGGCGGGGTCGGCGGCCTCCCAGCCGGGGCGGACGCCCGCCAGGTCGAGGACCCGGTCACCGTAGCGGTCGAGCAGCTCGGTGACGTCGAGGATCCGGCCGCGCGCGGCCATCAGCTCGATGGCCAGCGGCAGCCCGCCGAGGCGACGCACCAGCGCGGCGAGCGCCGGCAGTTCGGCCCGGGTGGGCGGCTCGCGGCGCGCCTGGGCGAGCCGGGCGATGAACAGGGTCGCCGCGGGCCAGCGGGCCAGCTCCGCCACATCGGCCGGCTCCTGGCCGAGCGGCGGCACATCGAGCGGCGCGACCGGCCGGACCAGCTCGCCGGGAAGCCCCACCGGACGCCGGCCGGTGACCAGCACCCGCAGCGTCGGCGCCGCCGCGACCAGGGCGCGCAGGGCCTCGGCCACCGGGCCGGGCGCCCGTTCCACCGCGTCCACCAGCAGCAGCGCGGACCGGCCGCCGAGCCGGCAGGGAAGGTCCGCCAACCGGTTGACGCCGAGCACCGCGACCGAGGCGGCGAGCACGTCGGCGGCGTCGGAGCCCTCGCCGACCAGCACCCCGGTCACGCCGGCCGGATGGTCGGCGGCCGCCGCGTACGCGACGCTGAGGGCGAGCGCGGTCTTGCCCACGCCGGCCAGCCCGACCAGGCTCACCACCGGATGCTCGGAGAGCAGGGCGGCCACCTCGTCGACGTCCCGGTCCCGGCCGAGCAGCGGGACCGGCTGGGGCAGCGCGATGGGCGTACCCGAATCGGTGGTGGCGGAGCCGGTGACCGGGAGGTGGCGCGCGGCCGGGCGCGGCGCGGTGGTGGCATCGGGCAGGTGGGGCGCCACGGCGTCGGAATCACCGGCCGGCAGGTGGGGCGCGGCGGTCTGCGCCGGGCGCGCGGCGGCGAGGAACGCCTGCCGGGCCGGACCGGTCAGGCCCAGGGCGTCCGCCAGCAGATCGACGGTGGTGCGCTGGGGCCGGGTGGCCCGGCCCCGCTCCAGGTCACGGACCGTCCGCACACCGACGCCGGCCCGGGTCGCCAGCTCGGCCTGGGTGAGGCCGGCGGCGAGCCGATGCCCGCGCAACAGGTCGGGCAGCGGGACACGACCGCCCGGGCTCCGCGAACGATCATGATCGGGAGTCATGGGCACGAAGAGTACGGATCGGGTCGGACGCTCCACAGCCCATCGTCGGGCAGCCGACCGTCCACTGCCGATATCCGACAGACGGTGGACCCGCCCGGGCCCGACCGGCCCGGACGGGCGCCGCTCACATGCCGAGATCGCGGGCGATGATCATGCGCTGCACCTCGCTGGTGCCCTCGCCGATCTCCAGGATCTTGGAGTCACGCCAGAAGCGGGCCACCGGGTACTCGTTCATGAAGCCGTAGCCACCGTGGATCTGGGTGGCCTCGCGGGCGTTGTCCACCGCGATGGTGCTGGCGTGCAGCTTGGCGATGGCCGCCTGCCGCTTGAACGGCTCGCCGGCCAGCATCCGGGCGGCCGCGTCGTAGTAGGCGAGCCGCGCGGTGTGCGCCTTCATCTCCATGTCGGCGATCTTGAACTGGATCGCCTGGTACGCGCCGATCGGCTGGCCGAACGCCTCACGCTCCTTCGCGTACCGAATCGACTCGTCGACGCAGCCCTGAGCGAGGCCGACGGCCAGGGCCGCGATGGCGATGCGCCCCTCGTCGAGGATGCGCAGGAACTGGGCGAAGCCCCGGCCGCGCTCGCCGAGCAGGTTCGCCGCCGGCACCCGGCAGTCGTCGAAGGTCAGCTCGTGGGTGTCGGAGGCGGTCCAGCCGACCTTGGAGTAGCCGGGCGCCACGGTGAAGCCCGGCGTGCCGGACGGGACGATGATGGTCGACAGCTCCTTCGAGCCGTCCGGCCGGATGCCGGTGACCGCGGTGACCGTGACCAGCGCTGTGATGTCGGTGCCGGAGTTCGTGATGAACGCCTTCGAGCCGTTGATCACCCACTCGTCGCCGTCCAGGACCGCCCTCGTCTGCGTGCCCCCCGCGTCCGAGCCGGTGCCCGGCTCGGTGAGCCCGAAGCCCGCGAGGGCCTCGCCGCTGAGCAGCTTCGGCAGCCACCGGGCCTTCTGCTCGTCGGTGCCGAAGCGGTGGATCGGCATCGCGCCGAGCGAGACCGCCGCCTCCAGGGTGATGGCCACGCTGGAGTCGACCCGGGCCAGCTCCTCCAGGGCCAGGCAGAGCGCGAAGTAGTCGCCGCCCATGCCGCCGTGCTCCTCGGGGAAGGGCAGGCCGAACAGGCCCATCTTGCCCATCTGGCGGATGATCTCGTACGGGAAGGTGTGCTGCTCGTAGTGCTCGGCGATGGCCGGGGCGACCACCTCGCGGGCGAAGTCCCGCACGCTCTCCCGCAGCGCCTCTTGTTCCTCGCTGAGCCGGAAGTCCATCTGATCCTCCTGATGGGATGCCTCTGTGGACGGGCCGCCGAGCGCTCGTGGCGCCGGGTCGGGTGGTGCGGGTCCGGGTGGATCAGACCGGGGTGACGCCGTGCCGGCGCTTCGCGAAGTGCCGCTCCTTGCCGCGCGCGGCGGCGAACCGGCGGACCAGTTCGGCGCGCAGCTCGTGCGGCTCGACGACGGCGTCCACCACCAGCTCACTGGCGAGCCGGACGATGTCGATGTCGCGCTCGTACTCCTCGCGCTTCGCGGCGACGAACGCGGCCCGCTCGGCCTCGTCCTCGATCGCGGCGATCTTGTTGGCGTAGACGGCGTTGACCGCGGCCTCCGCCCCCATCACCGCGATCTTCGCGGTGGGCAGCGCGATCGTCGCGTCCGGCTCGAAACCGGGGCCGGCCATCGCGTAGAGGCCGGCGCCGTACGCCTTGCGGACCACCACACAGATCTTGGGTACGGTCGCCTCGGAGATCGCGGTGATCATCTTGGCGCCGTGCCGGATGATGCCCTGCTTCTCCACCGCGCTGCCGACCATGAACCCGGGCACGTCGGACAGGAACAGCAGCGGCACGTTGAACGCGTCGCAGAGCTGCACGAACCGGGTCGCCTTGTCGGCCGAGTCGACGAAGAGCACGCCGCCCTTGAACATCGAGTTGTTGCCGACCACGCCGACGACCTCGCCGTTCAGCCGGCCGAAGCCGATGGTCAGCTCCTTGGCCCAGAGCGCCTGGATCTCGAAGAAGCTGCCCTCGTCGAGCAGGCCCTTCACGTACCGGCGCATGTCGAACGCCTGCCGCTCGCTGGCCGGGACCAGCGCGGCCAGGTCGGCCTTCTCCGGCGCGTCCACGGCCTCGGCGGCCGGCGGCTCCTGCTGCCAGTTCGACGGCAGGTAGGACAGGTAGGTCCGCACCACGTCGAGCGCGTCGTTCTCGGTCTTGCAGAGGAAGTGACCCACGCCGGACTCGGCGCAGTGCACCTTGGCCCCGCCCATCGCCTCCAGCGTGGTCTTCTCGCCGGTGACCATCTCGACCATCCGGTCCGAGCCGAGGTACATGCTGGCGTTGCCGTCGACCATGGCCACCACGTCGCAGAACGCCGGGATGTAGGCCCCACCCGCCGCGCTCGGCCCGAACAGGGCGCAGACCTGCGGGATGGCGCCGGACGCGCGGACCTGGTTCCAGAAGATCTTGCCGGCGCCCCGCCGGCCGGGGAAGAGGTCGACCTGGTCGGTGATCCGGGCGCCGGCCGAGTCGACCAGGTAGACCATCGGGACGCTTGTCGAATAGGCCCGCTCGATGATCCGGATGATCTTCTCGACGGTCCGGGCGCCCCAGCTGCCGGCCTTCACCGTGGAGTCGTTCGCCATGAGGCAGACCGGCCGGCCGTCGATGGTGGCCGTGCCCGTGACGACGCCGTCGGCGGGCAGGCCCTCGGCCATCGCGTTGGCGTAGAGCCCGTCCTCGACGAAGGACCCCTCGTCGACCAGGTACGCGACCCGCTCGCGGGCGAAGAGCTTGCCCTTCGCGGCGTTCGCCGCGTGGTACTTGTCCGCACCGCCGGCCCGGGCGCGCTTGCGCAGCTGCTCCAAAGCCTCACCGTCGAGCGTCACGCCGACTCCCATTGCCACCGGCCGCCTCGTGAGCGCACCGACCGACCTGAACGATCGTTAGGCTAGCGCATTCCCGCCCCCTCCGGCGACCTACCCGCCTTGCGCACACCCGGCGCCCACCGCCGACCCCGCCCCGCCGCCCCGGTGATCATGAAGTTATTGCCCTCCGCCGCGGCGTGTCGTGGCAATAACTTCATGATCAACGCCCCTGGCCCGTGGGGGGCGGGGCGGAGGGTCGGGGGGGGTCAGGAGGGGATTGGGGTCAGGCGGGTGCGGGGGCCGGCGCGGAGGACGCCGGACGGGAGCTTCTTGCCGACCAGGTGCTCGGCCAGCTCGGCCGCCTCGATGAGGGCGGCCAGGTCGATGCCGGTGTCGATGCCCATGTCGTGCAGCATGTGCACGGCCTCCTCGGTGGCCAGGTTGCCGCTGGCGCCCGGGGCGTACGGGCAGCCGCCGAGGCCGCCCACGCTGGCGTCGAACTCGGTGATGCCCAGCTCCATGGCGGTGAGCATGTTGGCCAGGGCGGTGCCCCGGGTGTTGTGGAAGTGCAGGAGCACCGGCAGGTGGGCGTTGCGGTCGCGGACCGCGGTGACCAGTTCGCGGACCCGCCGGGGCGTCCCCATGCCGGTGGTGTCGCCGAAGGCCACCCGGTCGGCGCCGTCCCGGACGACCCGGTCGACGATGCCGGCCACCCGCTTCGGGTCGACGTCACCCTCGTACGGGCAGCCGAAGCTCGTCGCCACGATCACCTCGGCGGTCGCGCCCGCGCCGTGCAGCAGGTCGATCAGCTCGGCGATGTCGTCGAGCGACTCCTCGGTGGACCGGTTGACGTTGCGTCGGTTGTGGGTGTCGCTGGCCGAGACCACCACCTCGATCTCGGTGAAGCCGGCGGCGAGGGCGCGCTGCGCGCCGCGGGTGTTCGGCACCAGCGCGGAATAGCGCACCCCGTCGGCCTTCGCGGCCCGCTGCCACACCTCGTCGGCGTCGGCCATCTGCGGGATCGCCTTCGGGTGCACGAACGAGACGGCCTCGATCCGCCGCACGCCGGTGCCGGAGAGCGCGTCGAGCAGCCGCACCTTGGCGTCGGTGGGGATCGGCTCCTCGTTCTGGAGCCCGTCCCGCGGCCCGACCTCCCGGATGGAGACGAAGTCCGGCAGTTCCGCCATAAGGGGTCACCTCACTGTGACGGTGTTACGTGATGGGTCGAAGTCCAGCATCCCACCCGGCCGGCCCCCGCCGGCGATCATGAAGTTAGCGGCAAATTCTGCCCGATTTGTCGCCGCTAACTTCATGATCAACCCGGAGAGGGCGGCGGGGTCAGCGCATGCGGGAGACGATGCCGGTGTCGTAGTCGCCGGAGAGGAACTCCGGGTTCTCCAGCAGCTCGGCGAAGAACGGGAGGTTGTTCTTCGGGCCGGCGATCTCGAACTGGGCCACCGCCGCCCTCGCCCGCGCGACCGCTTCGTCCCGGATCGCGCCGCTGACGATCAGCTTGGCCATCAGGCTGTCGTAGAACGGGGTGACCGTGTTGCCGGCGACGTAGCCGGAGTCGACGCGTACGCCCTCGCCGGCGGGCTCGTTCCAGGTGCTGATCGCGCCCGGGCCGGGCAGGAAGCGCTTCGGGTCCTCGGCGTTGATCCGCAGCTCGATGGCGTGCCCGCGCGGCGCGAGCGCGTCCGGGTCGAAGGTCGGTGCCAGGCCGGCCGCCACCCGCAACTGCTCCTCGACCAGGTCGACGCCGTAGACGTACTCGGTGACCGGGTGCTCGACCTGCAGCCGCGTGTTCATCTCCAGGAAGAAGAACTCACCGGTGGTGGGATCGAGGAGGCACTCCACGGTGCCCGCGTTGCGGTAGCTGACCGCCTCGCCCGCCCGCACGGCCGCCGCGAGGATCCGCTCACGCAGCTCGGGCGAGACCGCCGGGGACGGGGACTCCTCGACCAGCTTCTGGTTGCGCCGCTGCACCGAGCACTCGCGCTCACCGAGGGCCACCACCCGGCCGTCGGCCAGGCCGAGGATCTGCACCTCGACGTGGCGTACCCGGGGGAAGTACCGCTCGATCAGCACCGAGCCGTCGCCGAACATCCGCTCGGCGAACGAGCGGACCTTGTCGTACTCGGTGCGCAGCCCGGCCTCGTCGGTCGCCACGCCCATGCCCATGCCGCCGCCACCGGCCGCGGCCTTGACCATCACCGGGTAGCCGATCTCCGCGGCGGCGCTGACCGCCGCGGCCAGGTCGGCCGCCGGCTCGGTGGTGCCGGGCGCCACCGGCACCCCGGCCGCCGCCATCAGGTTCCGGGCGTTGATCTTGTCGCCCATCGCGGTGATCGCGTCCGCGCCGGGCCCGACCCAGATCAGGCCGCCGGCCTCGACGGTACGGGCGAAGTCCGCGTTCTCCGACAGGAAGCCGTAGCCGGGGTGGATGGCCTGGGCGCCGGTGTCCCGCGCGGCGGCGAGGATCGCCTCGACGTTGCGGTAGCTGAGCGCGGGATTGGCCGGGCCGACGCACACCGCCTCGTCGGCCTCGGTCACGAAGGGCAGCCCGGCGTCGGCCTCCGAGTGCACCGCGATCGCGCGGATCCCGAGCTTCCTCGTGGTGCGGATGATCCGGCGCGCGATCTCGCCACGGTTGGCCACCAACAGCGATTCGAACAAGGAAGGGTCCCTTCTTGACGCCTCTTGCATAGCAGGGGCCCCTTCATAACACGCGGACGGCGCGCGTGCTTAACGGACGTTAAGGCACGTCGGGCGTCAGGCCGGGTCCGTGGGGGCGAGGAGCGCGGCCAGCGTCGCACCGCGCAGCAGCTCGGCCCGGCGGCGGCGGTCCACCTCCCCGCCGAGGAACGGGGTGGAGTTCATGAGGCCGAACGCGGCGTGCGCGAGCACCCGTGCCTCGCCGTCCGGCAGCCCGGGGTGCAGGGCGGTCAGCACGACGACCCACTCCTCGACGTACATCCGCTGGAGCCGGCGGATCCGGCGGCGCGGCTCGTCCGGGAGGCGGTCCAGCTCGTGCAGGTGCAGGGCGATCACCGCCGGGTTGGCCAGCGCGAAGTCGACGTGGAAGTCGATCAGCGACTCCAGCGTGCCGCGCGGGTCGTCGGGGTGGTTGGCGGCCCGTTCCTTCCCACCGGCGAGCAGCCCCTCGCTGACCGGGATCAGCGCGGCGACCAGCATCGCCTCCTTGCCGGCGAAGTGGTGGTAGAGCGCCGGGCCGGTGACGCCGGCGGCGGCGCCGATGTCGTCCATCGACACACCGTGGTAGCCGCGCGCCGCGAAGAGCCCGACCGCGATCTCCAGGATCTCGTCGCGCCGGGACCGGCGCCGGCCCGCACCCGTCGCGCCGTTCGCCGCGCCCCGCGCCTGCTGTTCCACCGCCACCGGGCCAGCCTAGTCCGCGCGCCCAAGCTGGTGGAGCCTCGGTTACCCGTCGGTCGCCTCACACCCGCCGCCGCTTGACCCTCGACCCGGTTCAGGCCGCAGGGTCCCTCGGCATGACCGCTACCGCCACCGCGCTCGGCCGGGACTACCGGCTGCTCTGGTCCGCCGCCGTCTCGTCCCGGTTCGGCGACGCCCTGCGTACGCCGGCCCTTGCCCTGCTGGCCGCCGCGCTCACCCGCGACCCCCGGGCGATCGCCGCGGTGACCGTGGCGGGGCAGCTCCCACCGCTGCTGTTCGGGCTGCTCGGCGGCGCGTACGCCGACCGGTGGGACCGGCGCCGCACGATGGCGGCGGTGGACGGGGCCCGGGCCGTGGTGGTGGCCGCGCTGGCCGGGCTTGTCGCCTCCGGCCGGGCCGGGGTCGCCGCGCTGGCCGCCGCGGCGTTCCTGCTCGCCACCCTGGGCACGCTCTTCGACGCGTCCGCCTTCGCGCTGCTCCCGTCGCTGGTGTCGCCGGCGGCGCTGCCCACCGCCAACGGCCGGCTCCAGGCGGGCACGGCGGTGGCCGGCGGGCTCCTCGGCACCCCGCTGGCCGGCGTCCTCTTCGCCCTGGCCGCGTCGCTCCCGTTCGCCGTGGACGCGCTCACCTTCGCCCTGGCCGCCGCCCTCGTCCTCGCCCTCCGCCCGCTGCCGGCGGCACCGCCCCGGCCGGCCGGGCCCGGCGTGTGGCAGGAGGCGTGGGCCGGCATGCGGTGGGTGCGCCGGGACCGGGTGCTGTGGGGGATCGCCGTCGCCTCGGCCGGGTCGAACCTGGCGATCAGCGGTCTGATGGCGGTCCTGGTGCTCTACGCCCTCGGGGCGCTGCGGGTGCCGCCGCAGGGCTACGGGCTGTTCGCGGCGGGAGTGGTGGTCGGTGGGCTGCTCGGGGCGCTGGTCGCCGGGCGGGTGGCGACCCGGTTCGGCACGCTGCCCGCGCTGCGCGCGGTGCTGCTCGGGCAGACCGTGGCGCTGGCCGGGTTCGCCCTGGCCCGCAACCCGCTGACCGGGGGCGTGGCGCTGGCCGTGTTCGCGGCGGGCACCACGATCTGGAACAGCCTGTGGTCCGCGTACGGGCAGGGGCACGTGCCGCGGGACCTGCTCGGGCGGGTCGGCGCGGCGCAGCGCGTGGTCGGCCTGGCCGCCGCACCGCTCGGGGCGGCGCTGGCCGGGTTCGCCGGCGAGGCGTACGGGGTGGGCCCGGTGGTCGGCGCGGCGGCGGTCGTGTTCGCCCTGGTCACGGCCGGCGCGTGGGGAACGCTGCGCGGGACCGCCTGAGCCGGGTCACCGGCCGGCCGGCTCGAACCCGGCGAGCCGCACGGCGAGCCGCTGCCGGACCGGGTGCAGCCCGGAGGCGGCCCGGAGCAGCAGGTCGCGCAGCGGGCGGGCGGCCGGCGGGACGGCGGTGAGCCGGGTGAGCCCGGCGGCGAAGCCCAGCACCTCCTCGGCGAGCGGCCGGCGGGCGGCGGCGTACCCGTCGAGGAGCGTGTCGGGGGCCCCGGCGAGCACGGCGGCGAGCGTGTCGCCGAGGGCGATCGCGTCGCGCAGCCCGAGGTTCATCCCCTGCCCGCCGGCCGGGCTGTGCACGTGCGCCGCGTCCCCGGCGAGCAGCACCGGGCCGGACCGGTAGCTGCCGGCGATCCGGTGGTGGATCCGGAACCGGGAACTCCAGCACACGTCGGTGACCCGGTCCGGGCGCCGGGCCGGCCCCCGCTCGTCGAGCAGCGCCTGGAAGTGCCGCGCCCCCGGCTCGGGCGGCGCGTCGGCCACCGCGGCGACCAGCCGGACCAGTCCGCCGGGCAGCGGCGCCCAGACCAGTGGACCCTGCCGGGCCAGGAAGAGGTTGACCTGATCGCGGGGCAGCGTGCTGTCCACCCGGACGTCCGCGAGCAGGAACGACTCGCCGGGGTCGGCCGGCCCGCCGAAGTCGATGCCGGCCAGTTCGCGGACCGGGCTGCGCATGCCGTCGGCGCCGACCACCCACCGGGCCCGGACCGTCTCGCCGCCCGCGAACGTGGCGGTGGCGCCGGCGCCGTCGAGGTCGAGGCCGGTCAGCTCGTACGGCCGGAGCACCCGGCCGCCGAGGGCGGTGAGCCGGTCGGCGAGCACCGCCTCGGTCTCGGCCTGGGAGACGAGCAGCGCGTACGGGTAGCGGGACGGCAACCGGTCGAAGGGGACGGTGAGCAGCACCCGGTCGCGGTCGCGGACGGTGAACCGGGTCGACGGCAGCCCGCGGGCGGCCAGCGGGGCGGCGACGCCGATCCGGTCCAGCACCTCCAGGGTGCCGGCGTGCACCACGGCCGCCCGCGAGGTGACCGGCGGGGTGGCGAGCCGGTCCACCACGGTCGCGGTCACGCCGTGCCCGGCCAGGGTTGCGGCGACGGCCAGGCCGGTCGGCCCGGCCCCCACCACGAGGACGTCGGTGCGCTCGGGCAGCATGGCCCACCTCCAGGGTTGCCAACAACTGTTTGCCAACAGGTGTTGACAACGGTAGGCGCGCGTCGGTTTCGATGTCAACGCTTGTTGGCCTACAGTTGTGGGCATGACCGACACGGCACCCCGCGCCCGCCGCTCGGACGCCACCCGCGCAGCCATCCTGCGCGCAGCCCGCGAACGCTTCGCCGCCGACGGCTACGAGCGCGCCACCATCCGGGCCATCGCCGCCGACGCGCATATCGACCCGTCCATGGTGATGCGCTACTACGGCAGCAAGGAAGGGCTGTTCGCCGCGGCGGCCGAGTTCGACCTGCGCCTGCCCGACCTGGCCGCCGTGCCGCCGGACCGGCTCGGCGAGACGCTGGTGCGCCACTTCCTCGCCCGGTGGGAGGGGGACGAGACCCTCGCGGCGCTGCTCCGGGCCGCCAGCACCAACCCGGGAGCGGCCGAGCGGATGCGCCTGCTCTTCGCCGACCAGCTCGCCGCGGCGGTGGCCGGGTTCGGCACCGACCCGGCGACCACCGCCCGCCGGGCCGGCCTGGTGGCCAGTCAGACCCTCGGCCTGGCCTTCACCCGCTATATCGTCCGGCTGCCGCCGGTGGTGGAGATGACGCCGGAGGACGTGGTCGCCTGGGTCGCCCCGACCCTCCAGCGCTACCTGACCGGCCGACCGGCCTAACCGGAGAAGCTGCCCGGCTCCTCGCCCTGCACGACGGGGGCCCGGACCAGGTTGCCCCACTCGGTCCACGAGCCGTCGTAGTTGCGGACCCGCGGGAACCCGAGCAGGTGGTGCAGCACGAACCAGGTGTGGCTGGACCGCTCGCCGATCCGGCAGTAGGCCACCACGTCGTCGGACGGGCTCAGCCCGAGCTGGTCGACGTAGATCGCACGCAGCTCGTCCACCGCCTTGAAGGTGCCGTCGTCGTTCGCGGCGGCCTTCCACGGCTTGCTCACCGCGCCCGGGATGTGCCCGCCGCGCAGCGCGCCCTCCTGCGGGTAGGCCGCCATGTGCAGCATCTCGCCGGTGTACTCACCCGGCGACCGCACGTCGACCAGCGGCCGGCCGGCGGTCACGTGCGCCATCACCTCGTCGCGGAACGCCCGGATCGGCGCGTCGTTCCGGTCCGGCACCGGGTAGTCGGCGCGCGGCCGGGTCACCGCGTCCTTCGACATCTCGCGTCCCTCGGCCACCCACTTCTGCCGGCCACCGTCGAGCAGCCGGACGTCGGCGTGGCCGAAGAGCGCGAACACCCAGAGCGCGTACGCGGCCCACCAGTTGAAGTTGTCGCCGTAGAAGACCACCGTGTCGCCGCGGCCGATGCCCTTGGCGGCGCACAGCTCCGCGAAGCTCTTCGCGTCCAGGTAGTCGCGGGTCACCTGGTCGTTCAGCTCGGTGTGCCAGTCGACCTTCACCGCGCCGGGGATGTGGCCGGTGTCGTAGAGGAGCACGTCCTCGTCGGACTCGACCACCACGAGGCCCTCGTCCCCCAGGTGCTCGGCCAGCCACTCCGTGGTGACCAGACGCTGCGGGTCGGCGTAGGACTGGAGGTGCGGGTTCGGATCGCTCGGCACAGGCATGAGCCCCAAGGTACGCCGGATCACCGCACCGCGACCGGCCATCCCGTGTGGTGGGGCGAACACCGGTCAGGCGCGGCGGTGCACCAGCCGGCCGGCGACCACCGTGGCCAGGCAGGAACCGTCGGCCGCGAAGACCGCCAGGTCGGCCCGGCCGCCGACCACCAGCGCCGGCGGCCGGGCGGTGGCGAGCACCGCCACCTCGTTGCGCGCGGCGGCGGCCCGCAGCGCCGGATCGGTGACGTGGTCGGCGAGCACCGCGGCGGCTCCCCGCCGGAACAGGGCGTGCACCCGCTCGCGTGGGGTCGGCGCGGGCGGCAGCGGCCCGTCGTGCACCAGCGCCGGCCCGAGCACGGCGGCCCACCGGCGCAGCCGCACCCCGGGGTACGCCCCGGTCAACTCGTCCAGCGGCGCGACCGCCTCGACCCGGTCGCCGCTCACCAGCACGGCGTGACCCGGCCGGGGCTCGTCGTCGAGGGTGAGCCGCAGCAGGTGCGCGGCGTGCAGGGTCCGCACCCGTCAGTCGAGAGTGATCGGCCCGAGCACCGGCCGCTTGGCGGTGACGAGGTCGCCGGAGGAGCGGCCGGTCAGCCGGCGCTTGATCCACGGGGCCAGGTGCCGGCCGGCCCAGCGCAGGTCGGCGGCCCGGGCGGCAAGCCAGGGCGTGGGCGCCGGATGCGGCGGCACCAGCAGCCAATCCTCGTCACACGCCACGCCGAGCGCGGCGAGCACCTGCCCGGCCACCCGCCGGTGCCCGGCCGCCGACAGGTGCAGGCGGTCGGTGCTCCAGAGCAGCGGGTTGAGGTAGGTGTCGTCGGCGTACAGGTCGACCAGGGTGGCACCGTGCCGCTCGGCGACCTCGCCGACCACCCGGTTGAGCAGGTTCACCCGGGGGGCCACCAGCCGCTGGCCGGGCAGCCGGGCCATCACGTCGGCGAACCGGAACAGCACCACGTCGGCGCCTCCGGCGCGCAGCCGGGCGATCACCTCGTCGAAGCGGGGCACGAAGGCGTCCGGATCGAAGGTACGGCGCAGCACGTCGTTGCCGCCGGCCGCGAAGCTGATCAGATCGGGCTTCATGGCCAGGGCGGCCGGCACCTGCTCGGCCACGATGTTCGGGAACAGCCGGCCCCGGATGGCCAGGTTGGCGTAACCGAAGTCGGGGCCGGCCTCGGCGGCGAGCCGGGTGGCGACCAGGTCGGCCCAGCCCCGGTAGGTGCCGTCCGGGTAGGCGTCGTCCATACCCTCGGTGAAGCTGTCGCCCACCGCCACGAAGTTGCGCCAGCGCACTGCGCCTCCCTCTGACCGACCCGGCAGAGCTGCCTGACCCGGCAGAGCTGCGTCGGCCAGTCTCGCACCGAACGGGCTCCCGCCGCCCGCCCCCTGCGCGGACGTGGCGGAGGTCATCGGCGGCGAGCGTGAGCAGAGTCATCAGGACAAATGTCCCGCTTGGTGGGTCCGGGGCAGAATCCGTCCGCCGGACCGGGGATGATGTTGCCCGTCATCCGGTCCGAAGGTGGGAGGCACCCGCCGCTGCGGCTGGTCAGCGACGGCGCGAACGAGGAACGCATGACCCAGGGACACCCGGCCGCCTTCCCGGCCGACGGTCAGCCGCACCCGCCGGGCCAGGCGTACCCGGTCCCACCGCCGGGCCAGGCGTACCCGGTCGCACCGCCGGCCTTCCCCGCCGCGCCCGGCTACGGGCCGCCGGGCGGGCCGGGCCAGCCGGGCTTCGGGGCGTACCCCGGTGGGCCGGGGCAGCCGGGCTTCGGGCCGTACCCGCCGGCCCCGCCGCCGCAGCCGAAGTCGCGGCGCGGCCTCTGGATCGGGCTGGGCGTCGGGGCGCTGGTGCTGACCCTCTGCGCCGGCACGGCGATCGGCGTGGGCGTCGGGCTGAGCGAGCGCGGCGAGGACGCGGCCCCGAAGGCCGCCGCCGCGGCCAACGGGGTGACCGTCACCCAGCAGGAGCTGGACGAGCTGCTGGCCCGGCACAGCAAGGCCCTCGCCGACAAGGACCTGAAGGGCTACCTGGCCCCCTTCGACCCGGCCCGCAAGGACCTGGTCGCCGGGCAGACCCGGCTCTTCGCCAACCTGGGCAAGCTGCCGCTGGCGGTCGGCCAGTACCGCACCGTCGCCCAGCAGGGGCGGACCACCGACAGCTTCGGCCGCGGCGTCAGCTTCCAGCTCGACGTCTCCTTCGTGCACCAGTTCGAGGGGTACGACCTCACCCCGGTCGCCGAGTGGTACCGCTGGACCGTCGTCCGGGAGGGCCAGGGCGCCCCGCTCAAGGTCACCGCGGTCACCGGGGCGCCCGCCGCGCTGGGCAGCTCGAAGACGGTCTACTACCCCGGCCCCTGGGACAAGTGGCGCGAGATCCACGTCGAGCGCACCGCGCACACCCTGGTCATCACCGACGCCGCGCTGGCCGCCGAGGCGAAGCGGTACGCACCGGCCGCCGAGGCGGCGGTGGCCGACGACTTCGCCGCGTGGCGGGCCGGCGGGGTCACCGCGGACATCCCGAAGGGCTTCGTCATCAGCCTGGTCAAGGGCAAGCAGGACCTGGGCTCGCTCTACCGGATCAACAAGGAGAAGACCACCGAGGCCGGCGTCTCGATCGGCATGATCTCCGCGGACCGGAAGCAGGACATTGACATCGGCGGCAGCCGCATCGTGATCGACGTGGCCGACCGGTCGTTCTTCGCCGCCGGCAACACCCGGGGGCCCCGGGAGATCTTCCGGCACGAGGTGGGCCACTCCCTGGTCGCCAGCCTGGAGGACGCCGACAAGCAGGACTTCTTCGACGGCATCGAGAACTGGATCGTGGAGGGCTTCGCCGAGTACCTGGCCCACCGGGGTGAGCCGCTGCGGTCCAGCGGCCGCACCCCGCAGGCACGGTCGATCGTCCGCTCCGGCGACTGGGAGGGCACGCTGCCGGGCAACGCCGACTGGGACCTCTCGGGGCGGACCAGCTTCCACTACTGGCTCGGGCACGCGGCCATGACCCACCTCGCGGAGAAGTACGGCGAGCAGAAGCTGTTCCAGTTCGTGACCGCCCGCTACCAGGGCGCCACCGCCGACCAGGCCAGCCGGCAGGTGCTCGGCGTCCCGCTGGCCCAGTTCCAGACGGGTTGGGCGGCGTACGTGCGGGCCCAGGCGCGCTGAGCGGGAACGGAGCGAACGAGATGACGAACCCACAGGTCCCCGCGGACCAGCCCGCGGCATCCGGCGGCTGGCCAGCCGCGCCGCAGCAGCCGTGGCCGCAGCAGCCGGCCACAGCACCTCAGCCGTCGATCCCGCCGCAGCCCGGCGCGCCGTTCGCGCCGCCGGTTGCGCCGGCTCCGCAGTCGACGGCACCGCAGCCGCCACAGCCGAGCGTGCCGCATCCGGGCCTGCCGCAGGCCGGACCGCCACAGGTCCCGTACCCCGGAATGCCGCAGCCGCCGCACCCGGTGACCGGCCAGCCGGCGTCCTACCCGGTGGGCGGCCAGCCGCCGCACCCGGTGGCCGGGCAGCCGCCGTATCAGGTGGCCGGACAGTCGCCCTACCCGGCGGCCGGGCAGCCGACGTACCCGGTGGCGGGGCAGGGCGCGTACCCGCCGAGCGGCTGGGCCGGGCCGGGCGGTAGCCCCCCGGCGACGCCCAAGCGGCGCGGACGTCTCGCGCTGCTGCTGGCCGGCGGCCTGGTGGCCGTGCTGGCCGTCGGCGCCGGCACCGCCTACGGCGTCTCCCGGTTGATCGGCGGAGGCTCCGGCGGGGACGGCGATCTGAAGACCGCCTGGGTGCTGGACTTCCCCGAGCGGCAGAGCATGACCGGGCTCACCGCGTTCGACCAGGAGGACATGTTCGGCGCCTGGCTGGTCGGCGACAACGTGGTTCGGGCGCAGGCGGACGGGGTGCTCGCCTACCGGCTCTCCGACGGCGGGCAGGCCTGGGGTGCCCCCGCGCCCGACGGAACCTCGGTCTGCGTCGCGGCCCAGGCCGTGACCGACGGGCGGGGTGCGGTCGCGGTCGGCTCCGACAAGTCCTGCAACACCGTCGCCGGGGTCGACCTGAACAGCGGCAAGGTGACCTGGCAGGCCAGGTTCCCCGCGCCGGTCATCGAGGGGCGCGACACCCTGACCGCGCCGGACCTGTCGGTCGCCGGTCAGCAGGTGATCGTCCGCTCCGAGGACACCATGATCGGGCTGTCGCTCGCCAGCGGGAAACAGCTCTGGCGCACCACCGGCAAGAAGCTGCTGCCGGGGCGGGACTGCGGGTTCAAGGACATGCGGGCCGCCGACGAGCTGGTGGTGGTCACCTACGGCTGTCCGCGCGGCGGCGAGGTGGATGCCCTCGACCCGGCCACCGGCAAGGTGCGCTGGCGGCAGCGGCTGCCCGAGTCGAAGCTCATCGACGGTGTGCTGGGCGTGCAGCCGCCGGTGGGCCTGCCGGGGCTCGGGCATGACGCGTACACGATCCGGGACCCGCGGACCGGCAAGGAGGTGGCCTCCTTCACCGACCCGATCGACGGCGTCGAGCTGTGGGACGTGCCGCCGAACCGGTCCAACGCGATCGACGGTCCGGCGATCTACGAGTGCCTCGTCAGCGACGACACCCTCTACTACCCGACCTTCCCCAAGCCGGTGCCGGGCACCGGGCGGTCGGCCAACCAGATCGTCGCGATCGACCTGGCCACCGGCAAGAAGCGCTGGATCTCCTCCGGCCACAGCGGCAGCAAGGTCCAGCTGATCCGCCAGGACGAGCAGGGCGTGCTCGCCTGGGAGGCCGGCGACCGGAAGAAGCTCCCGCCGCGCCTGGTCCGCATCGACCCGGCCACCGGCAAGGTCAGCGTGGTGGCGGAGGGGCCGCTCTCGGCCGGCTTCGAGGGCGAGTCGGCCAAGGTCATGGAGCGCGACGGGGTCGTGGTGATCGTGCCCTGGAAGCACGTCGTCGCGGACCGGGCGATCACCGTTCTCCGCTGACCGGGACCGCCTGAGGGGCGGACCACCGGCCCGAGCGCGCCGGGACGGGCGATCGTCCGTCGGTGGAGCGCCATGGAGGTCAAAACGCGCCGGTGACCTCCATGGCGTTCCACTCGGCGGCGCCGCACCGATCGGAAGCCCGCGCTGCTATCAGCCAGATCGAGAGGCGGTGATCAGCACCGTGTGCTTGCGCACGCGGAAGCTGCCTTCGGCGTCGATCCGGGCCTGGACCAGGTCGCCCGCGGCTGACCGCTGCGCGGGCGTTAGTGGCTCCTCGGCCATGCTGGCGAGGTAGGCGAGGACGGGCTCCACGGTGGGCACGTCCAGGTCGCACGGATAGCGCTCGACCGTGACGCCGGTGAAGGTGCGAGCCACGTACCCCGGTCCGGTCTCGGCTGTGACGTCGTTCTGGTGGAAGCCGAGCGCCAGATCGGGGCGGCCGACGGCCACCGCGAGGGCGTTGAGTTCCGCGAGGTGGTCACTGCCGTTGAGGGCGGCGGCGAGCCGGCCGCCGGGGCGGAGGACCCGGGCGAACTCGCGCAGCGCGGCGGCCGGATCGTCCAGGTGGTAGAGCATGTGGTTGGCGACGACGGTGTCGAAGCTGGCGTCGGCGAACGGCAGCCGGCTGGCGTCGCACCGTTCGACCCGGGCACCGGGGACGTCGCGTAACCGCACGCACATCGCCGCCGAGAAGTCGGTGAGGGTGAGCCGGAGCCCGCGCCCGCGGTGGTCCACCTGACTCCACAGCTTCCCCGTGCCGGCGCCCACTTCGAGGACGTCGCCGGCCAGCGGCAACCGCTCGTCGAGCCAGGCGAACCAGCCCTGCGGGTTCGTGCCGTGGTCGTGCAGCGCGATCCGGGCCGTGAGGTTGCCGGTCGTCGTCGCGTACTGGCTGACCGCGCGGGCCGACGGCGTCGTGGTCATGACGGCAGCGTAGGCCGTTCGCCGCGGTTCAGAGGTACAGGCAGAACGGGTGGCCGGCCGGGTCCAGGTGCACCCGGACGTCGTCCTGGGGTTGGAAGTCCGCGACCGTGGCGCCCAGGGACACCGCGTACGCCGACGCCGCGTCGAGGTCGTCGACCTTGATGTCGAGGTGCGCCATCATCTGCGGCTCGCCGGGGCCCGCGGGCCAGACCGGGCGCACGTACGCGGGCTCGGTCTGGAACGCCAGCCCGGCGCCGCCCCCGGATGCGGCCAGGACGACCCAGTCCGGCTCGTCCTCTTCCCGTGCCCACCCGAGCAGCCGTTCGTAGAAGCCGGCCAGTTGCCGCGCGTCGGGCGCGTCCAGCACGGTCGTCGTCATCGTCAGCCGGGGCCTCTCATCCATACCCCTCTACTACCCACACGGCGGCGAATATGATCGCCTGCCGATCCCCGCCGCCGTACGCTGCCTCAATGCTGCTGCGCATGTCGACCCTGCTGCTCCGGACCCTGCGCGAGGACCCGGCCGACGCGGAGGTGCCGAGCCACCGGCTGCTGCTCCGCGCCGGCTACGTCCGTCGCGCCGCACCGGGCGGCTACACCTGGCTGCCGCTGGGCAAGCTGGTGCTGGACCGGGTCACCGAGATCGTCCGCGCGGAGATGGCGGCGATCGGCGACCAGGAGGTGCACTTCCCGGCGCTGCTCCCGGCCGAGCCGTACCGGACCAGCGGGCGGTGGGCGGAGTACGGCGACGACATCTTCACCCTCGAGGACCGGAAGGGCGCCGAGCACCTGCTCGCCCCGACCCACGAGGAGATGGCCGCGCTGCTGGTGAAGGACCTGTTCAGCTCCTACCGGGATTTCCCGGTGACGCTGTTCCAGATCCAGACCAAGTTCCGCGACGAGGCCCGGCCGCGGGCGGGCCTGCTGCGCGGGCGCGAGTTCCTCATGAAGGACGCCTACTCGTTCGACCTGGACGAGGCCGGGCTCCAGAAGGCGTACGACCGGCACCGCGACGCGTACCAGCGGATCTTCACCCGGCTCGGGCTGGATTTCACCGTGGTGCACGCGATGTCCGGGGCCATGGGGGGCTCGGCGTCGGAGGAGTTCCTGGCCGCCACGCCGGTGGGCGAGGACACCTATGTCGGCTGCACCGCCTGCGACTACGCGGCCAACACGGAGGCCGTGGTGACCCGCGCGCCGGCGGCCGGCGACCCCGAGGCCCACCCGGCCGTGGCGGTGCACGACACCCCGGAGACGCCGACCATCGCGTCGCTGGTCGACCTGGCGAACGCCCGCGCGCTCGCCGGCCGGACCGACTGGACCGCCGCCGACACCTTGAAGAACGTCGTGCTGGCCGTGCGCCGGCCCGGCGCCGAGCAGGCGGATCTGCTGGTGATTGGGCTGCCCGGGGACCGCGAGGTGGACCTGAAGCGGGTCGAGGCGGCGCTGCACCCGGCCACGGTGGCGGTCTTCGAGGACTGGGCGGCGCATCCGGAGCTGGTCCGCGGCTACCTCGGGCCGCAGATCCTGGCCAAGCACGGGGTCCGCTACCTGGTCGACCCGCGCGTGGTCACCGGCACCGCCTGGTTGACCGGGGCGAACGAGCCGGGCCGGCACGCCACCGACGTGGTGTGCGGGCGGGACTTCGTGCCGGACGGCACCATCGAGGCGGCCGAGGTGCGCCCGGGCGACCCCTGCCCGGCCTGCGGCGACGGCGAGCTGACCATGCGGCGGGGCATCGAGGTGGGGCACATCTTCCAGCTCGGCCGCCGGTTCACCGACGCCTTCGCGGTCGACGTGCTCGGCCCGGAGGGCAAGCCGGTCCGGCCGACCATGGGCTGCTACGGCATCGGCGTCTCACGGGCCGTCGCGTCGGTGGCCGAGCAGCACCACGACGACCGGGGGCTGGTGTGGCCGGCCGAGGTCGCGCCGTGCGACGTACACCTCGTGGCGGCCGGGAAGGGTCCGCAGCTCGACGCGGCGCTGGAGCTCGGCGGGCGCCTCTCCGCGGCCGGCCTGCGGGTGCTGGTCGACGACCGCACCCACGTCTCGGCCGGGGTGAAGTTCACCGACGCCGAGCTGATCGGCATCCCGCGCGCCGTCGTGGTCGGCCGCCGGCTGGCCGAGGGGTACGTCGAGCTGCGCGACCGGGCCTCCGGCGAGCGGATCGAGTTGCCGGTGGACGGCCTGGTCGAGCGCCTGCTCGACGAGGCGCGTGGGGCGCGCCGCGACCGGGTGTAGCGGACGCGCCACGGGGTACCGCAGACGGATCGACCAAGGTGTTTCGGAGGCTCTCATGTACCGGGTCAGTGACGTGATGACCAAGCAGGTGGTCTACCTGCCCGCGGAGACTCCCCTGGACGAGGCGGCCAGGGTGATGAAGGAGTCGGACATCGGCGATGTCGTGGTCACCGACGGAGCCACCCTGGCCGGCATGCTGACCGACCGCGACATCGTGGTGCGGGCGGTGGCCGAGCGGGCCGACCCGGGCAGCACCACGATCGGTGCGATCGTCACCCGCGAGGTGGTGATGATCGAGCAGCACTGCACGGCGGGCGAGGCGGCCGCGCTGATGCGCGAGCGCAACATCCGGCGGGTGCTGGTCTGCGACAGCGACCGCAAGCTGGTCGGCATCGTCTCCCTCGGCGACCTGGCCATGCAGCTCGACCCGAACTCCGCCCTGAGCGACATCAGTGAGGCCGCCCCGAACATGTGACCCGCCCGACCCGGTGCCCTCCCGGCCGACCCCGGAGGGCGCCGGGTCCACGGCGGTAGCCTGGCGGTCATGTCCGAGATGCCGAGCAAGCTGGCCGAGATCGTCGACGAGTTCGCGGCCGCCCCACGCGACGTGGTGCTGGAGATGCTGCTGGAGTTCTCCGACGTGATCCCGCCGCTGCCCGAGGGCGTGGACCGGGGCGACCTGGAGCAGGTCCCGGAGTGCCAGACCGCTTTCTTCCTGCGCGCCGAGGTCAACCCGGACAAGACGGTGAGCACCATCTTCGACTGCCCGCCGGAGGCGCCGACGACGCGGGCGTTCGCCGGCATCCTCGCCGAGGGGCTGGCCGGGGCGAGCGCCGAGGACGTGCTGGCCGTGCCGGACGACCTCTACCAGCGGATGGGCCTGGCCCAGGCGATCAGCCCGCTGCGGATCCGCGGCGGCACCGCCATCCTGGCCCGGCTGAAGCGCCAGGTGCGGGAACAGATCTCCTGATCGACGGGTTGTCGCTGGTCATGGAGATCGAGATCTACGCCGACGTCGTCTGCCCCTGGTGCTGGATCGGCAAGCGCCGTCTGGAGCAGGCTCTGGAGCGGTACGACGGCGAGGTGAGCATCCGGTTCCGGCCGTTCCAGCTCGACCCGACGCCGGTGACCGAGCCGAAGCCGCTCATCGAGGCGCTGGGCGCGAAGTTCGGCGGCCGGGACAAGGCCGAGGGCATGGCCACCCACGTCACCCAGGTCGCCAAGGGCGCCGGGATCGACATGCACTTCGACCGCGCGGTGGCCGCGAACACCTTCGAGGCGCACCGGCTGGTCCGGTTCGCCACCGAGCGGGGCCGGGCCGCCGAGGTGGTCGAGCGGCTCTACCGGGCGCACTTCCAGGACGGTGTCGACGTCGGGTCGACCGACGCGCTGGTCAAGCTGGCCGGCGAGGTCGGCCTGGACGAGACCGAGGCGCGCGAGTACCTGGAGTCGAACCTCGGCCGCCGGGAGGTGGCCGCCGACCTGAGCGCCGCGCACCAGCTCGGCGTCTCCAGCGTGCCGACCTTCGTGCTCGCCGGGAAGTACGCCGTGACCGGCGCCCAGGAGCCGGAGACCCTGCTGGCCGCCCTCCACGAGGTGGCGCAGCGCGAGGCCTCAGCGTGATGTTTCACGTGGAACAAGATCGATGCGGGTGACGGCCTAGGCCGGTCGGGCCAGGTCCTCCACCACCGTTGCCCCGGGCAGCGCGCCGAGCGCCGGCCCGGGCAACGCGATCTTGCTGTGCCGTACGCCCGACCCGATGATCACGTGCGGCATGGCGATCACGCGCGAGTCGACCAGGATCGGCCAGTCCTCGGGGAGCCCGATCGGGGTGATCCCGCCGTACTCCATCCCGGTCAGCTCGACCGCCTCGGCCATCGGCGCGAAGCTCGCCTTCCGCACGTCGAGCAGCCGGCGGACCACGCCGTTCACGTCGGCCCGGGTGGTGGCGAGCACGATGCAGGCCGCGTAGCGCGTCTCGCCGCCCCGCTTGCCGGCGACCACCACGCAGTTGGCCGACTCGTCCAACCCCACCTCGTACGCCGCGCAGAACGCCGCCGTGTCGGCCAGCTCGGCGTCGATCGGGGCGACCAGCACGTCGTCCACGTCCACGGGAGCCTCGTCCGGCCACCGCTCGATCGCGGCGGCCACCGGCGCGGCCAGCAGGTCCGGGCGGGTACGGGCGGGCTCGGTCTTCAGCGTCCCCATCACGGGTGCGATCCTCGCACCCGGCGGACGGCTCCGCTGACCGACGTGCCGGCCGGCCCGAATCCTGGACCGGCCGCGGGTCAGCTGCCGGTGAGGAAGGCGTTCTCGCGGGCGAACGTGCGGTCCTGGTGGGCCGCCAGCTCCTCGGCCCGCAACTGGTTGACGCGGTGGGTCTCCACGTCCTCGATGCCGTGCCGGACCCCGAGCCGGATCACGCCGTAGAGGAAGACGAAGCCGAAGACGTACAGGATCACGGTGGTGAGGAAGACCAGCATGCGGCCACGGTAGGGCGGCCCGGAACCGCAAGAGGTTTCATCTCCGGGTGGATCCCCCGTACGTGTCCGCGAGGTGGTCGGCCCAGGTGCGGGTGCCGGTCGGGGTGGCGGTGGTGGTGAGCCCGCCGGCGCGCAACTCCCGGCCCAGCCGCCCCGGGATCCGCACCGGCAGCAGCGGGCGGCGGGACCGCCGGGCCGCCTGCCAGGCGCGGACCGCCTCGTCGTAGCGGAGCACCTCCGGGCCGCCGAACTCCTCGATCCGGCCCGACGGACCGGCGGTCAGCATCGCGGCGAGCCGTCCCGCCACCTCGCCGGGGTCGACCGGCTGGGCGAGCACCTTCCGGTCCCCGAGCACCGGGCCGAGCCGGCTCGCGGCCCGCAGCAACTCCTCCAGGAACTCCGGGAACTGGGTCGCCCGCAGGACGCTCCACGGCACCGGTCCGGCGGCCACCACCTGCTCGGCCTCGAGCTTGTGCCGGTAGTAGCCGAGCGGCACCCGGTCGACGCCGACGATCGAGACGTAGGCCAGGTGGCCCACCCCGGCGTGTCCGGCGGCCAGCACCAGCCGGCGGGTGCCCAGCACGTCGATCTCGTGCGTGCGCCGGTTCGGTGAGGAGGCCAGGTGCAGCACCGCATCGACCCCGTCGACCGCCGCGGCCAGCCCTTCACCGGTGGCGAGGTCGGCCGCCACCCACTCCACTCCGGCGTCGCTCCGGGGCTGCCGGCTCACGGCGCGGACGGTGTGCCCCTCGTCGCGCAGCCGGGGCAGCGCCACCCGCCCGAGCCGTCCGCTCGCCCCGGTCACCAGCACCCGCATCTCGTTCTCCCCTCGCCACGCCGCTCGCTCCTTCCTCGACGGTGACGCCCGACCGGAGGTGACCGGCTGTGCGGCAGGTCACCCCGGCGGCACCCCCCGGCGGCTCACCCCCGGCGGCTGGACTCCAGCAGGTCGAGCACGGTCACCAGCGCGAAGAACGCGATCACCACCTCGCTGACCACCCAGCCGTGCCGGTCGGTCCAGGCCCGGAGCCGGGGCAGCGCCGTCGCGGCCCGCCCGCGGGCCAGCAGCAGGATGAGCAGGGGCACGGCGAGCAGCCCGAGAGTCAGCAGGACGAACGGCAGCAGGTGCCACCACGCCAGGTCGTGCCGGGCGACGCTGGCGCCGACGGCCGCCATGGTGAGGTCGTCGGTCGGGGCGGTGGCGACGAGCACCACCCCGAGCCGCAGGGCGTATCCGGGCCCGGCCCGCCGGAGCCGGTCCATCCAGCGGGGTGGGCGGGTCTGGTGCCGGCGCAGGTAGACGATCACCGCGAGGACGACCAGCAGCGCCAGCACCACCCAGTCGATCCGGCTCGCGGTCCGTTCGAACCGGACGACGTCGCTCTCCGCCCTCGCCTCCGGACCGCGCAGCAGTCTGGTGAGCAGCCAGCTCAGCGTCACCCCGGTGAGGACCACCGCTCCCGCCCCGGCCAGGTACCCGAGCGAGGCGGCCCGAGGCCGCTCGGCCGACGCGAGGAGCACCGCCGCGACCACCTGCGTCCCGGCCACCATCACCACGGCCAACGGCAGGATGGTCAGGAAGTTCATCGCCCGCCCATCCTCCCGGCCCGTCAGCCGGCCCGGGCCGCTTTGCCCGGATCACCGGCGGGCGAGCACCACCCGGCCGGCGAGCAGCACACCGAGCAGCCCGCAGCCGGCCGCCACGGCCAGCGTCGTCGCGTAGCTCGCCGGGCCCGGCGCCGAGCCGGCGGCCAGCACGGCCCCGGTCAGCGCCAGCACGGTGGCGGCGGCGAGCGAGTCGCCCAGTTGCAGCGCCGAGCTGTTCCGGCCCTGCTCGGCCGGGGCCGACAGGTCCAGGGTGAGCACCGACAGGGACGGGTAGAGCAGTCCCATGCCGAGGCCGGCGACCGCCCAGGCGAGCACCGCGAGCGCCACCGGCACGGCCGGCAGGAGGGCCAGCGTGACGCCGGCCGTGCCGACGGCGATGCAGGCCAGCCCGACCCGGGGCAGGGTGGCGGCGGACCGGGGCGCGGCGATCCGGCCCTGGATCCAGGAGCCCACCGACCAGGAGAGCGCGCCGACAGTCAGCACCAGCCCGGCCGCGGTCGGCGAGAAGCCCCGCTCCCGGGACAACATCAGCGGGATCACCACCTCCGCCCCGGCGAACGCCGCCGAGGCCAGGCCACGCAGGCCGATCACGGTCGGGAGCCCCCGCGCGGCCCGCAGGAATCCCGCCGGCAGCAGCCGCGGTACGCAGACCAGCAGCCCGACCAGCGCCGCGCCGATCAGCCCGGCGGCGAGCGCGCCGCGCTGCTGCCCCCCGTAGTGCAGCAGTGCGGCGCTCACCCCCGCCCCGCAGGCCCAGCCGATCCGGGCCAGCGCACCGGCCGGCGGCCGGGTCGGCACGGCCGCGCCCAGGGCCCGCAGCCCCGGCTGGACCAGCAGCACCGCCGGCAGCGCCACCGCCGGCACGGCGAGGAACACCCAGCGCCAGCCCAGGTGCTCGACGATCAGCCCGGCCAGCGCCGGGCCGACCAGCGACGGGACGACCCAGGCCGCGGCGAACGCGGCGAACACCCGCCGCCGCAACTCCTCCGGGTACGCCTGCCCCACGATCACGTAGAGCGCGACGGAGAGCAGCCCGGAGCCGAAGCCCTGCACGACTCGCCCAACGACCAGTACCTCCATGGTGGGCGCGGCGCCCGCCACCACCAGGCCCGCCACGAACCACGCCACCCCGTGCCACATGGCCGGGCGCGGCCCCCGGGCGTCGCACCAGATGCCGGAGGCGACCATCGCGACCACCCCGGAGGCGAACGGGCCGCCGAAGGCGAGCGCGTAGAGGCCGAGCCCGTCCAGGGTGCGGGCGACCGTCGGCATGGCGGTGCCCACCGCGAGCGACTCGAAGGCGAGCAGCGACACCAGGGCGACGCTGCCCACGGTCATCGCCCGCAGCCGCGGCGACCAGAGGTGTGCGGGCGGTGCGGGCGGTGCGGCGGTGGCGGTCGACATGGGCTACAGCTTGGGACCTCAACCGGGATTGAGGTCAACGGTGAGCCCCGTCTCGTCAGGCCGACTCCAGCGCCTCACCCACCCCCTTCACCAGTCCCGAGTAGTGCTGGTCGGCCAGGAGGTGCCCGGCCGTGACGACGATGGCCAGCGGCCACTCGATGACCTGGAGCGCGGCGAGCACGCCCAGCCCCGCGTAGTAGGCCAGTTTGTCGGGCGGCGGCACCGCCACCTCGCCCAGGAGCGGAATCTCCACCCGCCGGCAGTACGTCTTGATCATTTCCCGCGACCCGCTGAGGTTGCGTGTCAGCGTGCTCATCCGCGCCTCCCCGGCTCCGACGACGACATCGATCTTCGAGTGGCATTCCACGGGCCTCCCCGTCCATGCCCCGGGCAGTGCGGAAACTTCCCCCACCGGAGGGGCATAACGGACGCCATGGCGGGAAGTCGGGCTCGCCGGGACGAGGTGCGGGGAGGCGAGATGGCGTACGGCTACCACAGCGGAAGCACTGGGGAGCGGGGCCGGCCACCCGGCCGTACGCCTCGATGACCTCGCTGGGCCGCGTCGCCGGCCTCCTGCTGTCGCCGGTCGCCGTGCCGGACGCCGTGGCCCGGGTCGCGCGCACCGTCGCCACCGCCGTGCCGGACACCGCCCGTACCGTCGGATCCGCCCTGCCGGGAACCGCCAGGAACGTCGTGCCGGACAGCGTCGCCGACGCGGCGGGAACGGTGGGCGCGGGGGTCGCCCGGCTGGCCCGCCTCGCCGGGCTGACCCGGCGCCGGGTCTGGTCGCGCGACGGCCGGCACCACATCGAGGTGCACGGCGTCTGCCAGGACGGCGGGGACCGGCTGGCCCGGCAGGTCGAGGCGGCGCTGGAGGCGCTGCCCGGCGTGGCCTGGGCCCGGGTCAACGCGCCGTCGGGCCGGGTGATCGTGGCGGTCGAGCAGCCGGAACCGAAGCTCCGCGACCTGATCGCCACCGTGGCGCGGACCGAGCGGGTCTGCCCGCACGAGCCGGACCCGGACATCCCGCCGCCGCATCCGCCCGAGGAGGGACCGCGCACGGCCCGCACGATGGGCGCGCTGGCCTCGGACGCGCTGGGCCTGACCATCTCGGCGGCCACCCGGATCCTGCCGTTCACCCCGGTCCCCGGCGAGGCGGCCGGTTTCCTCGCCGCGGTCGACCTGCACCCGAAGCTGCACGCGCTCGCCGACCGGGGCCTGCGCGCCGACCCCCGCGCCGAGGTGCTCTTCCCGCTCGCCGAGGCGGTGGTCCAGGGGCTCACGGGCGGCTGGGCCGGGATAGTGCTCGACGGCGCGCAGCGGGTGGTGCAGTGGGGCGAGGCGCGCGCCCAGCTCGCCGTGTGGGCGAAGGCCGAGCCGAGGCTGACCGGTGATCCGGACCGCGCGGTCGCCCGGGTGCCGGACGGCGAGCGGCCCCGCCCGGTCCCGGACGGCCCGGTCGAGCGCTACGTGAGCCGGATGCTCGCCGGGGGCGCGGCGGCCGGGGCGGCGGCGCTGCCGGTGGCCGGCGGGAAGCGTGCCGCCGCGCTGGCCCTGTCGTCACTGCCCAAGGCGCCGGGCAGCGGCCGCGAGGGGTACGCCGCCCAGCTCGGCCGGATGCTCGCCCGGCGGGGCGTGATCGCCATGGACCGCAGCGTTCTGCGCCAGCTGGACCGGATCGACACGGTGCTGCTGGACGCCGCCGTCCTCGGCTCCGACCGGGGCGTGCTGGCCGACCTGGCGCCGCTGCCCGGCGCGGACACCGGTCAGGTGGCCGGCCGGGCGTTCGCCCTGTTCGACCCGGCCGCCCCGGAGGCCGTGCACAACGCCGACGGCTGGCGGCTCGGCCCGCTGGACCGGCTGGACGCCGACGACCCCGGGGACACCCCGGACAGCGCGCGGCTGCGCGAGGACGGCGGCCGGCTGCTCGGGCTGGCCGAGGGCGGCCGGCTCGCCGCCGTGCTGCGGGTCGAGCCGGAGCCCGTACCCGGGGTCGACGCCCTGGCGACCGCCGCCCGCCAAGCCGGCCTGCGGCTCGTGGTTGCCGGGGACGACGACGGCCGGTACGACTTCGCCGACGCCCTCGTGCCCGGCGGCGCCCGGCTCGCCGACTCGGTCCGCGACCTGCAACGCGAGGGCGCCGTGGTGATGGTGGTTTCCGGCGACCGGGCCGCGCTGGGCGCCGCCGACTGCGGCCTGGGTGTCTCCGCGCCGGAGGACCTGCCGCCCTGGGGCGCTCACCTGCTGGTGGGCGACGACCTGCGGATCCCCGCCCTGCTCATCGACGCGACCGGGGTGGCCCGGCGGATGACCGCGCAGAACATCCGGATCGCGATGGCCGGCACCGGGCTGGGTGCGCTCGGCGCGTTCACCGCCGACCGGGAACGGCTGCCCCGCCCGACCCTCGCCGCGGTGAACGGCGCCGCCGCCCTCGCCTTCGCCCACGGCGTCTGGCGGGCCCAGCGGCTGCCGGACCGGACCCGTACGCCGGTGCCCGCGCTCAGCGCCTGGCACCTGATGCCCGTGGAGACCGTCCTCGACCAGCTCGGCACCCACGCCGAGGGGCTGGCCGGCGAGGAGGCGGCCCGCCGCCGGCGCGCCGTGACCGGGGACGGGCACGGGCCGGCCGGGCTGCTCCGTGCCTTCGCGGACGAGCTGTCGAACCCGCTCACCCCGGTGCTCGCCGCCGGGGCCGTGCTCTCCGCGACGTTCGGTTCGCTGGTCGACGCCGCCCTGGTCGGCGGCGTGGTGGGCGGCTCCGCGCTGATCGGGGCGGTGCACCAGCGCAACACCGAACGATCCCTGGCCTCGCTGCTGTCCCGCTCGGCGGTGACCGCCCGGGTGCTGCGCGACGGCGCGGAGCGGGTGGTGGCCGCCGAGGAGCTGGTCGCCGGGGACGTGGTCACGCTGGGTTCCGGCGACGCCGTCCCGGCCGACTGCCGGGTGCTGACCAGCGACGGGCTGGAGGCCGACGAGTCGTCCCTGACCGGCGAGTCGCTGCCCGTGGGCAAGAGCGTCGAACCGGTGGTGGCCGCCGCGGTCGCCGAGCGGCACTCGATGCTCTACGAGGGCACCACGGTCGCCGCCGGCCACGGCACCGCCGTGGTGGTGGCCACCGGCGAGGAGACCGAGGCGGGGCGCAGCCTCGCCCTGGCCCGGCAGGCGCCCCCGGCCAGCGGGGTGGAGACCCGGCTCGGGAAGCTGACCAGCGCCGCCCTGCCGCTGGCCGCCGGCTCGGCCGTCGCGGTGGCCGGGGCGGGGCTGCTCCGGGGCGTACCCCTGGTCGAGACGGCGGCGACCGCCGCGAACCTGGCCGTGGCCTCGGTGCCCGAGGGACTGCCGTTCCTCGTCAGCGCCGCGCAGCTCGCGGCGGCGCGGCGGCTGGCCGAGCACGGCGCGTTGGTGCGCAACCCGCGGACCATCGAGGCGTTGGGCCGGGTCGACGTGCTCTGCTTCGACAAGACCGGCACCCTCACCGAGGGGAAGCTGCTGCTGGCCGGAGTGGGCGGCGGAGACGACCAGTACGCCCCGCCGGACCGGCTGGACGGCCCGCTGCGGCTGACCCTGGCCGCGGCGCTGCGGGCCACCCCGGCGGCGGCCGACCCGGACGAGCTGCCCCAGCAGACCGACCGCGCGGTACGCCGCGGCGCGGGCACCGCCGACGTCGTGGAGCAGACCGGCGCGCCGGACTGGGCCGCGGTGGGCGGGCTGCCGTTCGAGCCGTCCCGGGGCTACCACGCCACCGTCGGCCGGACCACGGACGGGCTGCTGCTCAGCGTGAAGGGCGCGCCCGAGTCGGTGCTGCCGCGCTGCGCGGCCCGGCGCACCGCCGGGGGTGACATGCCGCTGGACCCGGCCGGCCGGGACGCGCTGCAGGCCATGCTGGCCGAGCGGGCCGGCGCCGGGCACCGGATCCTGGCCGTGGCCGAGTGCCGGGTGGGGGTCGAGTCGGTGACGGACGAGCAGGTCGACGGGCTGGTCTTCGTCGGCTTCCTGGCCATCGCCGACGGGGTGCGGGACAGCGCCGCGCCCGCGGTGCGGCGGATCCGGCAGGCCGGCGTGCACACCGTGATGATCACTGGGGACCACCCGGCCACCGCCGAGGCGATCGCCGCCACCATCAGCCCCGACCACGGCGAGCAGCGCGTCGTCACCGCCACCGAGCTGGACCGGCTCGACGACGAGGCCCTCGCGGAACGGCTCATGGCAACGGACGTGGTGGCCCGCTGCACCCCGGCGCACAAGGTGCGGATCATCCAGGCGTTGCAGCACCGGGGCCGGACGGTGGCGATGACCGGCGACGGCGCCAACGACGCCCCGGCCATCCGCCTCGCCGACGTGGGCATCGCGCTCGGCCAGCGGGGCACCCCGGCGGCCCGCGCCGCCGCCGACCTGGTGGTCACCGACGACCGGCTGGAGACGATCATCGCCACCCTTGTGGAGGGACGGGCCATGTGGTCGTCGGTCCGCCACGCGCTGAGCATCCTGGTCGGCGGCAACCTCGGTGAGATCGCGTTCAGCGTGCTGACCGCCGCCGGCACCGGACGGTCGGCGCTCACCGGCCGGCAACTGCTCCTGGTCAACCTGCTCACCGATCTCGTGCCGGCGCTGGCCATCGCGGTCCGTCCACCCGCCTCCGACGGGGCCGACCACCTGCTGCGGGAGGGGCCCGACACGTCGCTCGGCGAGACGCTGACCCGGGAGATCGCGCTCCGGGCCGGCGCCACCACGCTGGGCGCGACCGCCGGCTGGACGCTCGCCCGGTGGACCGGCCGGGAGCGCCGGGCCGGCACGGTCGCGCTCGCCTCGCTCGTCGGCACCCAGCTCGGCCAGACCGTGCTGGCCGGCGGCACCAGCCCCGCCGTGCTGGCCTCCACCGCCGCCTCGATCGGCGCCCTGGTCGCCGTGGTGCAGACCCCCGGGGTCAGCCAGTTCTTCGGCTGCACCCCGCTCGGGCCGGTGGGCTGGAGCATCGCCGCCGGTTCGGCGCTCGGGGCCACCTTCGCCAACGGCGCCCTGACCCGGCTGGTCGACCGCCTGCCCCAACGCGACGCCCGCCCGCATGGCGAGGCTGATCAGGGGTACGGCGAAGAGCATGACGCCTGAGGTGACCTTCGTCGGTACGGCGACAACCGTGTTGCGGATCGGCGGGTTCACCCTGCTCACCGACCCGAATTTCCTGCACCGGGGCCAGCGGGCCTACCTGGGCAGGGGGCTGTGGTCGAAGCGGAGCACCGACCCGGCGCTGACGATTCCCGAACTGCCCATGTTGGACGCCGTGGTCCTGTCCCATCTGCACGGTGACCACTTCGACCGGGTGGCCCGGCGCGGGCTGGACCGGGCCCTGCCGATCGTCACCACACCGCAGGCGGAACGGAAGGTGCGCCGCTGGGGGTTCCAGGCGGCGGAGGGGCTGCCCACCTGGCGCTCGTACGAGCTGCACCGCGGCGACGAGACGTTGCGGCTGACCGCGCTGCCCGGCCAGCACGGGCCCGGCGCGTTGGACCGGCTGTTGCCCGACGTGATGGGCACCCTGCTCGACCTGGAACACGCCGGCGAGCGCCGCTTCCGGCTCTACGTCACCGGGGACACGCTGCGCCGCCCGCAGCTCGCGCAGATCCCCGAACGGTTCCCGGACATCGACGCCATGCTGATCCACCTCGGCGGCACCCGGGTCGCCGGCATCCTGCTCACCATGGACGCACGGCAGGGCGCCGACGTGGTGGAGCTGATCCGTCCCCGGCTCACCGTGCCCATCCACTACGACGACTACCCGGTGTTCCGCTCCCCGCTGCGGCACTTCGTCGAGGAGGCCCGCCGGCGCGGCTTCGTCCGGCAGGTCCGCACCATCCACCGGGGCGAGACCGTGCCGCTGACCCCCTGACACGGTTCGCCGCCCCATCCGGCGCGGGCCGGAGGGGCGGCGGAACGGCGGACCGGTCAGGCGTGCTCGGAGATCGCCTCGATGAGGTCACCCACCGGGCGGTCCGGCAGCGAGCGGGCCACGTCGGCGACGGCCACGATGCCGACGAGCTCGCGCCCGTCGATGACCGGCAACCGGCGTACCTTGTGCTCGCCCATGGTCCGCAGGATCTCGGCCGCGTCGTCGTCCGCGCCGATGGTCACGGCCTCGCCCTGGGCCAGCTCACCGGCGGTCACCGCGGCCGGGTCCTTCCCCTGGGCCAGCACCTTCACCACGATGTCCCGGTCGGTCACCATGCCCTTGAGGCGGTTGTCGTCGCCGCAGATCGGCAGCGAGCCCACCCCGAGCTCGGCCATCCGCCGGGCGGCGGTCCGGAGGTCGTCCTGCTCCCGGACACAGCTCACGTCGTTGGTCATGATTTCGCGTGCGGTCGGCATTGGCATGACACCTCACTTTCGGGGGGTTGTTGTCCGTACTCCTACCCCCACCGCCGGCAGCCATGCGGCCTGCGTAAATGGATCGATCGCCGGCCGGGGCGGCGGCTAGGGTGCCGGCGTGCCGTCACCTCGCCTGGAGCAGATCACCCCGGACAACGTCCTGGCCGCCTGCGCGATCGCCGTCCGTCCCGACCAGGAGGGGCTGGTCGCTCCCGTCGCCCGGTCGCTGGCCGAGGCGTACGCCCAGCCGGCGGTCGCCTGGCCCCGGCTCATCGTGGACGGCGACCGGCCGGTGGACTTCCTCATGGGCTTCCTCGACGTCCGGTGGCGGGAGGACGATCCCACCGACGTCCGCTCCGGCCTGTGGCGGCTGAACATCGCCGCGGACCAGCAGGGCCGGGGCTACGGGCGGTTCGCCGTTGCGGCGCTCGCCGACGCGCTGCGCGGCCGGGGCACGGACCGGATGTTCGTCACCTGGGCGCCCGGCCCGCACGGCCCGGAACGCTTCTACCAGCGCCTCGGCTTCCGGCTCACCGGCGAGCTGAGCGGTGACCAGGTGGTCGGCGAACTGGCCCTCTGACGGGTCAGTGCCAGGTGGCGGCCGCGCGCCGCAGCCGGTCGTTGATCGCCCGGCCCACACCGACCTCGGGGACCGGCTCGGCGACGATCTCGGTGACCCCGGTGGCGTCGAGCCGGTGCAGGGCGTCGAAGAGCCGCGCGGCCGCCGCGGTCAGGTCACCCTCGGGCGACAGCACCTCCACCGCCGCCCAGTCACCCCGCGCCGGTGGCTCCCGGAAGGCGAGGAACCCGCGCCGCCCGCCGTTCCCGTCGGCCGCCGCGCCCAACCGCAACGGGGTACGCGGGGCGTAGTGCGCGGCCAGCGTCCCGGGCGCCACCGGCTGGCCGGAGCTGCCGGGGCGTACCTCGACCGGCCCGGCCGCCTCGACGAGCGCCTCCACCGGCAGCGCGCCCAGCCGGAGCACCACCGGCCGCCCGCCCCGGGCGTCCACGATGGTCGACTCGATCCCGCACCGGGTCGGCCCGCCGTCGAGCACCACGTCCACGGCGGCTCCCAGCCCGGCCACCACGTGCTCGGCGCGGGTGGGGCTGAGCTGCCCGAACCGGTTGGCGCTGGGCGCGGCCACCGGCACCCCGGCGGCGGCGATCAACGCCCGGGCGGACGGCTCGTCGGGCACCCGCACGGCCATGGTGTCCAGGCCCGAGGTGACGATCGGCGGGATCGCCGCCGGTCGGTCCACGATCAGGGTGAGCGGGCCGGGCCAGAAGCGCTCCACCAGCGCGGCCACCGCGGGCGGCACCGCGCCGACCAGACCGGGCAGGTCGGCGGCGTCGGCCAGGTGGCTGATCAGGGGATCGAAGCTGGGCCGGGCCTTCGCCTCGAAGATGCGGGCCGCCGCCCGGGCGTCCAGCGCGTTCGCACCCAGCCCGTAGACCGTCTCGGTGGGGAAGGCGACCAGCCCGCCGGAGCGCAGGACGGCGGCGGCCTCGGCGATGCCGCTCTCGGCCGGCAGGACGCGCGGGGATCCGGTGCTCACGCACCGACGCTAGCCTGCCGCGACGGCCGGCCCGGCACTACCCTGCCCCCATGGGCAGGCGGATCGCGCTGGCGGTGGCCGGTGTCCTCGTGCTGGTCGGCTGTCTCGGCCTGCTGACCGCCGTGCCGGCCGTCCAGCGGGCCGTCTCGCCGCACGCCGAGCCGACGCCCCTCCCGGTCCGGCCCGCCGGCCAGCGCTACGACGACCTCACCGTCGACCTCGACCCCGGCCGGTACGCCATCTGGGCCACCCGGCCGACCAGCGCCCCGGACGCGGGCCGGTGCCGGGTGACCGGGCCCGACGGGCGGGCGGTCCCGGCGGCCGAACCCGGGCACCTGGTGGAGTGGACCGAGGTGGCCACCGACGACACGATCTGGACCTGGACCGCCACCTTCGCCGCCCCGGCCGCCGGTGGCTACCGCCTCACCTGCCGGCTCGACCCCGACGCCCCCGGCCAGCAGTACGCGGTCACCCGGGAACCGGACCGCCGGCTCGCCCTGCGCCTGCGGCTGGCGTTCTGGCGCGGACTGCTGGTGGCGGCCCTGCCGGCGGGTCTGGTGATCCTCGGCATGACGCTGACCTGGCGCCGCCGGGCGGACTGAACTCGTTTGCGGCTCTCGCCCGGGCCGATCCAGGATGGTCGACGTGACCCGCATGAAGATGCACGCCGACGAGGTGCTGACCGACGTCGACCTGGTTCGCCGGCTGCTCGCCGGGCAGTTCCCGCACTGGGCCGACCGGCCGCTGCGCCTCGTCCCCTCGCACGGGACGGACCACGACATCTACCGGCTCGGCGACGACCTGGCGGTGCGGCTGCCCCGGATCGGCTGGGCCACGAAGCAGGCGGCCCGGGAGGCCGAGTGGCTGCCCCGGCTCGCCCCGCACCTGCCGCTCGCCCTGCCCGTGCCGCTGGTTATGGGCCACCCCGCCGAGGGCTACCCGTTCGACTGGTCCGTCTACGAGTGGCTGCCGGGTGAGAGCGCCAGCACCGCCCGATACGACCGGGACGCGGCGGCGGTCGACCTGGCCGCCTTCATCGCCGCCATCCGGCGGATCGACACCGCCGGCGCGTACCCCCGGCCACCGCAGGCCCGGGGTGCGGACCTCGCGGAACTGGACGAGGGAGTCCACGACGCGGTGCGCCGGCTCGGCGACCGTGTCGACGGCGCCGCGGTGCTGCGCGCCTGGCAGGAGTCGCTGGACGCGCCGGCCTGGGGCGGGCCGGGGCTCTGGCTCCACGGGGACCTGCTGCCCGGCAACCTGCTGGTGGTCGACGGCCGGCTCTCCGCGGTCATCGATTTCGGCGGGCTCAACGTCGGCGATCCGGCCTGCGACCTGCAACCGGCGTGGAACGTGTTCACGGGCGGCAGCCGCGACCGGTTCCGCGCCGAACTGGCGGTGGACGACGCCTCCTGGCTGCGCGGCCGGGGCTGGGCGCTGTTCCAGGCGGTGATGGCCCTGCCCTACTACTGGGACACCAACCCGGGGATCGTCCAGCAGACCTCCCACGCGCTGCGCGAGGTGCTCGCCGACGCCGCCCGTTGACCTACCCGCCCCGGCCGCCCCAGCAGCTCGTCGCGGCTCAGCGCTACTGAGCGGCGTCGCCGCCGGGGCGGTCGGCCGGGTCCCGGTCGGTGTCCGGGAGGGTGGGCGCGTCGGTCGGATAGAGGCCGGCGACGAACCCGTACACCTGGTCTCCGGAGCGGGGGATCTGGGCGAAGCGGCGGGCGAGTGCCTGGACCTCCGCCCAGAACGCCCGCACGTCCCCGATCGGGATGCGGGCGTGGACGAGCGTGCACCGCAGTTCGTCGGCGGCGTGGGCCGCGGCGGCCTCGGCGGCCGCTTCGGCGAGGCCGTTGATGCGCGCGACGACCTGCTTGTCCTCGGGTCGGTTGAGCACGCCGACGTAGAACGTGCGGGCGACCCGGCCGTAGAACCGCTCCTCGATCGCCCGGACCCGTCGCGTCCGCACCACCTTGAGCAGGCCGGCGTCGACCAGCAGGTTCACGTGGTAGGCGACGCTGCTCTTCGGACGGTCGACCGCGCGGGCCATCTCGTTGACCGTGGCGGCCCGCTCCAGGAGCAGCTCCAGCAGGGTGCTGCGCAGCGGGTCGGCCAGCGCGCGCAGCTGCTCGGGCGCGGTGACCACGAGGAGCTCGTCGAGGTCGTAATCCGGGATCTGCTGATTGACCGACATTTCTCGACCGTTCTAGAATTCTGGATCATTCGATCACTCTGGTTCGATGACAGGAGTCTAGAGATGGCAGACATCGTCCTCTTCCACCACATCCAGGGGCTCACCGACGGCGTACGCGCCTTCGCCGACGAGCTGCGCGCCGGCGGGCACACCGTGCACACACCCGACCTGTTCGACGGCGAGCGCCCGGCGACCATCGAGGAGGGCGCCGCGTTGACGAAGCGCATCGGCGGCGCGGTGCTCGACGAGCGCGCCGACCGCATCGTGGCCGACCTGCCGAAGGACCTCGTTTACGCCGGCTTCTCCTGGGGCGCCGCCACCGCCCAGCGGCTCGCCCAGACCCGCGCCGGCGCCCGCGGCGCCCTGCTCTACGAGGCCTGCCTGCCGGTCACCGGCGAGTGGGCCGTCGGCCCGTGGCCGGACGGCGTCCCCGTGCAGATCCACGGCATGGACAAGGACCCGTTCTTCGCGCTGGAGGGCGACATCGACTCCGCCCGCGAGCTGGTCGGGATCGTCGGACCCGAGCGGGGCGAGCTGTTCGTCTACCCGGGCGACGCGCACCTGTTCACCGACAGCTCGCTGCCGTCCTACGACGCGGACGCCACGGCGCTCGTGGTGCGGCGCTCGCGGGAGTTCCTCGACCGGCTGGGCTGACCGGTCAGTGGCACACCACCGCCACGTTGACGAAGAGACCGCACGCGGCGACCGTCGTCACCGCGATCGCGCCGGCCGCCCGGAGCGCGACGTCGGCGCGACCACGCCCGCGCCGGGTGACCGACAACGTCTGCTCCAGGACGACCAGGAACACCCAGCCGAACAACAGGAGCGTGAGGTAGAAGTCCCAGGCGGGGTTCGCGAACGCGCTCGCGTTGCCGTTCCCGCCGTAGTTCGGGCAGTCCTCATAGCGGGTGATCGGCTGGAGCACCGCCAGCAACGCCACGAAGAAGGCGCCGCCGAGGAGGCAGACCCGGAAGCCGCTGAGACGGGACGGCGGCTTCCGGTCGTCGATCATGGGCTCAGCCTAGGGGCGCACCGGTTGAGGTTCGACGGGTCACCTGGTCTGTTCCCGGCTGCTTGCCTTCCGCTGGTGTCTGCGGATGTTCCGCAGGATCTTCAGGGCCTTCTTCGCGGCGGTGCTGACGTGCGCGCCGGTTCGCACCGTGGCGTGGTCCTCCGCCGCGAGGTGCGCCAGCAGTTCCTCGGCTCGTTGGTCGCCGGTCGACCCGAGTGCTCGTGCGGCCCAGAAGCGCACTTCGGGATCCTCGTGTGAGGTCGCCTGGATCAGCCGGTCGAACGTCCTGGTGGCGGGGTGCGCCAGCGCCGCGGCCAGGTAGCCGGCACGCACGGGACGGCGTGGCGACTCCAGCGCATTCCACAAGTGCTCGACCGCCTCGTCGTCACCGATGTCGGCCAGGGCATGTGCGGCAGCTGCCCTGACGTGCTCAGCCGGGTCGTCGAGCACCTGCGCGAGAGGCGTGATCGCCATGAGGTCACCCAACTCCCCCAGGGCTTCGCAGGCACTCTGTCGGGCAAGCGCATCGCCGTGGCCGAGTAGGTCGATCAACAGCGGAACGGCCGCCTGGACACGCAGGGTCGCGCAGCCGGTCGCCGCCCACGCCTGACATCCGTACTCCTCGTCGGCAAGCGCGGCAAGGAGCGCTTCGGCCAGCGACTCGTCACCGAACAGCACGAGGAGATTCAACGCGCGGGTGTAGATCTCGGGGTCGAAGTCGCGGTAACCGGTCACGATCTCCCTGAGGACCTGCTTCGCGGCCGCGTCCTCCCTCTCGGCCCCGGCCAGGAGCACACGCAGTGCCTCCAACCGAACCTCGCGGTCACGGTCGGTCAGCTCGCGGAGTCGCTCATGCACAGGAGACAACCTAAGTCCCGGGAGGGAACCGCGGTGGGCGCACCGGCTCCGCCGAAACCGCCTTGTTGTCGTGCTGGCCCGTCTCTACGGTGCAGTCATGCTCTCGCGAACGCTGACGCTGACCTTCGACGCGCACGATCCGGCTCGCCTCGCGCAGTTCTGGGCCGGAATGCTGGGTCGGGAGGTCGTCGAGGACGCCGGGGCTGCGCTCCTGCCCGGCGATGACACCCAGGTCAGCCTCCGGTTCGTCCCGAGCGACGCGAAGAAGCTGGGGCCGAACCGGATCCACCTTCACCTGACCAGCGCCGGTCCCGACGACCAGCAGCGCACGGTGGCGACGGCGCTCAGGCTCGGCGGCGGCCACCTCGACGTCGGGCAACTCCCCGAGGAGGGGCACATCGTCCTGGCCGACCCCGAGGGCAACGAGTTCTGCGTGATCGAGGCGGGCAACTCCTTCCTCGCCGGGTGCGGCCTGCTCGGGGAAATCGCCTGCGACGGCACCCGCGAGGTCGGCCTCTTCTGGAGCGAGGCGCTGAGCTGGCCGCTGGTGTGGGACCAGGACGAGGAGACCGCGATCCAGTCACCGCACGGCGGCACGAAGGTCGCGTGGGGAGGCCCGCCCGTGGCCCCCAAGAAGGCGAGGAACCGGCAGCGCTTCGACCTCGCCCCGGCCGGTGGCGATCAGCAGGCGGAGGTCGACCGACTGCTCTCCCTCGGGGCCACCCGGCTGGAGGTCGGTGCGGACGGCGCCGTCATGCTGGCTGATCCCGACGGCAACGAGTTCTGCGTCCGAGTGGCCTGACCGCCGGCTGTGCGACCGGCCCTGCCGGGCTGACCCAGGAGATCGCGGAGGTCCCTCGCCAAGCTGGTCATCTCCTCGCCGGCTTCCACCACGAACACCGCACGAAGGGCTCGTCCATGGTCGACATCATGGCTGGGGACGGCTGGTGATGCCGTCCAGGATGGTGACCAGGTTGTGGTGGAAGGTTTCCTCGGCGTTGAGGTGGGCGCCGTCGACGACGAGCCGGGCGACGGTGGGATAGCGGCCCGTTTCGAGCATGCGGGTCAGATAGGGCCCGAGGGCGGCCTGCCAGGCGGACACGTCGGTGCCGGTCGAACGGGCGGTGCGCCGCTCGGTGATCTCCCTGCGGAGTGCTCCGACGATGAACGCGTTGAGGGCGCCCAAGGCCCGCTGGAGATCGTCGATGCCGCGTACGCCAGGGGCCTGGCTGAGCGCCGCCGCGGTCGATTCGCCCACGGCGAGCGCGTGCGGTCCCAGGTGTGGCCTTGCGCCGAGCAGGTCGGCGAACCATTCGTGGTCGAGAGCGGCATCGCGGGTCCGGTGGACGATGGCCAGCACCGTGGCACGCCATTCGGAGTGCTGCCCGGCCTCGGCGATCTGGGCGTACACGGCGTCGACCATCAGATCAAGCAGCTCGGATCTGTTGGTCACGTAGTCGTAGAGCCGCATGGGACCGACACCGAGCTCTTTGGCGATCTTGCGCACCGACAGCCCGTCGAGGCCGTGTGCGTCGGCGAGCCGGATCGCCGTGGCGGCGATCTTCGCGCGGCTCAGCGCCACCGGCGCCGACCGCGGCTGAGGCTCGGGCCGTTCCCAGACGGGCAGCGGTGCGCTACCGTACGGCGTATCCATGAGATACAGCGTACGGTAAGGGAGCTGATGATGCGAATTGCGATCGCCGGTGGCGGCCTCGGCGGCCTGACGCTGGCCCGAATCCTCCACCGGCACGGCATCGACGCGGCGATGTACGAACGCGAGGCGAGCCGATCCGCGCGATCACAGGGCGGATCACTCGACCTGCACCCGGAGTCCGGGCAACGCGCCCTGGCCGACGCGGGCCTCGCCGGCCGATTCCGGTCCGAGGCACGGCCGGAGGGCGAGGAACATCGCATCCTCGACCCGGCCGGGCGCACCCTCGTGCACCACAAGCCGCCACCCGGCTCGTTCTCCGGACGCCCCGAGATCGACCGCGCCGCACTGCGTGACCTTCTGCTCGATTCGCTCCCCGGCGACGCGGTCGCCTGGCAGCACCGGCTCGTCGCGGCGACACCACGACCCGCCGGAGGGTTCCGGCTGACGTTCGATGGCGGGCACAGCGTCGACTGTGACGTCCTCATCGGCGCGGACGGCGCGCGCTCGGTCGTCCGGTCGCTGCTGACCGACGCGACACTGTCCTCCGTGGCCACCCTGGCCGAGCTCAGCATCAGCGACGCCGACCGGCGCCACCCGGATCTCGCCGAGCTGGTCGGCCCGGGAAACCTCTGGTGCATCGGCGTGAGCCAGATCCTGGCAGCGCAACGCCTCGGCGACGGCAGCATCCGAGTCGGGATCTCGCTACCGGCGGACGATCGCCACCTGGACAGCTACCGCAACAAGCGCGCCCTGCTGGACATGTTCGCGGGCTGGGACCCCAGCCTCACCGCACTCATCGAAGCCGGCGACAGCCCGCCGACCCCACGCAGGATCGAGGCGATGGCCACCGGTACCCGCTGGGCCCACCAGCCGGGCATCACCCTCATCGGTGACGCCGCCCACCTCATGCCACCGGTCGGCGAGGGCGCGAACCAAGCCATGCTCGACGCCGCCGAACTCGCGGCCGAACTCGCCAGCAACCCCGCCGACCCCGACTTGGCGATCCGGACGTACGAGGAGGCGATGTTCACCAGGATCCAACCGATCGCCGAAATGTCCGCACGAGTCCAGGCAATGATGCTGTCCCCCACCGCAGCCGACGACATCATCCGCTTCTTCACGCCACGGCCCACCGAGCCGGCAGCCGTGGACTGACAACGCGCGACGCACGAGGACCCGACAGGCTGCCTCGCCCCTCGCGTGTCTTGTGCCATACACGGTCTGTGATCCGGGGCGGGTATCACGATCGCCTCGAACACAGCGCCACGAGATCCTCGGGCGGCCCGAAGCCCTGGCCGATCCGAGATTGGGGTACTCAGCGCCTGGTCTCGTACCTGGTCAGGATCACGCCGCCAGGGAACGTCCGGGTCTCCACCATGGTCAGGTTCACCCAGTTGTCCAGGGCCGCGAAGAACGGCGTGCCGCCACCTACCAGGACCGGATGGGTGACGATCACGTACTCGTCGATCAGCCCGTCCCGCATGGCCACCGCGGCGAGTGTGGCGCCGCCGATGTCCATGGGGCCGCCGTCCCCGGCCTTGAGCCGGGTGATCTCGGTGACCGCGTCGCCGGTGACCCGGCGGGTGTTCCAGTCGACCCTGCCGGTCGTCGAGGAGAACACCACCTTTGGCATGTCCCGCCAGCGGCGGGCGTACTCGATCTCCGCCGGTGTGGCACCCGGCTGCTGGTCGGCGGTCGGCCAGTGGGAGCTCATCGTCTCCCACAGTTTGCGCCCGTACAGCGCCGTGCCTGTCGCCCCCACCCGGTCGGACCACCACTGGAACAGCTCGTCGCTCGGCACACTCCAGCCGAGGTCGTCGCCGGGCGCGGCGATGTAGCCGTCCAGGCTCAGGTTCATGGCGAAGGTCAGTTTCCGCATGGTGTCAGCCTCCCGTGAGTCGGTACTCGAGTACAGACCAGCACGGCGCGGAAGAGTCATCGGTCGGGCCACACCGAGGGCCGGTTCACCATCACGTCAGGGCCGGGGGCGACTCGCGAGCACGCCCGCCCCGCCTCGGCAACCCGGCCGCCGCGGAGTGTCAGGGAGCACGAACCGCCGGCACGACCCGCGACACGACTCCCGACAACGCGAAGACCAGCACCAGGTCGAAGAACAACTCCAGGAAGTTGGCTCGCCGGCTGTCCCGCCCGGCGCTCTCCGTCTTTGCCGCTTCCCGGCCGGGCGGCTCCTGATTCCCACCGTTCCGCCGACCACCGCCCCCGCCCTCGGTCACCGACCCAGTTTCCAGCCCGCGGAGAAGCAGGACGACGAAAGGCTCGAAATGACGGTCCGCTGGCACGTCGTTGCCAGGGCCGGCGACTCGGAGACAGGTGAGGAGTGGAGATGGAGTAGCCCAGGGGACTCGAACCCCAAAACCCGATCATGGGACGTCGGGGATGTAGGCGGCCTTGACCTGCGGTCAGCTCGGCTTGGCCTCCGTTGCCTGACACCTGTCTGCGGAGCTTCAGCCTGGAAGGGTGTGCTCGACTGGTCGTGGTGCCCGAAACGCCTGCGCCCGGCGGCCGGCCCGGCTGCGCCTCGCGGTGCGTTCGCAGCGGCCAACGGACAGCACCACTCAGGTGTTGACAGTTGGCATCTGGCGCTGGAAGTACTCCCGAAGCCGAGCGCACAGGGCGGCCACGCGGGCACCATCCCCACGGGGTGCCTCTGGCCAATCGTCCACGTCCATCCATCCATGTTGGACGGGGGTGCCGGCATGACGGACGAACAGGTGCTGATGGAAATGCGCCACCTGGCGGCCAGCGATCGCGGAGAAGACGAAATCCGGACCCAGCTCGCTCCGAAGCGCTTGTGCACCGACCCATACCGCCCGCGCCACGGCCATCGCCTCGGACTCGGTCAAGGCATCGAGGGATGCCGCGTGCCGTCGGGTTTCCACGAAGAGATAGCCCAGGAAGGTCTGGCTGTCCCTGGCGACCGGCCGATGAGTGACCATCACTTCTTGGCCTTCCCACACACGCGGACCGACAAGGGCGCCTTCGCCGCGGTGCTTCTGACAGATCAGGCAGTCCTCAGCCATTCGGCAAGACTAGGTGCTGTGATGTTCCCCGAGGGTTCAGCGGATCTCCTCGTGGACCTGGGCCCGATGGTCGCTTCCGCGCTGCCCCGTCACGTGCAGTGGGTCAAGTGGCGGGAGAAGGTACGAGATGCGCGACGGGCTACCGCGCCGATCCATCCACGTCATCACGTTCGTAGCCGCCGACAGAGGCAGCGTCAGCCTGGGGTGGCTGGCCGATTCATGCCCTGCTTGAGGCACTGAGTGGAACGCCATGGAGGTATCCGGGACCCGGAGACCTCCATGGCGTTCCACCGACCGTCCGCGTCGGGGTGCGCTGTCCGTTTCGGGAGTGGCCGGCGGCATCGCGGCGGTGGACCACTTCTGGCCACGCGAGACCATCGGTAAGTTGGTCCCGATGATCTTGAGAGGCGTCCCGCCGCAGGTCAGAGGCGGTGTTGGTGGAGCCCAGGGGACTTGAACCCCAAAAACGCGATCATGGGACATCGGGGGTGTAGGCAGCCTTTGACCTGCTGTCACCTCGGATCGGCTTCCGTTGCCTGACACCAGTTTGCGGCCTCAGGTGGTCCCGATGTGGTCCCGATGATCTTGGAGATCGGGGCGGCCCGAGCTGGCACCGTCCGCCTGGTCCTGGTCCTCGACGGCGTTACCGCCCACACTGCCAACTTGGGGCCGCACAAGATCGGATCGGGGCACGGGCGTGTCCGCCAGCGACACGGTCCCCGGTGGCCTGGTCGACACCTCGTAACTCGGGCTTGTGGCCCATGGATTGCCCGCCGGCAGTGATTGCGACGCCTGCTCGCGGTGCGCCTACGGACGCACTGCCTCGCGCCGGCCTTCTCGACGAAGCAGAGCAGTTGAGATGACCGCAGCGAACACGCCAAAGCCCCCCGCCACCGAGACTGCGCTCCGCTGATCCTGCGCCTTCAAGGTCAGATACTCAGCCTTGCTGATGACCGTCACCTCGCCGTGGTTGTTGACGACGTACGCTCCGGCACGCTGCTCCGGCACGCCCGGCGTGCCACCGAGGGAGAGAACCCCGACCAGCCAGAACCCGGCGAACAGCAGCCAGCTCGCCATGAGCAACCAACCCGGCATCGTTTCGCGCAACAGACGCCACAACGCCTGGCCGCCCCCAGCAGGGGTGCCGGTCTCAAGGACCGCGAGGCGCCTGACCGCGAGGAGGGTGGCGACAAAGCCCGGCAGCGCCAGCAGGAATGCAGACGCCAGGATGATCGCCGTGGGCAGCGGAAGTCCTCCCGGAAGCGCCGATGCCGCCAACAGGCCGGCGCACCACACGACCCCGGCCACCGCGACCCGGCGAGTCCATTTCATGGCGGGAAGCTACAGCAGGTAGACAACCTCGCGCACACCCAGGCGCGCGCCACCGATAACCCTCTCCGACCTCTGCCTTGCAAAGATCAAGACTGCTGTCGGTCAGCGTCTGCCAGTGCAGTTGACCTGCTCGTCTCGTCGCCCCGCGTCGACCCGTGGCTGTTGGAGTCGCTTGGCTTGGCTGTACGGATGGCTGTACAGCCGTCAGTCTTGACGGTCAGTCTTGGCGTGCTTGTCTCGCACCCGAAGCCGCCGCAGCCTGCGGAGGTAGTGCCCGGCATAGGAGCGCTGGGCATTGTCCAGCGCCTGGGCGTCTGGGTCTGCGGACGCTTCGTAGTACGACACCTCGGCTGGGTCGTGGTCGTGCTCGATCAGCCGGCCCAGCGCCTGGGCGTCCTGCACAAGGGGCGGCTTCTTCGCCGCCTCCTCGCGCCAGATGTGCCCGCTGATGTCGTCGTCTTGCACGCCGCGATGGTAGACCCAGCCACAATCCGGCACCGTCAGTTTGGAAGAGCGTCATCCACCGCCCGTGATGCCCGAAACGCCTGCTCGCAGCTTCGGCCGAACTGACCGCTCGTGCCCATTCGCGACCGTGAGCGGGCATGGCTTCTGGCCCGTGGACGGCCCGGCGCTCCTGGCTGTCGCCGTTCTGCCCCCGTCCCCCGATAGGTGCCGGATCCTCGACTCCCGGCTGGGGTCAAGGGTGGCCGTAGGCCATCGCGTAGCGACGCGAAGCGCCCTTGATGCCGGACGGGTGGCACTCGTCCGCTCGATCACTCAAACCGATGTGTTGCTGTGGCTGGCCCAGCGTCTTGGCGCGGGTGTACCTCAGCCCAGTCTGCGTCTGTACTTCGAGCTGTTCGACGCGATCATGGGTGCGGCAGTCACGGACAAGGTGATCCCGGACAACCCGTGTGATGGGATCAAGCTGTCGCAGGTGTTCCGCGGGCTCAGCCGCGCGCCGAAATGGGTGCCGGATGAAAGTGACGTGCTCCGCCTGTTCGATGCCGTGCCCGACCGCTATCACGGGCTGCTGTGGCTCGGGGCGGGCGCGGGTCTGCGGATCAGTGAAGCGCTCGGTTTCGAGGATGGGCCGCGCTGCTTGGACGCGGAACACGGCGAGCTGCACATCGTCCAGCAGTTGCGGTACGCGCCGCAGGAGTACCAGGGCGGCTTCTACCTGAGCACCCCCAAGGGTGGCTCGGTCGGCATCGTGGACCTGGACCCGATGGTCGCTTCCGCGCTGCGCCGCCACGTGCAGGAGTACCCACCGACCGAGGTCGAAGTAGTCGACGTGACCTCGGGCAATCCGGTGCGCCGTCGCGTTCCGCTGCTTTTCACCACCACCCACAAGAACCCGTTCACTGACCGCACCTGGTCGGCCGAGTGGGTCAAGTGGCGGGACAAGGCCGGCTGGCCCAAGGAGCACGGCGGCTTCCACGCCCTGCGGCACTTCTTCGCCACGACGCTGATCACCAACCACGTGGACCCGAAGGAAGTTCAGCGGGCTCTTCGGCACAGCACGCTGCAAATCACCCTGGAGACCTACGTCCACTTCTGGCCACGCCGTGAGCGTCGGCGCGGTGTCGTGGGTGACGTGCTGCGGGCCGCCCTCGGTGGCCGGGACCATCGGTAACGTGGTCCCGATGTGGTCCGGACGATCTTGCGGCGTGTCGCGCCGCAGTTCAGAGGCGGTATTGGTGGAGCCCAGGGGACTTGAACCCCTAACCCCTGCCTTGCAAAGGCAGTGCTCTGCCAGTTGAGCTAGGGCCCCGAGGCGGGCGGATTCGCCCGGTGCTGACGGTGAGGCGGGTCAGCGCAGGTCGGGCGCGGTGGTGGCCTCGTGCCAGAGAGCGCGCTCGTCGTTCGATGCCTTGATCTTCTTGGCCACGACGGCGGCGACACCGACGACGCCGGCCAGGATCAGGAGCTTCTTGAACATGGGCTTGACCCCTCGCGCTCGACTACCGTCGGACGATGTGCGGTGGGGCTAGCTGGAATCGAACCAGCGACCTCAGAGTTATCAGCTCTGCGCTCTAACCGACTGAGCTATAGCCCCGCGTAGCGACGAGCAAGGTTAACCCATCGCCGCCGTGGCCCCCAAATCGGGGGGCCGTGGCGGCGCGCTCACCCGCGACACCCTGAAACCTACCCGGATACGCGACGCCGGGGCGACCGCTTTACGCGGTGCCCCGGCGTCGTCGTCAGGTCAGTCCCGCTCGGCGAGCGTCAGCTCGATCCCGCCGACCAGGTCGGCGCAGACGTTGTAGACGAACGCGCCCAGCGTGGCCAGCGCGGTGAAGAGCACGACGTTGACCAGGCCGATCAGCGCGGAGCTGAGGATCACGCCCTTGGCGGTGATCCGGAAGCCGCCGCCACCCTGGCCGCCGCCGGCGTTCACCAGGTCGGTGAGGCTGTCGTTGACGCTCTTGAACACGCCCATGGCGTCCAGGGCCAGGTAGAGCACCGAGGTGGCGACGACCACCACGATGAAGAGCACCACGGAGACCGCGAACGCGAACTTCATCACGGACCAGGGGTCGATCCGCTTGAGGTTCAGCCGGGCCCGGCGCGGTCCGCGCGACGCGGCCGAGCTGACCGAGGTACGCGCGGCGCGTACCGCCTCACCCACGCGGGCGGCCCCGACGGCGGCCGCACCGCTGATGCCCGGCGGCAGGCCGCCCCCGTTGGCGGGGCGGCCCGTGGCGGCGGGACGGCCCCCGTCCGGCGTCGGCTTCGGCGCGGTGCCCAGGCCGGCGCCGACACGCGGCTGGGTGCCGGTGGTGCCGGTGGACGGCCGGGCGGCCGCCGCCGGCTTGGCCGGCTGCGGGGTCGCGCCGGGCTTCGCCGCGGCGGGCGCGGCCAGGCCGTCGGCAGACGTCGGAGCGTCGACCTTCGTCTCGGCCTGGTCGGACGGCCGCGAGTCCTCGTCGGCGTTTTCCGGCGGCGGGGCCATGCCGGGAGCCCGGGTGAATTTCGGGGCAGGCGCGTCGGCGGGGACGGTGGCCCGGCCCACGGCCGCGCGGCCGGTCGCTGGTGTACCGCCCTGTGCGGCCTCCTCGTCGACCGGGTTGGCCGAGGTCCCCGTGTTCCCCGACTTCGCCTGTGTCTCCGTCATCAACTAGTCCTGTTCGTCAGGCTCGTCGGCATTGCGAGCAATCGCCACGATAGTCACGCCGTCCGGGAGGTCCATCAGCTTGACCCCCATTGTGTTCCGGTCACGCGTACGGCGTACAGGCTTCACCGGAGTCCGGATGACGCCACCGTTGCTGGTGATGGCGAACAGCTCGTCGTCCGGGCTGATCACCACCGCGCCGACCAGACCACCGCGTCGTTCGGTGATCTTCGCAGTCAGCACGCCCTTACCTCCCCGGCCCTGGACCGGGTATTCCTCGATCGGGGTTCGTTTCGCGTACCCCCCGTTCGTCGCGACCAGCACGTCCATTTCCATGCCCTCGCGGACGACCTCCATAGCCAGGAGAACATCCTCCTCGCTGAACCGCATGCCGATCACACCGGAGGTGGCCCGGCCCATCGGGCGCAGCGCCTCGTCACTGGCATTGAAGCGGATGGCCTGCGCGTTCTTGGAGACCAGCAGCAGGTCGTCGGTGGGAGCGACGAGGGCAGCACCGACCAGCTCGTCCTCATCGCGCAGGTTGATCGCGATGACTCCGCCGGAACGGTTGGAGTCGAACTCCTCGAGCCGCGTCTTCTTCACCAGGCCGTTCTTCGTGGCCAGTACCAGGTAGGGCGCCACCTGGTAGTTCGGGATTTCGATGATCTGCGCGATCTGCTCGTCCGCTTGGAAGGCGAGCAGGTTGGCCACGTGCTGGCCCTTGGCCACCCTACTGGCTTCGGGAAGCTCGTAGGCCTTGGCCCGGTAGACCCGGCCCTTGTTCGTGAAGAACAGGATCCAGTCGTGGGTGGAGCATACGAAGAAGTGGCTGACGATGTCGTCCTGCCGCAGCGTCGCCCCGCTGACGCCCTTGCCGCCCCGCCGCTGCGAGCGGTAGAGGTCGACCTTGGTGCGCTTGGCGTACCCGGTGCGGGTGATCGTGACGACCACGTCCTCGCGGGCGATGAGGTCCTCCATCGAGACCTCGCCGTCGAACGGCACGATCTTGGTGCGCCGCTCGTCGCCCCACTTGGCGACGATCTCGCCCAGCTCCTCGGAGACGATCCGCCGCTGCCGCTCGGGCTTGGCCAGGATGTCCTTGAGGTCGGCGATCTCCACCTCGAGCTTGGCCAGGTCGTCCAGGATCCGCTGCCGCTCCAGGGCGGCCAGCCGGCGCAGCTGCATGTCCAGGATGGCGGTCGCCTGGACCTCGTCGATCTCCAGCAGCCGGATGAGGCCCTGGCGGGCGTCCTCGACGGTGGGCGAGCGCCGGATCAGGGCGATCACCTCGTCGAGCGCGTCCAGCGCCTTGGCCAGACCGCGCAGGATGTGCGCCCGCTCCTCGGCCTTGCGCAGCCGGAACGCGGTCCGCCGGCGGATGACCTCGATCTGGTGCTCGACGTAGTAGCGGATGAACTGGGCCAGGTTGAGCGTGCGCGGCACGCCGTCGACCAGCGCCAGCATGTTGGCGCCGAAGGTCTCCTGGAGCTGGGTGTGCTTGTAGAGGTTGTTCAGCACCACCTTGGCGACCGCGTCGCGCTTGAGCACGAGCACGATCCGCATGCCGGTGCGCCCGGAGGACTCGTCGCGGATGTCGGCGATGCCGGCGAGCTTGCCCTCCTTGATCAGCTCGGCGATTCGCTCGGCCAGGTTGTCCGGGTTGACCTGGTAGGGCAGCTCGCTGACCACCAGCGCCGGCCGGCCGCGCTTGTCCTCCTCGACCTCGACCACGGCCCGCATCCGGATCGAGCCGCGCCCGGTCCGGTACGCGTCCTGGATGGCGGACTGGCCGACGATCAGGCCGTGGGTCGGGAAGTCCGGGCCCTTGACGATCTCCAGCAGCGCTTCGAGGGTGGTGGCCTCGTCGGCCTCCGGGTTCTCCAGGCACCACTGCACGGCCGCGCCGATCTCGCGCAGGTTGTGCGGCGGGATCTTGGTGGCCATGCCGACCGCGATGCCCTCGGAGCCGTTGATCAGCAGGTTGGGGATGCGGGAGGGCAGGATGGTGGGCTCCTTGGCCCGCCCGTCGTAGTTGTCCTGGAGGTCGACGGTGTCCTCGTCGATGTCCCGGAGCATCTCCATGGCCAGCGGGTCGAGCTTGCACTCGGTGTACCGCATGGCCGCGGCCGGGTCGTTGCCCGGCGAGCCGAAGTTGCCGTTGCCGTCGACCAGCGGGTAGCGCAGCGACCAGGGCTGCGCCATCCGGACCAGCGCGTCGTAGATGGCGGAGTCGCCGTGCGGGTGGAACTGACCCATCACGTCACCGACGACGCGGGAGCACTTCACGTAGCCGCGGTCCGGCCGGTAGCCGGAGTCGAACATGGCGTAGAGGATCTTGCGGTGGACCGGCTTGAGCCCGTCCCGGACGTCCGGCAGGGCACGCCCGACGATCACGCTCATCGCGTAGTCGAGGTACGAGCGCTGCATTTCGACCTCGAGCCCGACCGGCTCGATCCGGTCGTGCGCGACGACCGCGGCCAGTGTCTCCGGGGTCTCCGGCTCGTTCGGCGTGGACTCGGGAGTATCGGTCACTGTTAACCCTTATCAGACTCAGAGTCGTTTTCGTGCTGTGGATAACGTCTGTGGATACCGGCCAGACTGTGGATAACTCTGTGGACCGCCGGGCCGGCCGGTGGATCTCCGGCCGGCCCGGCGCGGTCCGTCAGATGTCCAGGAACCGCACGTCCTTGGCGTTGCGCTGGATGAACGAACGGCGTGCCTCGACGTCCTCACCCATCAGGACGCTGAACAGCTCGTCGGCGGTTGCGGCGTCGTCGAGCGTCACCTGGCGCAGGGTGCGGGTGGCCGGGTTCATCGTGGTCTCCCACAGCTCGGGATAGTTCATCTCGCCGAGACCCTTGAACCGCTGGATGTCGTCCGGCCGGGCGTTGGCCTTCTTCTGCTGGCGCAGCGCGATCAGCCCGTCCCGTTCCCGGTCCGAGTACGCGTACTGCGCGTCGTCGCCCTTCTTGTTCCACTTGATCTTGTAGAGCGGCGGGGCGGCCAGGTAGACGTGCCCCAGCTCGACCAGCGGCCGCATGAAGCGGAACAGCAGGGTGAGCAGCAGCGTCTGGATGTGCTGGCCGTCGACGTCGGCGTCGGCCATCAGCACGATCTTGTGGTAGCGCAGCTTCTCGATGTCGAAGTCGTCGTGGATGCCGGTGCCCAGCGCGGTGATGAGCGCCTGGACCTCGTTGTTCTTGAGCACCCGGTCGATCCGGGCCTTCTCCACGTTGAGGATCTTGCCGCGGATCGGCAGGATCGCCTGGGTACGCGGGTCGCGCCCCTGTTTGGCCGAGCCGCCGGCGGAGTCACCCTCGACGATGAACACCTCGGACTCACGCGGGTCGGTCGACTGGCAGTCGGCCAGCTTGCCCGGCATCGAGCCGGACTCCAGCAGCGACTTGCGCCGGGCCAGCTTGCGCGCCTGCTGGGCGGCGATCCGGGCCCGCGCCGCCTGGGACGCCTTGGTGATGATGGTCTTGGCCTCGGCCGGGTTCCGGTCGAACCAGTCGACCAGCCACTCGTTGCAGACCCGCTGCACGAAGCTCTTCACTGGGGTGTTGCCGAGCTTGGTCTTGGTCTGGCCCTCGAACTGCGGGTTGGCCAGCTTGACCGAGATGATCGCGGCCAGGCCCTCGCGGATGTCCTCGCCGGAGAGCTTCTCGTCGCCCTTGAGCAGCTTCTTGTCCGCGCCGTAGCGGTTGACCACGCTGGTCAGCGCGGCCCGGAAGCCCTCCTCGTGGGTGCCGCCCTCGTGGGTGTTGATCGTGTTGGCGAAGGTGTAGACCGACTCGCCGTACGACTCGTTCCACTGCATGGCGATCTCGACCGACATGCCCTCCTCCTCGGCGCCGAACTCGACCACCGTCTTGTGGATCGGGTTCTTGGAGGCGTTGAGGTGCCGGACGAAGTCGGCGATGCCGCCCTTGTAGAGGAAGGTGACCTCGCGCTGCTTGCCCTCCTCACCATCGGAGACCCGCTCGTCGAGCAGGTGGATGGTGAGGCCCCGGTTGAGGAAGGCCATCTCCTGCAGGCGCCGGTAGATGGTCTGGAAGTCGAGGTCGACCGTCTCGAACACGTCGGGGTCGGGCCAGAAGGAGACCGCCGAGCCGCTCCGGTCGGTCGTCTCGCCCTTCTCCAGCGGGGTGGGCTTGGAGTTGTGGTACTGCTGCCGCCAGACGAAGCCGTCCTTGTGGATCTCCACGGCCATCCGGGTGGAGAGCGCGTTCACCACCGAGACGCCGACGCCGTGCAGGCCGCCGGAGACCGCGTACGCCTTCCCGTCGAACTTGCCGCCCGCGTGCAGCACGGTCAGCGCGACCTCGACACCCGGCTTCTTGAGCTTCGGGTGGAGGTCGACCGGGAAGCCACGACCGTTGTCGGTGACCCGGACGCCGCCGTCGGCCAGCAGCACCACGTCGATGGTGTCGCAGTAGCCGGCCAGCGCCTCGTCCACAGCGTTGTCGACGACCTCCCACACGAGGTGGTGCAGACCGCGTTCACCGGTGGACCCGATGTACATACCGGGCCGCTTCCGGACCGCCTCCAGGCCCTCGAGAACGGTGATCGACTCGGCGCCGTACTTCTTGTTGTCCTCCGCTGCCACCCTCGGCCACTTTCTCGCACCGGCCGCGCCAGGGCGCGGGGCGCGGGTTCGGCGGACAGGACGCGACGTCGGCGCGCACAAACCGGTCCCCGGATCTCCAGGTCACGGATCGCGTACGCCGGTCGCCGCGGATGCCCGCGGATCGCGATCGGCTCGACCCGATGCGGGACAATGATCAAGGGCCCTGGGGCCCCTGTCCGTCGCTCCGTGTCGGGTCTTTCGTCTCGTCGTCAATCTTACTCTGCGCAGCCGACCAAACCGCCACTCGGCACCCCCTCCGGGGCGGCTGAGATTGCCGTAGGGGGCCGAACCGCGCTATCCACGACTCCCCCTACACGGCTCCGGCGGCTTCCGGTCGCGGCACGGCGTCAGACGTGCCGGGCTGAAGTCGTCGTCGCCCTGATCGAGGGCGCGGCCGGCACCGGATCGGTGGCGGCGGGTGACCGACCGGGGGTCGCGGCGGGACCGGACGTGCCGTACCTTTTGCGGCGCCGCCACCTGCGGTCTTGATCTTTCGCGGCCGGAACCGGGACGATCGACCCGATCGGTCGGACAACGTGCTTGCTGAGAGGTGACGCCAGATGGGGCTGGACAACGTCGCGGTGCACTGGCCGCGGACCGGCCGCTTCTACGATCCGGTCGCGCCGGCCGAGTTCGTCGACTTCAGCGAGATCGTGGACATGCCACGCATCTCGGCGCCGACCGCCGCGCTCGCCGAGCTGATCGCGAAGACCGGCACGGTGCGGGCGACGGCGTACACCGAACTCGTCGACCTCATCCTCGGTCTGGAAAATGTGCTGTACGCCACGGAGAACTCCGCCGAGGACGAGGACCCGGTGATCGACCCGGACGGCTGCTCCTGGATCGCCGAGGGCGTGGAGAAGTTCGTGGCCCGGCACCGGCCCTTCGGCGAGGCGGTCACCTTCGAGTCGGTGAGCGAGGTGCTGCGCTCGCTGCTCGGCGACGGGCGCCTGGCCGAGCAGCAGCTCCGCTGGCTGGACAGCCGGCTGGACAAGCTGCGCGACGAGAGCGGCGAGCCGCCGCAGTGGAACTTCACCTGCGCCGAGCTGAGCGTTCTCGCCGCCTTCTACCGGCGCTGCGCCGAGCGCGGCTTCGCGGTCTATGCCGACGCCTGACCCGGCTGCCCGGCCTCGCCGGGCCCGGCCGTCGTGGCCCGGTTGGCCGCCGCGATCACCTCGGTGAGCACCGTGTGCAGGTGCCGCAGGTCCGCCAGCGGCAGGCCGAGCCGCTGCACGATCGCCGGCGGGATCCGCTCGGCCTGTGCCCGGAGCGCCCGCCCGCTGGCGGTGAGCGAGACGGCCAGGCTGCGCTCGTCCGACGCGTCGCGCTCCCGCCGCACGTAGCCGGCGGCTTCGAGCCGCTTGAGCAGCGGTGACAGGGTGCCCGGGTCGAGCTGGAGCAGCCGGCTCAGCTCCCGGACCGACAGCGGCGCGTGCTGCCAGAGCGCCAGCATGACCAGGTACTGCGGGTGGGTGAGCCCCATGGGCTCCAACAGCGGGCGGTAGACCGCGACGACGCCGCGCGCGGCGACGGAGAGCGCGAAGCACACCTGCTGCTCCAGCGCCAGGGGATCGCCTTCGAGCCGGTCGGCCACCCTCGTCCTCCTCGTCCGGTCGTTGCGATGGTAGCAACGATTGGTGTACCAATTATTGGCACACCAATCGTACGTGGTCGGCGAGGAGAGGTCGGGCGGATGAGCGGCGACGAGCAGCAGGTGGGCGACGCTTCCGGCAAGGGCGGTCGCCTGCTGGGCTGGGTGTTCCAGAACCTGGCCGGCCCGTCCCAGGTGCAGGGCGCCGTGCAGGGCGGTTCCCGGCTGGCCCGCGAGGCCTGGAAGCAGGACCTGGAGCGGCGCAAGCAGTGGAGCCGCGAACAGCGGGAGCTCAAGCGCGCCCAGCGGGAGGCACGCCGCGGCGACCGGTGACGGTCAGCCGTAGGTGTCGCGCGGCCCCCGCCCCCGCACCCGGCGCGGGCCACGCGACCAGGACGGCGCCGCCGGGCCGTGGATGTGCAGCTTGCGCACCACGTTGTGGCCCACCTCGCTGGCGATCTGCTTGAGCAGCGAGCCGGCGAGCAGCCGCAGCTGGGTGGCCCAGGCCGTCGAGCGGGCCTCCACGGTCAGCTCGCCGTTCTCCAGCTTCACCGGGCGGCTGTGCTGCGCCACCTCCGGACCGACCACCCGCTCCCAGGCGCCGAAGACCGTCGCCTCGGCCGCCGGCTGCTGCCAGCCGCGCGCCTTGACCAGCTTGTCCAGCACCGCGCCGAGCGGCTGCGGGTCCCGCGGGTCCGGACCCGGGCCGGAATAGCCGCGCAGCCGCTTCTCGCCGTCGCCACGAACCGCGCCGCGCCGCCGCGTACCGCCCGCCGCCTGCCGGCGGGCCTTCGCCGCGTCCAGCACCGCCCGGGCCAGCTCCGGCCCGGACGTCCCCTCCGGCAGGTCCGCGCCGGCCTCGCCGCCCGGCTTCGCTTCCGGCCCCTCCGGCGTACGCCCACCGCGTCCCGGCCCCAGCCGTGCGGGCGGGAGTTCCACCTCATCCGACACGGCGTACCGTCCCCTCGCCCACCGCGTACCGGGTACCCCGCAGGGTCGCCGGCACGTCGTCGTCGACCGCGCAGGTCACCAGGAGCTGGCTCGCACCGCCGACCAGCTCGGCCAGCCGCTCCCGCCGGCCGGCGTCCAGCTCGGCGAAGACGTCGTCCAGCACCAGCACCGGCTCGATCCCGTCCGCGCGCAGCAGGTCGTAGCCGGCCAGCCGCAGCGCCAGCGCGTAGGACCAGGACTCGCCGTGGCTGGCGTAGCCCTTGGCGGGCAGCGGGCCGAGGGTCAGCGCCAGATCGTCCCGGTGCGGGCCGACCAGCGTGGTGCCCCGCTCGATCTCCGCCGACCGGCTCGCGGTCAGCGCGGCGCCGAGCGCCTCGACCAGGGCCGCCCGGTCGGTGGTCGACTCGGGCAGCTCCACCGACGGCCGGTACGCGATCCCCGCCGCACCCCGGCCCGCCGCCACCGCGTCGTACGCCTTCGCCACGTGCGGGGTCAGGGCGGCGACCAGCTCCAGCCGGCCGGCGAGCAGCTCCGCGCCGTGGTGCGCCAGGTGCGTGTCCCAGACCGCGAGGGTGGACAGGTCCCCGCCCCGCGAGCCGCCCGTCTTCCGGGCCAGGTACGCCGTCCGCAGCAGCGCGTTGCGCTGCTTGACCACCCGCTCGTAGTCGGCGCGGACCCCGGCGTACCGGGGCTGGCGGGTGACCAGCAGGTCGTCCAGGTAGCGGCGGCGCTCGGCCGGATCCCCGCGGACGAGTTCCAGGTCCTCCGGGGCGAAGAGCACCAGCCGCAGCGCGCCCAGCACGTCCCGGGCGCGGCGGGCCGGGGAGCGACCCAGCCGGGCCCGGTTGGCCTTGCCCGGGACGATCTCCAGCTCGATCAGGAGCTCCCGGCCCTCGTGCACCACCGCGCAGCGGATCACCGCCGAGCTGGCGCCCATCCGGACCAGTGGGGCGTCCGTGGCGACCCGGTGCGAGTCCAGGGTCGCCACGTAGCCCAACGCCTCGACCAGGTTGGTCTTGCCGACGCCGTTCGCGCCGACCAGCACGTTCGGCCCCGGCTCCAGGTCGACGCCGACCCGCTCGTACGAGCGGAAGTCGACAAGTTCGAGCCGGCGGACGTACACAGGCTGTGGACGCCGGTCAGCGCTTGCGGACGGCGTGCCCACCGAACTGCTGGCGCAGCGCGGCGACGGCCTTCATGGCGGGCGAGTCGTCCTGCCGGGAGGCGAACCGGGCGAACAGCGAGGCGGTGATGACGTTCAGCGGCACGGCGAGCCGCACCGCCTCGTCGACCGTCCAGCGGCCCTCGCCGGTGTCCTCGGTGTAACCGCTCAGCTCGGTGAGCTCCGGGTCCTCGTCGAGTGCCCGGTCGAGCAGGTCGAGCAGCCAGGACCGGACCACGGTGCCCTCGCGCCAGGACTTGAAGACACCCGGCACGTTGGTCACCAGCTCGGAGGCGGCCAGCAGCTCGTAGCCCTCGGCGTAGGCGTGCATGAGGCCGTACTCGATGCCGTTGTGCACCATCTTGGCGTAGTGGCCGGCGCCGACCGGGCCGGCGTGCACGAAGCCGAACTCGCCCTCGGGCTTGAGCGCCTCGAAGATCGGCATGAGCCGCCCGACGTGCTCCTGGGCGCCGCCGACCATCAGGGCGTACCCGTTCTGCTTGCCCCAGACGCCGCCGGAGACGCCGACGTCGATGTAGCCGATGCCCTGCTCGTTGAGGCGCTCGGCGCGCGGGGCGTCGTCGCTGAACCGGGAGTTGCCGCCGTCGATGATGATGTCGCCCTCGCCGAGGACGCCGGCGAGCTCGTCGATGGTGGCGTCGGTGACGCCGGCCGGGACCATCACCCAGACCGCGCGGGGCGATTCCAGCTTCTCGGCCAGCTCCGCGAGGCTCGCGACGTCGCTCAGCTCCGCGTTGCGGTCGTAACCGACCACCTCGTGACCGGCGGCGCGCAACCGCTCGCGCATGTTGCCGCCCATCCGGCCGAGTCCTACCAGGCCGAGCTGCATCTGCTCCTACCTCCGTACGTCTGGATCGTGCTGCCGGCGATCAGCGGGACACGCGGATCGGCATGATGAGGTACCGGTACCCGGGGATGACCTCGCCATCCTCGCCGGCGGGGGAAATCACCGCAGGCTTGAAGGCGTCGACGAACGCCAGCTGGGCGTGCTGGGCGCCCAGGTTGGTCAGGCCGTCGATCAGGTACTGCGGGTTGAAGCCGATGGTCAGCGGGTCGCCCGTGAAGGTCGCCTCCATGGCCTCGCTGGCCCGGGCCTCCTCGGTGCCGCCGGCCTCGACCACCAGGCCGTCGGAGCTGAAGCTGAGCAGCACCGGGGTGGTGCGCTCGGCGACCAGCGCCACGCGCTTGACCACCTCGATGAGCGTGGCGACCGGGACGCGGGCCTCGGCGTTGTGGCTCGCCGGGAAGAGCGAGCGCACCGGCGGGTAGTTGGCCCCGTCGAGCAGCCGGCTGGTGGTCCGGCGGGTGCCGCCCGAGAAACCGATCATGCCCTCGCCGGCACCGCCCTGGGAGAGCGCCATGGTCACGTGGCCGCCGAGCGGGCCGAGGGCCTTGGCGGTGTCGTGCAGGGTCCGGGCGGGCACCAGCGCGTTGAGGCTGATCTCCGGGTCGTCCGGGTTCCACTCCATCTCGCGCAGGGCCAGGCGGTAGCGGTCGGTGGCGAGCATCGCCAGCGTGCTGCCGGAGAGCTCGATCCGGACGCCGGTCATCATCGGCAGCGTCTCGTCCCGCCCGGCGGCCACGGCAACCTGGGCGACGGCGGCGGCGAAGGCGGCCGCGTCGACGGTGCCGGCGCTCTCCGGCATCTCCGGCAGGGTCGGGTAGTCCTCGACCGGCATGGTCGGCAGGGTGAACCGGGCGCTGCCGCACACCAGCTCCAGGTGCGCGCCGACGGCGGCGATGTCCACCGGCTTGGCCGGGAGCGCCTTGGTGATCTCGGCGAGCAGCCGGCCGGAGACCAGGGCGGCCCCGTCGGCGTCACCCTGCACCTCGACGGTGACCTGGCTGGAGACCTCGTAGTCGAAGCCGGAGACCTGCAGGTTGCCGTCGGTGACGCGGAGCATCACCCCGGCCAGCACCGGCACGGAAGGTCGGTTGGGCAGGCTCTTGGCGGTCCACGCGACCGCCTCGGCGAGCGCGTCGCGCTCCACTCGGAACTTCATCAATGCCTCCGCGTCGACGTCAGCGACAACTCTCTCATGCCGACCGCTGCCACCCGTCCCGCCCGACCGTGCGGGTTCCCCTCGCACCTTAGGGCGCGTGGGCATCGGCTGTGCGCCCGACCCCGTGGATCCAGGTGCCCGGGTGACTGCCGGCGGCAGTGCTCCGGCCCGATCCACAGGAAGTCCAACGGTGATGATTGGTTTTTGTTGTTTAGAAGAGATAACTCATCGTCTTCATCGCACCTGTGCAAACTGTGGAGAACCGGCGTCCGCCCAGGTCAGACAGGTTATCCACCGGTGGTTTCGCTGTGGAGAACCAGGGGTACAACCCGTGTCTGAGTCCACAGCCGCCGCCAGCCGCCGGGTTATCCACGGCTGTCCACCGGTTGTCCACCGCTAATCCACCGGGTTTCTCCCCAGTGTTGTGGACAGCGCCGGCGGCGTCGACGGCCGTCATCCCCAGAACCTTCAACAGGCCGCCCACAGGCGGACCGTCGTCGGTGGACAACGTGACCGTTGTCCCCAGGCGTCCACAGCCTCGTCCCCAGGGGTTGTCCACAGTCTGTGGGTAACCGGGCGGAGACCGAGCGTGGTTTTCCACCGTCTGTGGAACAGGGGGTGTGGACAACCGGGTCGGGGTGTGGATGAACACGACACCGATCGTGGGCCCTGAACCGGGTCGAGGGTCAAGCTCCGCATCTCCACAGGCACGAAAAAGCCCGGCCGGTGAGCCCGGCCGGGCGTCGCGTCGGCGTACGGATCAGGTGGTCTGCTTGATCCGGTTGGTCAGCTCGGCGATCTGGTTGTAGAGCGAGCGCCGCTCGGCCATCTGCTGGCGGATCTTCCGGTCGGCGTGCATGACGGTGGTGTGGTCCCGGCCGCCGAACGCCTGCCCGATCCGGGGCAGCGACAGGTCGGTCAGCTCGCGGCACAGGTACATGGCCACCTGACGGGCGTTGACCAGCACGCGGGACCGGGAGTGGCCACGCAGATCCTCCAGGCTCACGCCGAAGTAGTCCGCGGTCGAGACCATGATCTGGTCGGCGGTGATCTCCGGGCCGGCGCCGTCCGGGATGAAGTCCCGCAGCACCTCCTCGGCCAGCGACAGCTCCACCGACGAGCGGGTGAGGCTGGCGAACGCGGTGACCCGGATCAGCGCCCCCTCGAGTTCCCGGATCGAGTTCGACACCCGGGAGGCGATGAACTCCAGCACGTCCGGCGGGGCGTACAGCCGCTCCTGCGCCGCCTTCTTCTGCAGGATCGCGATCCGGGTCTCCAGGTCCGGCGGCTGGATGTCGGCGAGCAGCCCCCACTCGAACCGGGTCCGCAGCCGGTCCTCCAGCGTCGCCAGCTGCTTGGGCGAGCGGTCGGAGGTGATCACGATCTGCTTGTTGGCGTTGTGCAGCGTGTTGAAGGTGTGGAAGAACTCCTCCTGGGTCCGCTCCCGGTTCTCCAGGAACTGGATGTCGTCGATCAGGAGGATGTCCACGTCCCGGTAGCGGCGCTGGAACGCGCTCGTCTTGTCGTCGCGCAGCGAGTTGATGAAGTCGTTGGTGAACTCCTCGGTCGAGACGTACCGGACCGAGCGGGCGTTGCCCAGCGTCGTGGCGTAGTGCCCGATGGCGTGCAGCAGGTGGGTCTTGCCCAGCCCGGAGCTGCCGTAGATGAAGAGCGGGTTGTACGCCTTCGCCGGCGACTCGGCCACCGCGACGCTCGCCGCGTGGGCGAAGCGGTTCGACGAGCCGATGACGAACGTCTCGAACATGTACTTCGGGTTGAGCCGGTTCCCACCGCTCTCCGCCCCGCCGGGCATCCGCCGGTCGGCCTGGCCGCCCGGGCGGTGGTGGTCCGGGCCGCCGCGGCCGGGGCCGCTGTCCGTGGCGCCGTCGCGGGGCAGGCCGCGCATCGGCGGGGCGTCGGCCGGGCCGGGCGCCTCCCGGTAGCGGGGCTCGTAGCCCCCGGCGTCGGGGGCGGCCGGTTCGACCCGGGGCCGATCGTCGAAGCCCCGGTGCTCGGGGGTGGCACGCAGCGGCTCGGCGAAGGCGGCGCTGAACAGCGTGTCCTGCCCGTCGCGGCTGGCCGGGATGAGTTGCGGCCGGACGCCGTCGGCGGTGCGCTGCCGCGGGGCCGGCTCGTCGGCGGGCGGCTCCGGACGCGGATCGGCGTACGCCGGGGCCTCCGGCCGGGCCGGGGGGAAACCCAGCTCGGGGAAGCCGGGCGCGGCGTCGGCGGGGCCGGGCTGGTCGAAACCGGTGAGCAGATCCGGTGGGGCGGCGGGGCCGACGGCCGGCTCCGGGTTGCTGCGGTAGACGGTGCCGGCCGGGCGGCCACCCGGGTCCTCCGCGACGCGCACCGTGACGGCCACCTGGATGGGCCGGCCGAGCCGGCGGCTCAACGCCTCGGTGATGGCCGGGCGGAGACGGGACTCGATCACGTCCCGGGTGAAGGCGTCGGGCACGGAGAGCAGTGCGGTGTCCTCGACGATCGCGCGCAGCCGGGTCAGCCGGAGGTACGCCCGCTGCTGCGCGGAGATGATCTCGTCGGCGAGTTCGTCGGTCGTCGCCGCCCACACCGCGGCAAGGTCGGTCGCTCCGGTCACCGTCGTGCCACCCCCCTCGCCTCTCCTCACGCCCGCCCGGACGGCTGACCGGTCGTCATCCACAAGTTATCCACAGCCTGTGTGTACCGACCGATTGTGGCCGCCCACCGGACGCGGGTCGGACCTGCCCCCTGATTCCCGGAGGCACTGAAGCGGGTTCACCGTGCCGAACGATTCACTACCTTGTCCGGTCTTGCCGGTCAGCGACAACCGACACTCCAGCTCGGCGCGTCTGACGCCGCGCGGCGACCTGGAGCCGTCGTCCCGGACCCCCGACGCTGACCGCAATCGGGCACGCTAACAGCGCGGACCCCACGCCATCAACCGTCGACACCGGGGCAGCCTTGTCAACATCAGTGAAAACCGCCCCTTCGGTCGCGCTTCCGGCGCTGGTCGCGGCCGGGGTGCGAGGTTTGACGGTCATTGCCCCCCTGCGTAGGCTGGAACGGCTGCTCTCACGCCCTCTGCTAGGGTGATGGGTGCTTGCTGTCCGCGGTCACCTCCCCGCTCCGCCGGGGTCCCACGCCGCCGGGCAGCACCGATCGGAGGCCACCGTCGAGGTGGCCTGGACCACCACACGACCCCGGGCGATCCCCCGCGCGGGGCGTACGACAACGGAGAGCCTGACGTGAGCAAGCGCACCTACCAGCCGAACAACCGCCGGCGCGCGAAGACCCACGGCTTCCGGCTGCGCATGCGCACCCGTGCCGGCCGTGCCATCCTCTCGACCCGTCGCAGCAAGGGCCGCGCCCGCCTGTCGGCCTGAGGCCGACCGGTCCGGTCCGGGGACGTGGGCAGTCGTGCTGGCCGCCGCGCAGCGACTGCGGCGGAGTAATGACTTCGCCGCAGCGGTCCGGGGTGGCCGACGTGTCGGCCGCGGCGCCGTCGTGGTGCACCTGACCCTCTCCGAGCAGACCGGATCCACCGCGACAACCTCGCCGGAGCCGGCGCGGAGCAGCGGTGCGGAGACCTCCGCACCGAGCCGCGCCGGCTTCGTCGTGTCCAAGGCCGTCGGCAACGCCGTGGTCCGGAACACGGTCCGGCGCCGGCTCCGCCACCTGGTCCGCGAGCGGCTGGCCGGTCTGCCCGCCGGCAGCACCCTGGTGGTACGCGCACTGCCGCCGGCCGCCCAGGCGTCGTACGCCCGGCTCGGTGCCGACCTGGACGCCGCCCTCGCCGCCGCTCGCTCCCCTCGGGGCCGGCGGTCCCGGTGACCGAACACACCGCCGCGCCGCGGCCCACAACCGGTGCCCGCATGCTGCTGGCGCCCATCATCGCGTACCGTCGGTGGATAAGTCCGGCGCTGCCGGCCCGCTGCCGGTTCTACCCGTCGTGCAGTGCCTACGCCGTCGAGGCGGTGACCCGGCACGGTGCGCTGCGGGGAGCCTGGTTGACGGTCCGGCGGCTGTCGCGCTGCCACCCCTTCCATCCTGGTGGACACGACCCGGTGCCGGAGCCGGGCGACCGCCGCCGTGCCGACGTGACTGGAGCCTGAGTGTTTAGTCTCGACTGGATCTACTACGCGATCTCGTGGATCCTGCTGACCTGGCACTCGGCCTGGGACGCCATCGGGGTTCCGGTCGGGGCCGTGATCGGCACGAACTGGGCCTGGATCCTGTCCATCATCTTCCTGGTGGTCACGGTCCGGGTGATCCTGTTCCCGGTCTTCGTCAAGCAGATCAAGTCTCAGCGGGCCATGCAGGCGCTCCAGCCCAAGGTCAAGGAGCTGCAGGAGAAGCACAAGGGTGACCGGGAGACGCTCCAGAAGGAGATGATGGAGCTCTACCGGAAGGAAAAGGCCAACCCGCTCATGGGCTGCCTTCCGATGTTCCTCCAGATCCCGGTCTTCCTCGGCCTGTTCCACACGCTCAAGCGGCTCAACCCGGACAACCAGGGCAAGACCCTGTACGGCTGGACCGTCGAGCAGTTCAACAGCGCCTCCAGCGCGAAGCTCTTCACCGCTCCGATCTCGGGCCGGTTCGGCTCCACGGCCGACGAGCTGGCCAACCTGGGCGCGAACAGCACGACGGTCAAGATCGTCGCCGGCATCCTGGTCCTGATCATGATCGCCACCACCTACCTGACCAGCCGGCAGATGATCCTCAAGACCGGCTGGGCCGAGGACCCGCAGCAGCGGATGGTCCAGCGCCTGATGCTGTACGGCATCCCGGTCTCGCTGCTCGTCTCGGGCTCGATCTTCCCGATCGGTGTGATCATCTACTGGGTCACCAACAACCTCTTCACCCTCGGCCAGCAGCAGTGGGTGCTGCGGAAGTTCCCGCCGCTGGTGCCGCAGAAGAGCAGCACCGCCGGCAAGGCCGCCGCGGGCAAGGCCGCCGCCCAGCCGGCCAAGATCGGTGGCCTGCTCGGCCGCAAGACCGCCCAGCCGGCCGTCAAGGCCCCCGCCGCCGCCCCGAAGGTGGCCGGCCCGAAGCCCGGCGCCAAGCCGGTCAACCCGAAGAAGGGCAGCGGCCGGCCCGCCAAGCGACAGGGCTGAGCCCCACCGGGCCGCCGCCGGACACCGGTGGCGGCCCGTTCCGGTCCCCGAGCTGCCACCCGAGGAGTCGGCGCCGGACCGGAACCGCCGCGCGGAGCGCGGTCACGGGCGAAACTGGCCCGTACAGACCTGCCCGAGGGCACCGGCGAACCTCCCGCCGGCCCCCGGGAGACCAGCGGACCCGACGGTCCGGCCGAGCGAGTACGGAGATGAGACCGTGACCGACACCAGCATCCCCAGCGCGGACCAGTCCCTGGACGAGGAGACTGCGCCGGCCGCCACCACGGAGGAGGCCGAGGACACCCAGGCCGAGGGCCGGGAGAAGAAGGCACCGGCCGACAGCGACCTGTTCCGGCAGAGCGAGATCGCCGCCGACTACGTCGAGGGGCTGCTCGACATCCTCGACTACGACGGCGACATCGACGAGCTGGTCTCCGGCGGACGCCCGGTCGTCGAGGTGGTCGGCGGCCGCCTGCAGAACCTGGTCGGTCAGCGCGGCGCCACCCTGGAGGCGCTCCAGGAGCTGGCCCGGCTGGCGGTGTTCCGGCAGACCGGTTCGCCGAGCCGCCTGCTGCTCGACGTCGGCGGCTACCGCGCCGCCCGGCGCAAGGAGCTGGCCGCCGTCGCCAAGAACGCGGTGGAGAAGGTGAAGGAGCACGGTGAGGCGGTGCGCCTGGAGCCGATGTCCGCGTTCGAGCGCAAGTGCGTGCACGACGTGGTCAACGCGATGAGCGGTGTGGAGAGCGAGTCCGAGGGCGTCGAGCCGAACCGCCGGATCGTCGTCCGGCCGGTGACGGACTGACGTAGGTGGCCTCCGACAAGACGACGGCGGGTGCCGTGACCGGCCCGGGCGGCAACCCGCCCGGGCCGTCGCCTGTCCACACCGATCCGGCCGTCGACCCGGTCTTCTCCGGGGGCGACGCCCCGGCACACCCGTCCACACCGGTCCCGCCCGCGGCCCCGGTCGACCCGATGTTCTCGGGTGAGCCGGACCTCTCGGGTGAGCCGGCTCCGGCGGCCGCGCAGCCCGTCGCGGGAGCCGATCCCGCCGATGGTGTGACGCCGGCCTTCTCCGCCGCACCCGACGGGCGGCCCGAGCCGTCGGCGCCGACGGAGGCCCCGGCCCCGGGAGGCGCGGTCGACCCGGTGTTCGCCGAGCCGGCCCCCGCCGGCCCCGACCTGGACGACGGTCCCTCCGACGATCGGAGCGGATCTGCACCGTCCCAAGTGGACAGTGAAGGCCAGCCCTCCGGGGTCCAGCCGGCCCCTGGCGAAGCGACGTTGCCGCCCGAGCTGGCGGAGGCCGCCCGTACCCTCTTCGGCGACCGGCTCGACCTGGCCGCCGCGTACGCCGAACTGCTGGCCACCGACGGCGTGGTGCGCGGCCTCATCGGCCCCCGCGAGACGCCGCGGCTCTGGGACCGTCACCTGCTCAACTGCGCGGCGATGGCCGAGCGGATCCCGGAGGGCGCCAGCCTCATCGACGTCGGCTCCGGGGCCGGCCTGCCCGGCCTGGTGCTGGCGATCGCACGGCCCGACCTCACCGTGACCCTGGTCGAGCCGCTCGCCCGGCGCACCGCCTTCCTCATCGAGGCGGTGCAGCAGCTGGGGCTGACCAAGTCGGTCCGGGTGTTTCGTGGACGCGCCGAGGAGGCCGCAGTCGGTTCCCGGGACCGGCAGCCGCTGACCGCCGACATCGTCACCGCGCGCGCGGTGGCCCCACTGGACCGGCTCGCCGGTTGGTGCCTGCCGCTGGCGGTGCCCGGCGGCCGGCTTGTGGCCCTCAAGGGCGCCTCCGCCGCCGAGGAGATCGCCGAGCACGCCGCGGCGGTGGCCCGGCTCGGCGGCGGCGAGCCGGAGCTGCACCGGTGCGGGGTTGACGTGATCGACCCCCCGGCGACGGTGATCGAGGTGGTCCGCGAGCGGATGGTCGGCCCGGCCCGGAAGAAGGCGCCGAAGCGCTCGCGGGGCGGCCGTCGCCGCGGCGCCCAGGGCCGGGACCGCTGACGCGGCACGGCTTTGCGGGCACCCGATCGGTCGTTGGACCGGCTGGGCGTGAGCTGATCGACCAGAACCCGACGTGGACCCGCTGCGCCCGTCGGCCGTAGGCTGGCCGCGCGCCGATAGTGTGGAGCGGCGGTGCCGGGCGGCACCCGAACCCGACCGTTCCCACCGGGCCGGTGACACCGCGCGGCGAGCGCGGGGGCCTGAATGACGGGTGCGGACCGACCATCCGGAGCGGGCAGGGATGACAGGTGCATGACGACGGCAGGTACGACGAGTCACGGGTGACCGGGCCAGGCGGACGACCCTCTGCCACCGGCCCCGTTTCACGTGAAACCAACTCCCAGGGCTGGCCGCCGAGCGGCGAGCCGCATGACCCGTCCACGCGGCCCCCGGACTGTGAACCGGTGGTGCGGCGGGACGCGCCCCCGGTCGGCGCCGTGCGGCCGACGTCGTCCGTACCGGCGAACGTCCCGCCGGCGCGGGACCCGCACGATCCGAACGGCGGCCCGGCGAACGCGCCCACCCCGCGTCCGGCCCCGGTACGCGGGAACGCCGCGGTACCCGCGCGCTACGAGCCGCAGCCGCCGGTGGTGGTCGTGCCGCAGCAGCCCACCCCCGAGTCCGCGCCGGAGGTGGCCGCGACCGCGGCTCCTTCCGACACGCCACCCGATGCCGGCTACGCTGCCGAACCCCCGGCGAGCACGTACGTTTCACGTGAAACCCCGACGCGCGAAGAGGATGACCCACCGTTGGCTATGGAGGCTATGCGCGCCGTGCAGATCCTGAATCCCAGTGGTGAGGTCAGCATGCCCCGCCCTGAACGGACCCGGGTGATGTGCGTCGCCAACCAGAAGGGCGGCGTCGGCAAGACCACCACCACGGTCAACCTGGCAGTGGCGCTCGCCCTGCACGGCAACCGGGTGCTGGTCGTCGACCTCGACCCGCAGGGCAATGCCTCCACCGGGCTCAACGTGCCGCACCACACCGGGGTGCCCGACGTCTACGACTGCCTCATCGACAGCGTGCCGCTGGAGGAGGTGGCCCAGGCCGTCGAGGGCATCCCGAACCTGTGGTGCGTGCCGGCCACCATCGACCTGGCGGGCGCCGAGATCGAGCTGGTCTCGGTCGTCGCCCGGGAGTCCCGGCTGGCCCGGGCCATCGCCGGGTACCCGGGGCACTTCGACTACGTCTTCATCGACTGCCCGCCCTCGCTCGGCCTGCTGACCGTCAACGCGCTGGTCGCCGCGCAGGAGGTGCTGATCCCGATCCAGTGCGAGTACTACGCGCTGGAGGGCCTCAACCAGCTGATCCAGAACATCAATCTGGTCCGGCAGCACCTCAACCCGAAGCTGGAGGTGTCGACGATCCTGCTGACCATGTACGACCGGCGTACCCGGCTGGCCGACGCGGTGGAGCAGGACGTCCGGAACCACTTCGGGGACAAGGTGCTCGAGGCCGTCATCCCCCGTAACGTGCGGGTCTCCGAGGCGCCCAGCTACGGGCAGTCGGTGATGACCTACGATCCCGGTTCGCGGGGGGCCACGAGCTACTTCGAGGCCGCTCAGGAGATTGCCGAGCGAGGCGTCAAGGAGCCGGTGAGCCGTAATGCGTAGCACGGAGAAGTCGCTGGGAGGCGTCGCATGAAGAACCGTCCTCGCGGCGGTCTGGGCCGGGGGCTCGGTGCCCTCATCCCCACCGGGCCCGTGCCGGGCAGCAGCCCGGCGGCCGCCGAACCCGAGAACGGTACGGCGGCAGCCGTCCCGGCGACCCCGGCCGGCGGTGCGGCGGCGGCCGTGACCGGAGCCCTCGGCGCCGGCGACGTGGCCACCCGGGCGACCCCGGACCCCGAGCCCGAGCCGCAACTGAGCCCGGTCCCCGGAGCCCGCTTCGCCGAGATCCCGGTCGACAGCATCGTGCCCAACCCGAAGCAGCCCCGGCACGTCTTCGACGAGGAGGCGCTGGAGGAGCTGAAGACCTCGATCCAGGAGGTGGGCTTCCTCCAGCCGATCGTCGTCCGCCAGCTCGACAGCGAGAAGTACGAACTCGTCATGGGCGAGCGGCGCTGGCGCGCGGCCCAGGCGGTCGGCCGGGAGAGCATCCCCGCCATCGTCCGGGACACCAAGGACGACGCGATGCTCCGGGACGCGCTGCTGGAGAACATCCACCGCGCCAACCTCAACCCGCTCGAAGAGGCGGCCGCGTACCAGCAACTGCTGGAGGAGTTCGGCGCGACCCACGAGGAACTGGCCCGCCGGATCGGCCGGAGCCGGCCGCAGATCTCCAACACCATCCGGCTGATGAATCTGCCGGCCCAGGTGCAGCGCCGGGTCGCCGCCGGGGTGCTCTCCGCCGGCCACGCCCGCGCCCTGCTCAGCCTCGACGACTCCGAGGCGCAGGAGCAGCTCGCCAAGCGCATCGTCGCCGAAGGCATCTCCGTACGCGCCACCGAGGAACTGGTGGCCCTGGCGCTCGCCGACGGCCCGGCGAAGACCCCGGCCGCCAAGCGCCGGCCGAAGCCGCACGCGCCCGCGCTCACGGACCTCGCCGACCGGCTCTCCGACCGCTTCGACACCCGGGTGAAGGTCGACATCGGCCGGAGCAAGGGCAAGATCACGATCGAGTTCGCGACCGTCGACGACCTGGAGCGGATCGTCGGAATCATCGGCGTCGGGCAGGAGGAGCAGCCCGGGGAGTGAGTAGCCGGCTGTCGGCCTCGGCCGCGTGGTCCCTGTGGGGGCGACGCGGCCGAGTCGTTTCCGGGGGCTGGGCGGCTGCCGGTGCTCGGGCCTGGCCAATTGGGGTCGGTGGTGCGGGTCGGTGGTGCGGGTCGGTGGTGCGGGGGCGTGCCGCTTTGGTTCGGGCTTGCTGGATTCTGACGCCCGTCACCGGGGTTGGACCCTGGCGACCCGCCCGATCGGCTCGCTGCGTGGCTTCCCCGGTTTCGCGAGCTGCTCCGGACGCAGGAGCGGCTGCGCCGGGGAGATGCGAGATGATGTGCGACCTGCGTCGGCTGCCACCCGGTCGACGGCTGTCGGTGTCCACGGCGGCCGCCTGCGCGGATCATCTCCGGGGAGGAGCGGGAGGGCATCTGTGCGGGGCCTGACGGGCCTCAGGGCGGGACGGGCGCCTCCGTGGGTGGTTGGGGCTGGGTGGGCCGTCCTCAACGCTCACGGCCTCGTGAGGGCGCTCGCCTCGGCAGCGAGCTTGGAAGCCGCATTGCCTACGAGGTTGCTGCGCTGTGGTCCGCGGCCTCGTCGTCGTTTCCAGTCGTCCTCATCGCCGGCCCGCCCTGGTTCTTGAGGTGGTGTCGCCGGTCTGGCTTGGGGGTCGCGAAACCGCCGCCACCACCGTCGCCGGTTTCTAGCGGTGGCCCTCACAGAGGCCGGCCATCCGCTCGGGCGACGTCGGTGTGCAGCATGCGGACCTCGGCAGCCGCCGTGCACACTTTGCTTGCCCCGCCGGCGGAGGTGTTTCACGTGAAACGGCGGCGTGAGGAGCGCCTGTCTCCTCGGAGAGACGGCGTGCGGAGTGCCTGCCTTTCCCGGAGAGGACTGCGTGGGGAGTGCCCGCCCTCCCGGAGAGATGTCTCCCGCCCTCGGCCCGCCCGGGCCGCCTCGGCACCCGGCCCGCCCCGCCCTGGAGGTGTCGCCACGCCTCGTGGTGTCCCTGCTGGGCGCGGAGGTCCCGAACCGGCGCGGCGTAAGCCGTCTGGCTCGGTCCCCGGCCAGGTTGCCTTCGACGTTCCTGCGTGGCCCGACGTTCCGCCGCCTCAACGCTCGGCCCTTGCCGACGGTCCGCCGCCTCAACGCTCGGCCCTTGCCGACGGTCCTCGGCCGGCAACGAGGCCAGGGCGAGGCCAGTGCGAGGCCAGTGCGAGGCCAGTGCGAGGCCAGTGCGAGGCGGCCGGATCGCCGCCGGCCAGCTGATGCCGGTCGCCGAGCGGGCTGGCGCGATCGGCACCGTCCTTGCCGCCCGAGGGGCACTGGCCGCTGCCTATCAGCGGCTCAGAGGGCGCGCTGAGCCGGCTGGTGCCGGTCGCCGTCAACTGGTTGGCCGCACCGTTGCTTGGCCCCGCGTCGGGACCGGATCCCCTGGCAGGCCGACCGCCCCCGGAACACCTGCCGCTCCAGACACACGAAGCTTGAGTCGCGTCCGTCGGTTGGCTCTCTGTTTGCCCGCAACATTGGCCGCCTTCTTCGCCACGGTGGTCCGCAACATTCGCCGCCTTCCGTCGCCACGGTGGTTGGGGCTCCGGGGCATCCAAGGCCGCCGAGCCGGCCGGCTCAGGGGAACGCCCACGGACGGGGCGGCCTGACGCGGTGTTCGGGTGGCGACTCGTGCTGACCGCCCGGACGGGGTGGCCTGACGCAGTGCTCGGGTGGCGACTCGTCCTGACCGCCCAGCGGAGCGGAAGCGCCGGCCCTCGCCGCCGATGGCGAAAGACACGGCGGTCGGCCCGGCGCAAACCCTGCCGGTCGACCAAGGGCTCCGTGCGGCGCGCCCGCGCCTCGACCGCTTCGCCCAGGACGCTTCGCAGCCGCTCCCAGCGTCGAAGAGCCGTCGCCCCCTCGGTGTTTCACGTGAAACGGTCCGCGAGGGCCGAGCGCTCGGTCACGTCCCCCGGGTACCACCGAGCCAGCCCCAAGCCTCGACCGGAGCCCCATGTAACCCGTCGCCATGGCTGGGCGCCGGAGCCCCGCCTGACCCGCCGCCGTGGCGAGGCCTCGGAAGGGGTCCGCGAATCTCGACGACGTGTCCCGGTGCCGCCGTTTCACGTGAAACGGTTGACGCGGTCCTGACCCGGCGCCGCCCTGCATCAGTGGCGGAGCGGTCAGCTCGGTGGCTTCACGACGCATCCGGCACCGCCCCCCATTGCGGCAACGACCCCAACAGCGCGGTCGCCTCGCCGCCCATGGGCTACGCCCGCCGCCCACGGGCCACGCCCCGGCGGGCTCGTGCGCGCCAAGGCCGTTTCACGTGAAACCGGTCCGAGCCAGCCGGCAACGGAACCGGCAAACGGATCCGGATACCGAAGCCGGGAACCGGAAGCCGCAACAGTCCTCGCGGCTAGGCACTGACCCTCCCGCCGCCAAATTCTGCTCGCGCCTAACGCCGCCGTTTCACGTGGAACACGACCGCCAGCCGTCGACCGGCTCCTCGCGCGCCCCCTTGAAAGAGGACCTTGGGAACCACCGGATCCGCCCGGTGCCGATCGCCGGCTCGCTCGTTGGGAAGGATGGATCGAGGCACCCCAGGGACCCAAGGACGACCACCCCCGTTATCCACAGCCGTTTTCCACAGGCCCTCCCCGTTTCATGTGAAACACCGCGCCGAAACCCTTGCTGAGCAGTGGATGACGCGCTGTGCTGGTGATCTCAGCGGCCTGTGGACAACGCGGTGGACAACCCGTTGTGGATCGACGAGGAACGCTCAGCGGCCCGGCGGTCAGGTAGGGACAGGCGTCGCCAACTCGGTTAGGGTCAGCGTCGTGCAGGACACCCCTCCCTCAGTCCCGGACTTCACCCAGTGGCCCTCATTTCCCTTCGAAGGCGATCTCCACGTCAAGCAGCTCGACGAGCCGGTGCCGGTCGAGCCTCCCCGCCGCGGCGAGGGGAATCGGGAGTGCACCGCCTGCAACGCGCCGGACGAGGCGTACATCTGGGTGGGTGAACGATGGCGGGTCCGGGCGATGGACCGGCCCACCGGCCTGCCGATGGTGTTGATCCTGGAGTCCCGGTCGCACCTCGACCTCGGTGACCTGCCGAACCTGCTCGCCGCCGAGCTGGGCGTCATGACCGTGCGCCTGGAGCGGGCGATCCGGTCGCTGGACGGCGTGGCCCGGGTGCACGTGAACCGCTGGGGTGACGGCTCGGCGCACCTGCACATGTGGTTCCTCGCCCGGCCCTACGGGCGGCTGCAACTGCGCGGCACGTTCCTGTCCCTGTGGGATTCGATCCTGCCGCCGATCTCCGAGGCGCAGTGGCGGGAGAACCTGGCGATGGTTGCCGCGTGGCTGGCCGAGTTCGGTGGCCGGCCGCTCGCCGAGCCGCCGCGCATCCAGTGGCAGGCGCCGTCGAGCCTCACCGCCACGTCGACCGCCGCGGCGGCGGAGGATCCCGACGAGGAGACCGCTTCGGTGATCGAGGCTGCGGATGAGATCCCGGAGGCCGAAGCCGCGGAGGAACCCACGCCCGAGGCGCCGGAGCGGCCGGCCACGCCGGAACAGGTCGCGCCCCCGGGACAGCCGGGTACGCCGGAACAGGCCGCGCACCCGGGGCGGCCGGGCACGCCGGAACAGGCCGCGCACCCGGAGCAGCCGGGCACGCCGGAACAGACCGCGCACCCGAAGCAGGGGGCCACGGGACAGCCCGAGGTGCCGGAGCAGGGGGCGGCGCCGGAGCAGGCCGAGCAACCGCGGCGGGCGACCGAGTCGGCCTGACGTCAGGGGCGGCGGGCGGCGGCGCGGCTCACCAGGGTGCCGAGCGCCCGCCCGAAGTCCAGACCGGCCGCCTGGACGGCCAGCGGCAGCAGGGAGGTCTCGGTCATCCCCGGGGAGACGTTGACCTCCAGCACGTGCGGCTGCCCGTCCGCGTCGACGATCAGGTCGACGCGGGAGAGGTCGCGGAGGCCGAGCGCGGCGTGCGCGGCGAGCGCCACCTGGGTCACCCGCTGGGTCGTCTCCGGGTCGAGCCGGGCCGGTGCGTGCCAGGTGGTGCGGCCAGCGGTGTAGCGGGCCGCGTAGTCGTAGACGCCGTTGCGGGGCACGATCTCGACGGGGGGCAGGGCCTGCGGGCCCTCACCCAGGTCCAGGACGGAGACCGCCACGTCCATCCCGGGCACGTAGCGTTCCACCAGCGCCGTCTGGTCGTACGCGAAACAGCCGACCATGGCGGCCGGCAGCGACGTGGCGTCCCGGACCACGGCGGCGCCCAGTCCGGAGCCGCCCTGCGCGGGCTTGACCATCAGCGGCAGGCCCAGCCGGTCGACGATCCGGTCCAGGACGGCCACCGCGCCCAGTTCCGAGAAGCGGTCGTGCGGCAGCGCCACCCAGTCGGGCGTCGGGATTCCCGCCTCGCGCAGCACCGCCTTGGCCGAGGGCTTGTCCCAGGCGAGCCGGGACGCGCGGGCGTCGCAGCCGACGTAGGGCACGCCACAGAGGTCGAGCACACCCCGCAGCGAGCCGTCCTCGCCGGTGGCGCCGTGCAGGGCGATCACCACGGCGTCCGGCGGGTCGGCGGCCAGGGCGGGCAGTAGCGCCACGTCGGCGTCCCGCAGCTCGGCCTCCACGCCGACCGCGCGCAGCGCGTCGAGGACCCGCCGGCCGGACCGGAGCGAGACGTCCCGCTCGTAGGAGAGCCCGCCGGCGAGCACCAGCACGTGCAGCTCGTCGGTGGCGGCGGATCCGGTCACGGGAGTGTGCGCGGCAGGGCTGACGGACATGCGGGAATCATGCCAAGTCGGGACCGGGCGCGTCCGAGCCGCCCTGCCGGCGCCGCGGACCCGCCCCGCCGACCGCGCCGAAGACCTTGCGCATGGCGATCTCCTGCTCCATCACGCCGGCCAGCCGGCGGACGCCCTCGCGGATCCGCTCCGGCGGCGGGAACGAGAAGTTGAGCCGCATGTTGCCGGCGCCGGTCCCGTCGGCGTAGAACCCGGTGCCCGGCACGTAGGCGACCCGGGCGGCGACCGCCCGCGGCATCATCGCCTTGGAGTCGAGGCCGTCCGGCAGGGTCGCCCAGACGAAGAGACCGCCGGCCGGGGTGGTCCAGGTGGTGCCCTCCGGCATCAGGTCCGCGAGCGCGTCGAGCAGGGCGTCCCGGCGCTCACGGTAGACCTCGCGGTAGACCTTGAGCTGCTCCCGCCAGGGCATGGTGCCCAGGTAGGTCGAGACGGCGGCCTGCGCGTAGCCGCTGGGGCAGAGGATCTGCGCCTCGCTGGCGATGACCAGCTTGTCGCGGACCGCGTGCGGGGCGAGGATCCAGCCCACCCGCAGGCCGGGCGCGAAGGTCTTGGAGAAGGTGCTCAGGTAGAACACCCCGTCGCGCCGCCGGGCCCGCAGCGGCGCGGGCGCCTCGCCCTCGAAACCGAGCTGACCGTACGGGTCGTCCTCGACCACCAGCAGCCCGGCGCGCTCGCAGATGTCGAGCACCCGCTCACGCCGCTCCTCGCTCAGCGTCACGCCGGTCGGGTTCTGGTAGGTCGGGATGGTGTAGAGGAACTTCACGCGCCGGCCGGCCCGGGCCAGGTCGGCGATGGCCGCCTCCAGCGCCTCCGGGATCAGCCCCTCGGCGTCCATCGGCACGTGCGCCACCTGGGCCTGGGCGGCCTGGAACACCCCGAGTGCGCCGACGTAGGTCGGGCCCTCGGCGAGCACCACGTCACCCGGGTCCAGGAAGAGCCGGGCCACCAGGTCGAGGGCCTGCTGCCCGCCGACGGTGACCACCACGTCCTCGGGCGAGGCGCCGCACGACGCGTCGATCCCGGACAGCGCCATCACCTCGCAGATCCGCTCACGCAGCTCCGGGGTGCCCTGGCCGATGCCGTACTGCAGGGTGGTGGCGCCGTGCTCGGCGCCGAGCCGGCCGAGCATCTCGCCCACCGCGTCGAGCGGCAGCGCCGCGATGTAGGGCGCCCCACCGGCGAGCGAGACCACCTCCGGCCGGCTGGCCACCGCGAAGAGTGCCCGGATCTCGGAGGCCGTCATCCCCCGGACCCGCCGGGCGTACCGGTCGGTGTAGTCGTCGAGCGTCGTGCCGGTCATGACATCACCTCGATCGGGTGTCGGCGGGGCTGCCGCCCGGTGTGGTACCCGCGATGCCGACAACCATGGCGGCGCGCGGAAGGCCGGTTGGTCGATCGTAGTCGGCGCCCGCCAGCACCGGGCCCACCGTGTGGGTACGTCCACATCCCGGACCGGCCCCTCTCCCCGGCTCGGGTGGGCGTTCGCGCGTCCTCTCCCGTAGCGTCGGGCGGGAGCGTACGATCGCTCGTCGGGGGCAGTAAGGCGGCGGGAGACCTCGGTGGTCTCCGCTCCGGGCCTATGGGTGGGGTGCTCATGTCGCGACGTCTGGTCAGTCTGACCCTGGACACGCTGGAGGACCTGCCCCGCTCCTGCCGGCAGTGCGTCTACTGGGAGCTCGACCCGGTCTCGGCCGAGCGCGCGTGCGCCGCCGGCGACCCGGGGCTGGAGAAGGAGGCCTGGGTCTCCCAGACGCTCCTGGAGTGGGGTTCCTGCGGCAAGCTCGCGTACGTGGACGGCATGCCCGCCGGTTTCGTCATGTACGCCCCGCCCGCGTACGTCCCGCGCTCGATGGCGTTTCCCACCTCGCCGGTCTCCGCGGACGCGGCGCTGCTGATGACCGCCAACGTGGTGTCGTCGTTCGCCGGGGGCGGCCTGGGCCGGATGCTGGTCCAGGGGGTGGCCCGGGATCTCACCAAGCGTGGGATCAAGGCGATCGAGGCGTTCGGCGACGCGAAGTTCGGCGACGACGGGGACAACCCGACCCGGGCCTGCCTCGCGCCGGCCGACTTCTTCCTCTCGGTGGGCTTCAAAACGGTCCGGCCGCACCCGCGCTACCCCCGGCTCCGCCTGGAACTGCGCACGGCGCTCAGCTGGAAGTCCGACGTCGAGTACGCGCTGGAGAAGCTCCTCGGCTCGATGAGCCCGGAGACGCTGCTCCGCCCGGTCCGCCCGGCTCCCGCCACCCGCTCGATGAGCTGAGGCCCGGGCGGCTCAGTCGACCACCGTGCCGGCGGCCACCACCGCCCGCAGCTCGCTCACGTCGATCGAGCCGGTGGGCACGTCCCGCTCGATCGGGTAGTACATCCGCTGCACGGCGGCGACGATCGCCTCGACCAGCCGGTCCCGGAACCGGGGGTCCACGAGCCGCTCGCGGTCGGCCGGTGAGGTCAGGTAGCCCACCTCGACCCGGACCGCGGGCATCCGGGTCAGGCGCAGCAGGTCCCAGGACTTGGCGTGGGTGCGGCAGTCCCGCAGCCCGGTGCGGGCCACGATCTCCCGCTGCACCAGCCCGGCCAGCCGCTCCCCGGTGGCGGAGGTGACGCCGTTGTCGGTGCCGTAGTGGTAGGTCGCCACCCCGTCGGCCGCCGGGTTGGCGTGCCCGTCGGTGTGCAGGGAGATGAAGACGTCGGCGCCGAGGGAGTTGGCCAGCTGGGCGCGGTCCGCGTCCGGCAGGCAGGTCCGTGGGGACGGGCCCCGGGTGAGCTGCACGCGTACGCCGGCCGCGGCGAGCCGCCCCTCCAGCCGGCTGGCCAGGTCGTGCACGAGGTCCGCCTCGGTCCAGCGCAGCGGGCCGTCGGGCACGACCACGCCCGGGTCGGTGCCGCCGTGCCCCGGGTCGATGACCACGGTCCGTCCGACCAGGGTCGGCCCGGCCTGCCGGATGGCGTCGGACTCGCGGAGCCACTGCGGCCGCCCGCCGACGACCTTCCGGCCGAGGCGGCGCAGCGCGTTGATGGTGTGCGGGCCGCACGTTCCGTCCGGTTTCAGCCCCATCTCCCGCTGGAACTGGGCGACGGCGCGGGAGGTGCGGATGCCGTAGATGGCGTCGGCGCGGCCCACGTCGTACCCCATCTCCAGGAGCCGTTCCTGGAGCGACCGGACGTCCTCGCCGATCAGCGGCTCGGGGACCGCGTGGTAGAGGGTGCGCGCGCCGAACCGCCAGCGGGCCGCGTCCAGCGCCCGCCAGGTCTCCGCGCCCACCCGCCCGTCCACGCTGAGGCCGCGGGACTGCTGGAACGCCCGGACGGCGCGCTCGGTCTCCGCGTCGAACTCCTCGCCTCCGCGGCCGGCCGGGAGCAGCTCCAGGCCGGTGAGGACGGTGCGGATCTCGGCCACCGCGGGTCCCCGGTCACCGGGTCGGATCGGACGCACGACGACCCCCTCTGCACGGACGCTGGCTGGCCGGAGACTCCGACGGAGGTGCTTCCCCGCTGGGGACGCCTTACGGAGCGTACCGTGGCCGGTCACCGACGATCACGAATTCGCCACAGGTCAGGAACGCGGAACCCCCGTCACCCGGGATCGGGCGGACGGGGGTTCCGGCGGTGTCGGGCGTCGGCTCAGAGCGCCGACTCGATGAGCTTGACCAGCTCACCCTTGGGCTTGGCGCCGGCGATGGACTGCACCGGCTCGCCGTTCTTGAAGATGGTCAGGGTCGGCACGGACATCACCCGGTAGGTGCGCGCCGTCTCGGGGTTCTCGTCGATGTTGAGCTTGACGATGGTGACCTGGTCACCCATCTCGCCCGCGATCTCCTCCAGCAGCGGCGAGACCTTGCGGCACGGACCGCACCACTCCGCCCAGAAGTCGACCAGAACCGGCTTGTCGGACTTCAGCACGTCGCTCGCGAAGCTCGCGTCCGTGACCGCCTTGGTTGCTCCCACTATGAACCCCTCCTCCGGGACCTGTTCGTGAAAATCTTTCAGCCTTGCAGGGTGGCGATGAAGCGCTCGGCGTCCAGGGCGGCCGCACAGCCCGTGCCGGCCGCCGTGATGGCCTGCCGGTAGGTGTGGTCGACCACGTCACCGGCGGCGAAGACACCCGGGATGTTGGTCCGGGTGCTCGGCGCCTGCACCTTCACGTACCCCTCGTCGTCGAGTTCCACCTGGTCGCGGAAGAGCTCGCTGCGCGGGTCGTGACCGATCGCCACGAACACGCCGGTGACGTCGAGCACCTTGCTCTCACCGTTGTGCACGTTGCGCACCCGTACGCCGCTGACCTTGCCGTCGTCGCCGAGGATCTCCTCGATCACGCTGTTCCACTCGACCTTGATCTTCTCGTTGCCGAGGGCGCGAGCAGCCATGATCTTGCTGGCGCGGAACGAGTCGCGGCGGTGGATGATCGTCACCGACTCGGCGAACCGGGTGAGGAAGCTGGCCTCCTCCATGGCCGAGTCGCCGCCGCCGACCACCACGATGTGCTGGTTACGGAAGAAGAAGCCGTCACAGGTGGCGCAGGACGACACGCCGTGGCCCAGGTATTCCTGCTCGCCCGGCACACCCAGCGGGCGCCAGGCCGAGCCGGTGGAGAGGATGATCGCCTTGGCGCGGTAGGCGGTCTCGCCCACCCAGACGGTGCTCACCGTGTTGGAGCCGACCTCGCCGGTGTCCTTCAGCTCGACCCGGGTCACGTCGTCGGTGAGGAACTCGGCGCCGAACCGCTCGGCCTGCTTGCGCATGTTGTCCATCAACTCGGGGCCGAGGATGCCGTCCGCGAAACCGGGGAAGTTCTCCACCTCGGTGGTGGTCATCAGCGCGCCGCCGGACTGCACGCCCTCGATGACCAGCGGCTTGAGGTTGGCGCGCGCGGCGTAGACCGCCGCCGTGTAGCCGGCCGGCCCGGAGCCGATGATGATCAGGTTGCGGACCTCGTCCACTGCCGTCTCCCGATGTGTGTGTTCGTCACCGGCGCGCACCGATGTCGATCCCGAGTGCCGACAGCTCAGCGACAGCGGCACCTGACTTGCAGAACGTCATCGTACGAAGCGGGGATTCCCGAGCCGGTCATCCGGTGGGTCACGTCACGTGGCAGACCCGCCCGGGTGACCGCGACCTCACCCTACCCGCGTGGTGAAGCGGGTGTCCGCGCCGGACCCGGGGACCCCGCACTCGGGTCCGCTCACCCAGGCCCACCGGGCGCCGCCCCCGTCCGTGAAGGTCACCACCAGCGCCGGGTTGCCCTGGAACCGGGCGTAGTCGACCAGGTGGACGGTGAGCGGGCCGCCGCGGTGTTCCGCGCCGATCTCGGACAGGCAGGAGGCCAGCGCCTCGGGGCGGGCCAGCCGGTCCAGCCCGGCGGCCTCGAACACCCGCTGCCCCTCCGGTCCACCCGCGGAGTTCGCCTTGTCGCTCGCCGCCGCCGAGGGCCCGGCGACTCCGCCCGGGATCCGGGAGAGGGAGTCCGGGGTGTAGTCGGTGCCGCTGTGCAGGGCCGGACCGGTGGTCTGGAAGGCCCCGGCGGCCAGCGGAGCGGCCGCCTTGCCGTCGGCGCGGCTGCCCGCGCTGTCGGACGCCCCGGTGATCCGGCCGGCGCCCGTGTCGACGAGGTGACCGATCCCGAACCCGACCGCGGTCACCGAGGCGGCGGCCAGCGCGACCGGACCGGCGAGCCGCGTCCAGCGGCGGGCACGGCGCCCCGGTCCGGTGTTCCGGCCCGGCCGGCCCGTCCCGCCCGCCGGATGGGTGCCCCGGCCGGGCTGTGCCGGCACGGCGGCCGGGGTCGAGGCCTGCTCGGGAGGGTCGGACGCCAGGTCGCCGGTGGGGGCCGGGCCGGCGCCGGCGAGCGCCGCCGTGATCCGGTCGGCCACGGCCTGCGGAAGCTCCGGGCCGGGCTCGGCGGCCCAGCCGGCCAGGTCCGCCTGGACGAGGTCGACGGCCCGGGCCAGGGCCTCGTACGCCTCGGTCCAGGCCGGGTCCCGCTCGACCAGCCGGGCGACGGTCGCCTGCTCCGGGGTGCCGTCCAGCGCCCCGCCGAGGTAGTCGGCGAGCAGGTCGTGGTCGACCTCGCTGAACTCCCGGGAAGTCACGTCTCCTCCTGGCTGGCATCCCGCCGGGACCGTCCCGACGTGGATCCGACGCCCTCGGGTGGCCGCGGGTTCCCACCGGTGACCCGCGGCACGTCCGCGACCTCGTCGGAGCCGGTCCGCAGATGCCCGAGGAGCACGGCCAGCCGGGCCCGACCCCGGGCGCACCGGCTCTTCACCGTCCCCTCGGCGACCCCGAGCATCCGGGCGACCTCGGCCACCGGATAGCCCTGCACGTCCACCAGGACCAGCGCCGCCCGCTGCTCGACCGGCAGCGCGGCGAGGGCCTGCCGGACCACCAGGGCGGTGTCGTGGTCCCGGGCCGGCGCGGCCGGCTCCACCCCGCCGGTGTGCCGGCCGGGCTCCCCGTCGGTGTGGACGCCGTCCGGCAGCGGGACCGTGGCGTGCGTCTGGCGCCGCCGGATCCGGTCCAGGCAGGCGTTGACCACGATCCGGTGCAGCCAGGTGGTGACCGCCGAGTCACCCCGGAACCGGGCCGCGGCGCGGTGCGCCGACAGCAGCGCGTCCTGCAGGGCGTCGGCGGCCTCCTCGCGGTCGCCGACCGTCCGCAGGGCCACCGCCCAGAGCCGGTCCCGGTGCCGGTGGAACAGCTCGGCGAAGGCGTCCCGGTCGCCGGCGACGTGCGCCCGCAGCAGGTCGAGGTCGGACACCCCGGCCGGCGGGCCGTCCCCGGTCGCCGGCTCGGGCGTACGCCCACCGCGACCCGCCATCACCACGTCCGGCGGAGGTGGTGCACCGGGTGCGGCGAACGGGTCACGAGCCCTCGACCGTCAGTTCCTGGACGCCGAGCTTCCAGCCGCCGCCGCTGTCCTTCGCCGGCAGCTCGGTGATCCAGAAGAGGAGGTACTGGTACTTCGCCTCCGGGTTGAACCCGTCGAAGACCATCGTGGTGCCGTCGTGGTCCTCGAACGGCTGCCCGATCCGCTCGGTGTAGGCCGCCACGAGATCCTTGTCGCCCGAGGAACTGGACGGGAACTCGCCCTTGCCCGCGCGCAGCTCGGCCGAGGCGCCGGTGGAGGACAGGGTGGCCTTGATCGACTTGACCGTGTGCGGGGCGCCGAGGTCGATCCAGATCCCCATGCCCTTCTTCAGACCGCCGAACTTGCCGTTGTTCCGGTAGCTGGCGGTCTCCCAGCCCTCGTTCGGGTCGCCGTCGATCACCTTCTCGGCGTTCCGCACCTCGGCGCGGTCCCGGCTCTCCGGGTCGATGATCCGGACGTCCTGGATGTTGAGCTTGCGGACCGGCGCGGCCGGGGCGGTGGTGCCGCCGGCGGGCGCGCTGCTGGACGGCTGCGCCACCGGCTCCTTGCCCGGGTCCTTGTCGTCGCCCAGGGCGCTGATCCCGATGAGCAGCCCGACCAGGGCCACCGCCAGCAGGGCGGCGATGCCCAGCGCGACCTTGCGGCCGCCGGCCGCGGCCAGCGGCGAGGGCTCGTCCTCGGTGTCGGCCGTGAAGCGCAGCGGACCGGCCTGCTGATCCAGGAAGTGCTCGTCGGCGGGGATGTCGAGCCGGTTCAGCTCGGCCGACAGGACGTCGGACGAGGGCGGGGCGATCTCCGAGTCGAGCAGGTCCATGGTGAGGTCGTCGAGGTACGCGGGCACCCCGGCGCGCACCTGCCGGGGCGCGGCGATGGCGCCGCCGGCGTCCCGGACGGCGTCGGGCAGGGCGGCGCGCCCGTGGCCGGCGGTGGCGCCGTGCAGCGGGGCCTCGCCGTGCGGCCAGTGGCCGGTCAGGGCGAAGTAGAGCACCCCGCCGACCGCCCGCAGGTCGTTCTCCTGGCTGTCCGCACCGTCGGTGCGCGCGTCGGCCAGCACCACGCGGCCGTCGTCGCTGATCATCACGGTGCCGGGGTGGACGTTGCCGTGCACCATGCCGGTGGCGTGCACGGCGGCGAGGGCGCTGGCGACGGCGCTGCCGATGGCCGTGGCCCGGGCCGGGTCCAGCGGACCGTCGGCGGTGACCATCTCGCGCAGCGACTGCCCGTCCACCCATTCGCGGACCACGTAGGCCCGGTCGGCCTCGTCGATCGCGTCGTAGACGCCGACCAGGTTGGGGTGGATCACCCGGCTGGCCGCGACGGCCGCCTGGAGCATCTCGGTGGCGGAGTCGCCACCCGGGTAGCGGAGGACCACCGCTACGGGACGGCGCAGCACGACGTCGACCCCGCGCCAGACCAGCCGGCCCGCGCTGTCGTTGTTGATGTGCTCGACCAGCTCGTACCGCTCGGCCAGGACTTCACCGACCGCGGGAGCACCGAAGGTCACGACCGGAGGAGAGGTCTCCTCCGCCTCCTGACCCTCGCCGACCTGGGTCACCCGTCCTCCCTCGGTGATCGTGTCGATCGATGGACCCGTGCTGCTGGGCATGTGGCTTCCCGCTCTGCCTTGGCTGGAACCGGCAGACCGGTGTCGACGCCCGCGTCGGCACCCGCCGTGCCCGTCGAGAGTGACCTTACCCGGGATGCCCGGTTCTCCGACATGTCATCTTCCCGCCGTAGCCGGTGGGACGCCAGTGACCGTGGGGATCGGTCGGGTGAACGGCCCGGTCGGGCCACGTCGCTGGGACACGCACGCTCAATCTAGATGTTGACGGCAAGTAGTCGGCGCAGGGGCGCACCGGTGTGGCGGCCTCCGTGACACCGGTGTGTTTCCCCTGCTCCCGCCGGTCACCCTCGGCCGTACGGTTGGTTGTCCACAGGCCGAGAGGCCCATTGGGCGGGGGAACCCTGAGTTATCCACAGCCGTATCCCCAGGCTGGTGATCGTCGTTCACCGTCCGTCATCGGTGCTGGTCGAGGTCACCGCCCGAGCCGGCGGCGGACCATCCCCACCACCTCGGTGATCTCGCCGATCCGCAACGCCATGGCCAGCCCGAGGTAGGTCACGCCGATCACCGCGCCGCCGATCACCAGTTGGACCGCGGCGGCCAGCCAGCTCAGGTGCGCCGGGTCGCCGGGAAGCAGCCGGACCACCAGCAGGCCGACCAGGGCCGCGCCCAGCGCGGCGATCACCACCCGGCCCATGGTCCGCATGATCCCGCCCAGCCCGATCCGGCCCACCCGGGGACGCAGCAGGAGCGCCGAGATCACCGCCGCCGCCACGTACGAGATCGCGTTGCCGAGCATCATGCCGGCCGCCGCGAAGGTGGCCGAGAAGGCGAGGAAGAGGCCGATCTGGAGGAGCACCCGCAGCGCCACGACCGGAATGTTGATCAGCGCCGGGGTCTTGGTGTCCGGCAGCGCGTAGAAGGCGAAGGTGAAGAGCTGGCTGATCGCGAACGGCACCAGGCCGATCGCCGCCACCAGCAGCACGGTCGAGGTGGCCACCGCGTTCTCGCCGGTGAAGGCGCCGTACCGGAAGATCACGACCGAGATGGGGCCGGCCAGCACCGCGTAGCAGACCGCGACGGGGGCGAGGACGGCGGTGACCATCCGGGTGCCGCGGGACAGGTCGGCGGTGACGTCGCGGAACCGGCCCTCGCCGGCGGCGGCGCTCATCCGGGGCATCAGCGCGGTGATGATCGAGACGGCGATGATGCCGTGCGCCATCATCAGCAGCAGGAAGACGTTGTTGTAGATCAGCAGGCCGGCGTTCTCCTTGCCGGCGGCCCGGGTGAGCAGGTTGACCACCACGAAGAGGCCGAGCTGGTTGACCCCGACGTAGCAGAACATCCAGGCCCCGAGCCGGGCCAGCTCGCGCAGGCCCAGCTCGCGGAAGTCGAACCGCCACTTCCACCGGAAGCCGACCTTGCGCAGCGCCGGCAGCAGGCCGGCGGCCTGCACCGCCACGCCGAGCAGCGTGCCGCCGCCGATCAGCAGGATCCGACCGGTGGTCATCTGGTCCGGCCGTAGCGCCTTGGCGCCGTGGACGCCGATGTAGAGGCCGAAGACGCCGATCACCACGAGGTTGTTCAGGATCGGCGCCCACATGGGTGCGGCGAAGTGTCCCCGGGTGTTCAGCACGGCGGCGATCAGCGCGCTCACGCCGGTGAAGAAGAGCATCGGCAGCATCAGGTAGGACAGGTCGTTGACCAGTCCCTTGTACGTGGCGTCCTTGCCGGCGGCGTAGATCGCGGTGAGCACCGGCGCGGAGACCACCGCCAGCAGCGCGGCGGCGGCCAACGTGAGCACCGCGAGGGTGAGCAGCCGCTGGGCGTACGCCTCGCCCCGGTCCGGGTCGAGCTTGCGGCGCCGGACCAGCACCGGGATCAGCACGCTGGTGAGCACACCGCCGAGCAGGAACTCGTACACCTGGTTGGGCAGGAACTGGGCGGTGGTGTACACGTTGCCGACCGCGTTGCCGAGCGCGGCGCCGATCATCAGGTTGCGGATGAAGCCGGTGCCCCGGCTCACCAGGCTGCCGATCGCCATCACCGCGCTGTTCGCCGCGGCGCTGGTCTCCGCGACCACCTCCTGGGGCGGCGCGGTCGCCTCGACCCCCGGCTGGTTCAGCGGCTCCGCCGAGATGAAGGTGGCGCCGTCGTCCGGCGGCAGGCCGTCGCCGTGCGCGTTCGCGCTGCGGTAGAGCCCGCCGCTCATCTCCCAGCCTCCAAGGGGTACGCCAGAGCCGGCCTCGCTGGTCCCGCCCAACCGAAACCTTAGTCAACCCCGGCCCGTTACCCGCGCCCGGCGCAGGAGCCACGGCCCCGGCCCGATAGGCTGGCGATCCCATGTCCGAAGTCTCCGCCTCCCACGCCGCCGACCGCCGCGACCTGACCGCCGCGCAGCGCAACGCCGTCGCCGAACTGCTCCGCGTCTCGCCGGTCGCCGACGAGCTGGGCCGGCGTTTCGTCCAGGCCGGTCACGAGCTGCACCTGGTGGGCGGTTCGGTCCGGGACGCCCTACTCGGCCGCCTCGGTGACGATCTGGACTTCTGCACCGACGCCCACCCGGACGAGACCATCCGGATCATCCGCGGCTGGGCCGAGTCGATCTGGGAGACCGGACGGGAGTTCGGCACCATCGGCTGCCAGCGCGACGGGCTCCGGCTGGAGATCACCACCTTCCGCGCGGAGGCGTACGACCAGGTCAGCCGGAACCCCGTGGTCGAGTACGGCACGAACCTGGTCGACGACCTCAAGCGCCGGGACTTCACCGTCAACGCCATGGCGGTCAGCGTTCCCGATCACCGGTTCACCGACCCGTACGGCGGCCTGGCCGACCTGGCCGCGAAGATCATCCGTACCCCCGGCACGCCGCAGGAGTCGTTCCGGGACGACCCGCTGCGGATGCTGCGCGCGGCCCGGTTCGCCGCCCAGCTGCGCTTCACGGTCCACCCGGACGTCCGCGCGGCGATGACCCGGATGGCCGCCGACCTGGACCGGATCACCGCCGAGCGGATCCGGGACGAGTTCACCAAGCTGCTCTGCGGCGCCGACCCGATCACCGGGTTGCGGCTGCTGGTCGACACCGGGCTGGCCGAGCGCTTCCTGCCGGAGCTGACCGGGCTCAAGCTGGAGATCGACGAGCACGCCCAGCACAAGGACGTCTACGAGCACACACTGACCGTGGTCGCCAACGCCATGTCGATGGAGGAGGACGGCTGCGACTTCGTGCTGCGGATGGCCGCGCTCATGCACGACGTCGGCAAGCCGGCCACCAAGGCGGTGGGCCCGGACGGCCGGGTCAGCTTCCACCACCACGAGGTGGTCGGCGCCCGGCTGACCAAGGCCCGGATGAAGGCCATGCGCTACCCCAAGGACGTGACGTCCCAGGTCGTCAAGCTGGTCGGCCTGCACCTGCGCTTCTACGGGTACGGCCGGGGCGAGTGGACCGACTCGGCGGTCCGGAGGTACGTCACCGACGCCGGTGACCTGCTGACCCGCCTGCACAAGCTGACCCGCTCCGACTGCACCACCCGCAACCGGCGCAAGGCGGCCCAGCTCGCCGCCGACTACGACGCGCTGGAGGAGCGGGTCGCCCGGATCGCCGCCGAGGAGGATCTGGCTCGGGTCCGTCCCGACCTCGACGGCAACGCGATCATGGAGTTGCTCGGCGTGCCGCCGGGGCCGGTCGTCGGGCGCGCCTGGCAACACCTCAAGGAGCTGCGGCTGGAGCGCGGCCCGCTGGAGCGGGACGAGGCCGAGGCCGAGCTGCTGCGCTGGGCCCGGGAGCAGGGCGTCCTCGGCTGAGGGCTGACGACGATACGCCGGCGTGTCGACCGAACGGTTGACGCGCGACGGTAGATGTCTCCCGCATGATGTTGGTCATCACCGGCCTCCCCGTTCGAGGGTGAGGCGGTTCTGATCGCATCCGCCCGTCCGGTCCGGACGGTCGCTGGACACGGGGAGAACTCTCAGTGAGACATCACGGCGCGCTGCGCCGCTCTGCCCTCGTGGGGCTCGCCCTCACCTCGGCAACCTCCATCATCTGCGCCGCCAGCGGCGGCCCCGCGCTCGCCGACCCGGCCGGCCCGAAGCGTGCTCCGGTCCGGGGCGCCGACGCGGCCGAGGCGGTCCCCGGCCGCTACATCGTCGTCCTGAAGGACGGCAGGGCCAGCGCCGCGAAGGTGCGGTCCGCCGCGTCGGCGCTCGCCGGTGAGCACGGCGGCACCGTCCGCCGGGTCTTCGGAAAGGCGCTGCACGGCTACTCCGCCAGCATGGACCGCCGGCAGGCCGAGCGCCTCGCCGCGGATCCGGACGTCGCGTACGTCCAGCAGGTGCAGCGCGCGTCGGCCACCGGCAGCCAGAGCGGCACGCCGTCCTGGGGCCTGGACCGGATCGACCAGACCACGGCGAAGGCCAACGGCGTCTACACCTACCCGGCGACCGGGGCCGGCGTGACCGCGTACGTCATCGACACCGGCATCGACATCACCCACCAGGACTTCGGCGGGCGGGCCAGCTACGGCTACGACGCCATCGAGAAGGACGACGTGGCCCAGGACTGCGACGGTCACGGCACGCACGTCGCCGGCACCATCGGCGGCACGAAGTACGGCGTGGCCAAGGACGTCAAGCTCGTCGCGGTCCGGGTGCTGGACTGCGAGGGCAGCGGTGACAGCGAGCAGGTGGTCGCCGGCATCGACTGGGTCACCGCGCACGCCACCGGGCCGGCCGTGGCCAACATGAGCCTCGGCTTCAGCATCACCGACCAGGCCGTCAACGAGGCCGTCGCCGGCTCCATCGCCTCCGGCATCACGTACGCCGTGGCGGCCGGCAACAGTTGGCGGGACGCCTGCGGTGTCTCCCCGGCGAGCGTGCCGGCGGCCATCACGGTCGGCGCCACCGACCAGGTCGACTTCCGGGCCTGGTTCTCCAACTACGGCCCCTGCCTGGACACCTTCGCGCCGGGCACCGGCATCGTCTCCGCCGCGATGGGCACCACCGACGGTTCGGTGGCGATGAACGGCACCTCGATGGCCTCCCCGCACGTGGCGGGCGCCGCCGCGCTGCTGCTCGAGGCGCATCCGACCTGGACCCCGCAGCAGGTGCGCGACGCCGTCGTCACCACCGGCGTGGGCGGCGCCGTGCACGACACCATGGGCTCGATCGACCGGCTCCTGCACGTCGGCACGGTCCCGACGGCCCGCGCCTCGTACGGGCTCAAGGCCCGGGTCAACGGCCGCTACGTGACCGCGGAGAGCGGCGGCACGAAGCCGCTGATCGCCCGGGGCACCACCATCGGGGCCTGGGAGAAGTACGACGTGGTCGACGCCGGCAGTGGCCTGGTCGGGCTGCGGGCGCGGGCCAACAACATGTTCGTGACCGCGGAGAGCGGCGGCGCGAAGCCGCTGATCGCCCGGTCCGCCTCGATCGGCGCCTGGGAGACGTTCCAGATCGTCGACAACACCGACGGCACGATCAGCCTGAAGGCGACCGTCAACGGCCGGTACGTCACCGCGCCGAGCACCACCTCCCCGCTGATCGCCAGCAAGACCGCCATCGGCACGGCGGAGAGGTTCGACTTCGACGCGCCGGCCCCGGTCGTCGGCATCAGGTCGCTGGCGAACAACAAGTTCGTGACCGCGGAGAGCGGCGGCGCCAAGCCGCTGATCGCCCGGTCCGCCAGCGTCGGGGCCTGGGAGAAGTTCGAGATCGTCAGCGCCGGCGACGGTTACGTCGGCATCCGGTCGCTGGCGAACAACAAGTTCGTCGTGGCGGAGAGCGCGGGCGCCAAGCCGCTGATCGCCCGGTCGGACTCGATCGGCGTCTGGGAGACGTTCGACTTCCTCGACTACAACCCGGACGGCTCGATCTACCTCCGGGCGGACATCGACGGGCAGGCGGTCACGGCCGGCAGCACCGGCGCCAGCGAACTCATCTCCAGCCGCACCATCGACTGGGACAGCGGGACGCTGGGTCTCGGCATCGGCGAGAAGTTCGTCGTCGCGGTCATCTGACCGTCCACATAACGGCGCCCGCCGGAGTCCCCAGCAGGGGAAACCGGCGGGCGCCGTCGTGTCAGGTCACGGGGTGACGGTGGTGCCGTCCACGGTGTTCTTGCCGTTCGTGTGCGCGCTGCCCAGCTTGGCGAGCAGCCCGGCCAGGTCGATGCCGGTGAGGTCGCTGCCGAGCTGGAGGCCCTGCGCCACGTTGCCGGCGACCGACTTGGTCAGCGACGACGCGCCGTCGGTGGAGATGACGGTCATCTTGTCGATCGCGCCGATCGGGGCGCTGGCCGCCTCGACCACCTGCGGCAGCACCTTGACCAGCAGGTCCAGCACCGCGGCCTCACCGTACGCGGCGAACGCCTCGGCCTTGCGGGCCATCGCGTCGGCCTCCGCCTGCCCCTTGGCCAGGATGGCCGCGGCCTCGGCCTGACCCTCGCGCTCGACGGCCTCGGCGATCGCGGAGCGCCGCCGCTGCTCCGCCTCACCCTCCTTGGCGCCCTCGATGGCGTTCGCCTCGGCCAGCGCGGCCCGCCGGGCCCGCTCGCCCTCACCGGTGAGCCGGGCCTGCTCGGCGGCGGCCTGGGCGGCGGCGATGGTGGCCTGCCGCTGCGCGTCCGCGTTGAGCACCGCCGCGTTGCGGGCCGCCTCGGCCTCCTGCTCGACCTTGTAACGGGCCGCGTCCGCCGGCTTGCGCACCTCGGTGTCGAGCTGGCGCTGCTTCAGCTCGGCGTTGCGCTCGGCCACCTTCTGCTGCTCGGACAGGATGGCCTGGTCCCGCTCGGCCTGGGCGAGGGGGCCGGCCGCCGCCGACTTCGCCTTGGCCGCGTCGATCTCGGCCTGGATGGCGGCCTGCTTGAGCGACAGGTTCCGGTTCGCCTCGGCGATCGCCTCCTCGGCGAGCAGCCGCTCCTGCTCGGCCTGCTGCCGGGCCCGCGCCTCGGCGATGGCCGCGTCCTTGAGCACCCGGGCCGCCTCGGGCCGGCCGAGGTCGGCCAGGTAGGACCCCTCGGCCAGGATGTCCTGGAGCTGGAAGGTGTCCAGCACCAGGCCCTGGTTGGTCATCGAGTGCTCGGCCTCCTCGGCGACCGCGCTGGCGAACGCGGCCCGGTCCCGGATGACCTCCTCGACGGTGAGCCGGCCGACGATCGAGCGCAGCGCGCCGGCCAGCACCTCCCGGGTGAAGTCCTCGATCTCGTCCTGCTGGTGCAGGAACCGCTGGGCGGCCGCGCGGATGGCGTCCTCGGTGCCGCCGACCTTGACGATGGCCACGCCGTGCAGGTCGGTGCGGATGCCCTGCTTGCTCACCGCGCCCTTGATGCCGACGTCGATCCGCCGGCTCGACAGGTCGAGGGACTGGAGCTTCTGCACGACCGGCAGCACGAAGACCGAGGCGCCGAGCACGACCTTCTGGCCCGACATGTCGGTGGACCGGATGCCGTCGGCGGACTGGGTGGTCCGGCCCTTGCGGCCGGTGACGATGAACGCCTCGTTCGGGCCGGCCACCTTGATCCGGGACAGCACGAAGAGGACGAGGACGACGGCGAGGAGGACCGCGCCGCCGATGGCGACGAGCAGGGGCATGGTGAGGTCCCGTCTGTGCTGGGGGGATTCAGTAGGTTTCGACGTGCACGCTGGTCTCGCTGAGCGCTTCGGCCACGAAGATCCGGGCGCCGACCGGGATGGGTCCGTCGGCGCGGGCGTTGAGTTTGACCGGCTGGCCGGCGAGGCGTACCCGGACCTCGCCGTAGCCGTTGGCGGGGACCGGGGTCACCACCAGGCCGATCGCGCCGGCCAGGTCGTCCCGGGTCGGCGTGGCGTCCGTGCGCATGTTCCGGGCCGCGCGGCTGAGCCGGGCCGCCAGCCAGGCGGTGGGCACGGCGGCGAGCACGCCACCGGCCGCCGCCGCCGCGATCATCCCGGGGGTACGCCCACCGAGCAGTTCGTTGACGATCGCGGCGCCGAAGCCGAACGCGCCGGTGAACCCGGCGACCGCCTCCAGCGACACCGGCCCGTCGACGTCCGGATGGCCCAGGTGCAGCACGCCCGACCCGAGCAGGGCGAGCGTCAGCACCCCGACCCCGACCCCGCCGATGATCAGGAAGATGAGCGTCCCCGTGGCCACGACCTGCACGGTATCGACGTCATGCAACATCAACGACCGCTGAACGGTCAGCGGGGAGCGACACTCACCTCAAGATCGATCAGCTGCTTCGGCAGTGGCTGGCGGACCAGTTCCCGGCCGGCGGTGTCGGCGAGCACGAAGTGCCGCTGCCCGTACGGCCACCGGTAGAGGAGTCGGTCGTCGGTGACCCAGACGACGTCGGCGGTGGGCAGCGGGTTCACCACCCGGCCGGTCGCCGTCTCCACCAGCAACGGTTCGGTCAGGCCCTGGACGACCACGAACTTCCCGTCCGGCGACCAGGCGTCCGGACCGGCCGGCCCGCCGGGCATGGTCACCAGCCGGGTGGGCCGGCCGTCGTCGACCGACAGGAGTTGTACGCCCTTGGCGAGGTCCCGGGGCCAGCTCTCCGAGCGTCGCTTGCTCAGCGTCAGCGCCACCTCCCGGCCGTCCCGCATCCAGGTGAACTCGCAGGCGTCCGCGCAGGGCCAGCCGAGGAGACCCACCGGATGGGTCTGTCTGGTGCCGTCCAGGTGCAGCACGATGAAGCCGAAGTGGTCCAGCTGGTGGGTGGTGAACAGCAGCCGCTGCCCGTCCGGCGACCAGCGCGGCACGGACAGCGCCCGGCCCACCTCGTACCAGCGGGTCTTGCCGCTTGCCAGGTCGAACAGGCCGACGTCCCTGGGCCGGTCGTCGTCGCGGACCGCCACGAGCGAGCCGGTGGGCGCCGGGAAGATGCCGTCGTAGCGGTCGGTGGCGAAGTACCGGCCGCGGCTGCGGTCGAGCAGCACCCCGCCGCCCGACCCGCCGGCCGCCTGCGCCCTGGTCACCACCCAGTCGCCGGGCAGCACCAGCGGTTTCCCGGCCCAGTCCGGGCCCGGGGTGGGTCGCGCGGCCGGCGACGGGATCGTGGTCACCGACGGCGTCGCGGGTGGCGGGGTCGGCCGGGGGCGGAACAGCACGAACGGCAGGGTCACGGCGGCCACCGCGACCAGGGCGGCGGCGGCCGCCGTGGCGCGGCGCCGGCGGCGCAGCCGGCGACCGCGGCCGAGCGCCCGGACGGCCAGGTCCGGGGCGGGGCCGGCGTCGTCCGCGAGTTCGCGTACGGCCGCCCGGAGGGTCTCGTCCAGCGACGTGCTCATCGGGTCACCTCCGCTCGGCTGGTCCGTTCGTCCAGCCCCGGCACCAGCTGCCGTAGCTTGGCCAGCGCCTTGGCGCTCTGGCTGGCCACCGTGCCGCTGCGGCAACCGAGCAGCGCGGCGGTCTGTTCGACGCTCAGGTCCTCCAGGTAGCGCAGGGTCAGCACGGCCCGTTGCCGGGGCGGCAGCGCTCGCAGCGCGTCCCGCAGGAGCAGCCGCAGGTCGCTGTCCTCGCCGGCCGCCGCCCGCTCCGGCAGCTCCGCCAGCGGCACCTCGGGGCGCCGCGCCCGGCGCCGCCAACCGGAGACCTGGTCGTGGTAGAGGATCCGTTTCACGTACGGCTCCGCGTCGCCGCGGATCCGGGGCCAGCGGGCGTACGCCTTGGCCAGCGCGTTCTGGAGCAGGTCCTCCGCCGCGTGCTGGTTCCCGGCCAGCGCGTACGCGACGCGCAGCAGGGCCGCTCCCCGTTCGTTGACGAACGCGGTGAACTCCCCGTCGACCTCTGCCACCGCCCACCTCCGTAGCTCAGACGCCCGGGGCGGGAGGAACTTTGCCTCATGGCGCGGGACAATGGGCGACATGCGTTGGACCGTGCTCGACTCGCCGATCGGGGAGTTCTCCGTCGGCACCGACACCGAGGCAGTTCGCGGGGCGCACTTCGGCCGGGTGGCGTCGGCGACCGACGAGCCCGGCGACGAGGTGGCCCGGCGGGCGGTGGCCGAGCTGCGGGCGTACTTCGCCGGTGAGCTGACCGGGTTCACCGTGCCGGTGGTGGCGCCGCGTGGCTCGGAGTTCGAGCGCGCGGTCTGGCGGGAGATGACCCTCATTCCGTACGGGGAGACGAAGACCTACGGCGAGGTGGCGAGGGCGGTCGGGGATCCGGGGGCCGCCCGGGCGGTCGGGGTGGCCTGCAACCGCAACCCGATCCCCGTGATCGTGCCCTGCCACCGGATCGTCGGGGCGGGCGGCAAGCTGGTGGGCTTCGGCGGCGGGCTGCCGCGCAAGGTGACCCTGCTGGAACTCGAAGCGGCCGTGGCGCTGCGGCGCGCCTGGTCCTGACGTACGCCGAGAAAGAAGGCCGGGTCCGCGCGGACCCGGCCTTCTTTCGGTGTGCTCAGCGCGTCAGCGCTCGACCTCGCCGGCGATGAACGCCTCGACGGCGGCGTGCGCGTCGTGGTCGGCGTACTGCTTCGGCGGGGACTTCATGAAGTACGAGGAGGCGGAGAGGATCGGGCCACCGATCTTCCGGTCCAGCGCGATCTTCGCGGCCCGGACGGCGTCGATGATGACACCGGCCGAGTTCGGGGAGTCCCACACCTCGAGCTTGAGCTCGGCGTTGAGCGGGGTGTCACCGAAGGAGCGGCCCTCCAGGCGGATGTACGCCCACTTGCGGTCGTCCAGCCACGGCACGTGGTCGGACGGGCCGATGTGCACGTCGCTCTTCTGCATCTCGTGCGGGATCTGGGAGGTCACCGACTGGGTCTTCGAGATCTTCTTCGAGACCAGGCGGTTGCGCTCCAGCATGTTCATGAAGTCCATGTTGCCGCCGAAGTTGAGCTGGTACGTGCGCAGCAGCTCGACCCCGCGGTCCTCGAAGAGCTTCGCCAGGGCGCGGTGCACGATGGTGGCGCCGACCTGGCTCTTGATGTCGTCACCGACGATCGGCAGGCCCGCGTCCTCGAACTTCTTGGCCCACTCGGGGTCGGAGGCGATGAAGACCGGCAGGGCGTTCACGAACGCGCAGCCCGCGTCGATGGCGGCCTGGGCGTAGAACTTGTCGGCCTGCTCGGAGCCCACCGGCAGGTAGGAGACGACCACGTCGACCTGCGCGTCGCGCAGCGCCTTGACCACGTCGACCGGCTCGGCGTCCGACTCCTCGATGATCTCGCGGTAGTACTGGCCCAGACCGTCGAAGGTCGGACCGCGCTGCACGGTGACGCCGGTCGGCGGCACGTCGCACAGCTTGATGGTGTTGTTTTCGCTGGCCACGATGGCCTCGGCGAGGTCCATGCCCACCTTCTTGGCGTCCACGTCGAACGCCGCGACGAACTTCACGTCGGAAACGTGGTAGTCGCCGAAGGTGACGTGCATGAGACCCGGGACGCGGTCGTTCGGGTCGGCGTTCCGGTAGTACTCCACGCCCTGCACGAGGGACGAGGCGCAGTTACCCACACCGACGATGGCGACGCGGACGGAGCCCATAACGTCTGCCTCCTTCTTCTTCATCACGGCCGCTCTTTCCTGGACTCTCCAGGCGGGGGCGGGCTGTCGTTTTCTCCTCGGCCGCCGGCCGTCCCGGGTTGGGGGACCGTCGGGGCCCGGCCGGAGCGCTCGTTGGCGATGAGCTCCTCCAGCCAGCGGACCTCGCGCTCACAGGCGTCGAGCCCGTGGCGTTGCAGTTCCAGGGTGTACGCGTCGAGCCGCTCGGCCGCCCGGCCGAGCACGTCACGAAGGCCTTCGCGACGCTCCTCGATCTTTCGACGACGACCTTCCAGGATCCGGAGCCGGGTGGCCTGGTCGGTCCGGGCGAAGAACGCGAAGTGCACGCCAAAGCCCGTGTCGTCGTACGTCTCGGGTCCAGCCTGCGCTATGAGCTGGGCGAAGCGTTCCTTGCCCTCCGCGGTAATGGTGTAGACCACCCGACCGCGTCGGCTGGTCAGCGCGGGAACCTCCTCGGCGGTGGCGGGTGTCTCGTCGGCTTCGGTGATCCATCCCGCCGCCTGCAGCCGGCGCAGGGTCGGGTAGAGCGAGCCGTAGCTGATCGCCGCCCGGATCGCGCCGAGCTTGGCGGTCAACTCCTTGCGCAGCTCGTAGCCGTGCATCGCAGCCTCCTGCAGGAGACCCAGGATGGCGAACTCGAGCACGGGCCATCCCTTCTTACCCCTGGCGCGGAGCGGTAACCGCCGCGATGTATCGAACCGATACATCGCACGTTAGCGGAGACGCATGATCAGGGCAAACCCCCGAATTCGAGGTTCTGCCGTCACGGATCGTGACGGTGGTCGCCTCACCCCGCCGGACCGCGTACCCTTTCCCGCATGCGTACGCAGCGCCAGGTCGTCGACTACTCGCTCCAGAAGCGAGCGGTGCTGCGTGAACTTCTCACCGGGCGGATCGGCACCTACGACGTCTGCGACGCCTCGCCGTACCTGAAGAACGCCGCCCGCTTCCACGGTGAGCCCACCGATGAGCGCTGCCCGATCTGCCGCAGTGAGAACCTCATCCACGTCCACTACATTTACGGCGACGAACTCAAGCAGTCGGCCGGCCAGGCGCGCACCCGGGCGGAGTTGCCGGTCCTGGCCATGACGCTGCGTGAGTTCCAGGTGTTCGTGGTGGAGGTGTGCCCCGGCTGCGACTGGAACCATCTCGTCGAGCAGTACCTGCTCGGCCGGGACGGGCTGGCCGGCGGCACGGAGGACGCGGTGCAGCAGGAGACCGCGACCGGCTCCACCCCTCGGCGAAGGCGAGAGGCGCAACGGTGAACCTGGCTGTCCCGATCGATCCCGGCCCGACTCCAGGGCGGGACGACCGACAGCTACTAGGTCTGATTGATCCGAATAGGTCGGATTTGACGCCTGCGCCCGGGCGCTCCCGGGGTGTAGCGTCTCGTGTTCCATCTCACGGCAACCCGGTGGCGGCGCGCCCGCGCCCCACCGCGACCGGCAGGGTGTGAGGAATGAACTACGGCGATCCCAGTTCTTCGCGTGGGCGGGCCCAGATCCCGGGCCCGAACGGCGAGCCCGGTTCTCCCCGGAACTCGCACGGGAACGGCTGGTCCTCCGGGTCGGAGGGCGCTGCCTCGGCCCGGGCCTCCGTGACGCCGCGCGGCTCCGCGTCCGGCGGCCGGGCCTCGGCCGGCGGCGCCGCCGGCTCGGCCTCCGTGGGCCGCCCCGGGCGGGCCTCGGTGCCGATCTCCCCGGCGCCCGGTGTCTCCGGGCGCGCGGGCGCGGGCCGTGCCTCCGTGCCGATCTCCCCGGCCGGCCCGGCCGGACGCGCCTCGGTGGGCGCGGCGAGCGTCGGCAGCGCGGGGCGGGCGAGCGTGGGCTCCGCGGCGGTGGGTGGCCGCGCCTCGGTGGGCCGGGCCGGCTTCGCCGGCGGCGGCCCCGGTGGCCCGGGCGGCCCGACCGGTCCCGGCTCGGGCGGTCGCAGCGGCCGTGGTGGGGATCCGGCCCGGGCCAAGAAGCGCCGGCGGATGAACATGATGATCGCCGGGTTCGCCGTCTTCATCATGCTCGCGGGCATGGGCGTGGTCGGCTTCACCTGGTATTCGCAGAAGGTGCTGCTCCCCGAGGACACCATCCCGCCGCTGTCGACGACCATCTACGACCGCACCGGCAAGACGGCCATCGCCAAGATCGGCGATCAGAACCGGCAGCTCGTGACGATCGAGCAGATCCCGGACTGGGTGCAGCACGCCGTCGCCGCGGCCGAGGACCGGAACTTCTACCGGCACTCGGGTGTGGACTACAAGGGCATCGCCCGGGCCGCCTGGAACAACATCAGCGGCGGCGACAAGCAGGGCGCGTCGACGATCACCCAGCAGTACGCCCGCAACGCGTTCGACAACCTGAACCAGGACACGTACGGCCGCAAGGTGAAGGAGGCGATCCTCGCCTCCAAGCTGAACGACAAGTACGACAAGCGCGTGATCATGCAGCACTACCTGAACGTGATCTACTTCGGCCGGGGCGCGTACGGCATCCAGGCGGCGGCGCAGACGTACTTCAAGAAGGACGTCTCCAAGCTGACCGTGGCGGAGGCGGCCGTGCTCGCCGCGCTCATCAAGCAGCCCGAGCCGAGCGCCACGCACAAGGGCTACGACCCGGCGATCAACCAGCAGGCCGCGCTGGACCGGTGGAACTACGTCATCAACGGCATGATCACCGAGAAGTGGCTCGACGCGCCGCAGATGCCGCCGCACCCCACCGAATACCCGACCAAGACGCTCCAGAAGCCGTCGAAGAACAACGGCGGCGGGTTCGGCATCGACACCCCGTACGGCAACATCGTCAACTACGTCTCGCAGGAACTGCGCGAGATGAACCTCTGCACCGACAACGAGGCCGAGGTGACCGAGAAGAGGCCGCTCTGCGCGAAGGCGCTGAGCCGGGGCGGTTACAAGATCACCACCACCATCGACAAGAAGATGCAGGAGGCGGCGGTCGAGGCCGCCCAGCCGACCAAGAAGGGCTCGGAACTCAACGGGCACCCGAAGAACCTGATGGCCGCCGTGGTGTCGATCGACCCGAAGACCGGTGCGGTGCGCGCCTACTACGGCGGTGACAACGGCACCGGCACCGACTACGCCGGTAAGAACGTGGACAACGGGGTGATCTCCGGAGGCCACTCGCCGGGTTCAAGCTTCAAGATCTACACGCTGGCGGCGGCGCTCAAGGCGGACATCTCGATCAAGTCGCGGTGGAAGGGCTCGGCGTTCACCCCGAAGGACACGAAGTTCAAGGTCAGCAACGCCGGCGCCGACCGGGTCTCCTGCGGCGACTCCTGCACCCTTGAGATCTCAACCCTCAAGTCGCTGAACGTGCCGTTCTACTACATCACGGAGCAGATCGGCGCCGACAAGGTGCTCGACATGGCCAAGCAGGCCGGCGTCACCACGATGTGGCGCACCGACACCAACCCCGCCAAGGCGTACGACCTCACCAAGGCCGACCCCAAGGACCTGGCCCCGTCGCCCTTCTTCAACGTCATCGGCTACGGCCAGTACCCGATCACCGTGCTCGACCACGCCAACGGTGTGGCCACCTTCGCCAACCAGGGCGTCTACAACAAGGCCCACTTCGTGAAGCTGGTGCAGAAGCAGAACCCGGACACCGGCAAGTGGGACACGGTCGGCGGGGAGAAGCTCAAGCCGCAGCGGCGGATCGACAAGGACATCGTCGCGGACGTCACCTCGGTGCTGGAGCAGTACCCGGGCCAGGTGAACCGCCGGCTCGACGACGGCCGCAAGGCCGCCGAGAAGACCGGTACCTGGGAACTCGGCGACCCGAAGCACCCCTTGGACAACGGCGATGCCTGGATGATCGGCTACACGCCGCAACTCGCCACCGCCGTCTGGGTCGGCAACAAGGGCGCCCGCAAGGCGATCGAGGACAAGAACGGCAACAAGATCAGCGGTGCCAAGATGCCGGGTGCCATCTTCCAACGCTTCATGAACGACGCGCTCAAGGGCGAGGAGAAGGTGGACTTCCCGCCGGCCGCGCACGTCGGCAAGGACGAAGCGGGCAACGGCACGGCGCCGCCGCCGGAGGTGCCGCTGCCGGGCCAGCCGGGCCAGCCGGGCTGCGACCCGCTGGGCCTGTTCTGCCCGGATGGCAACGGCGGTAACAACGGCGGTAACAACGGCGGCGGTAACAACGGCGGCAACACGGGGCCGGGCCTGCCGCCGGGACCGGGCAACACCGGTGGCCGCGGTGGCGGCCTGCTACCGAGCACACCACCGACCCGGACATACTGACGCCCACGGCCTCATGACGGCGGCCGGACCACCTGGTCCGGCCGCCGTCGGCGTTTCGCGTGGCGGAATTTGTGCGTACGAGACGGGACGGCGGGGCCCGGCGTACGGCAGGATGCCTCTCCATGAGCACCCAGTCGACGGCAGGCATCGACGAGAACGGGTCCGACCGCCTCCAAACCGGCGCGTCCGAGGCCGCGCCGCGACCCGGAGCCGTCATGGACCACCCGTCCCGCTCGGACGGCTTCGTCCGTGGCGCCGCCGAACTGATCGGCGGCCCGCTGGGCGACCATGCCGTCGCCCTGGACCGGCCCCCGGGCCGGGAGGGCCGATTCTGGACCGCGGCCCGGATCGTGCTGGCCCTCGTCTGCCTGACGCTCGCCCTGCACTGGGTGCAGAAATCCCCCTGCCAGGACAGCGCCTGGCAGAACAACGTCCAGTACACCCGGATGTGCTACACCGACGTGCTGGCGCTCTACTACGCCGAGGGGCTCAACGAGGGCAAAGTCCCCTACGCCGACCACCCGGTGGAGTACCCGGTGCTGACCGGCTACTTCATGGGCGCGATCGGCCTGCCGGTGCACGCCCTCGGCGTGGAGAACCCCGGCATCAACCAGGGGCAGTGGTTCTACAACCTCAACGCGCTGGTGCTCAGCGCGCTCGCCGTCGCCACCGTCGCGGTCATCCTCAGCCTGCGCCGCCGACGACCATGGGACGCGGCCCTCTTCGCGCTCTCACCGGCGCTGGTGCTCACCGCCACCGTCAACTGGGACCTGCTCGCCGTCGGGCTGGCCGCGTTCGGGCTGCTGGCCTGGGCGCGCCGCCACCCCGCCACCGCCGGCGTGCTGCTCGGCCTGGCCGGGGCGGCGAAGATGTGGCCGCTCTTCCTGTTCGGCCCGATCCTCGTGCTCGCCCTGCGCGCCGGGCGCATGCGAGCCGCGCTCACCGCCACCGCCACCGGCGCGGTGGCCCTGATCGCGGTCAACCTGCCGGTGGCGATCCCCTACCGGGAGAACTGGGAACGCTTCTTCGATTTGAACACCACCAGGCCGATCGACTGGGGCACGCTCTGGTACATCGGCCGCTACCTGGACGGCAGGATCAGCCCCTCCGCGCCGGGTGACCTCGGGCCCTTCGAGTGGCTGAACGCGCACATCTCCACCCTCAACTGGCTGTCGTACCTGCTGTTCGGGCTGGCCTGCCTCGGCGTGGGCGCGCTGGCGCTGCTCGCACCGCGCCGCCCGCGGCTCGCCCAGCTGGCCTTCCTGGTGGTCGCCGCCTTCCTGATCTTCAGCAAGGTGTGGTCCCAGCAGTTCGTGCTCTGGCTGCTGCCGCTCGCGGTGCTCGCCCGGCCGCGCTGGGGCGCCTTCCTGGCCTGGCAGTTCGCCGAGGTCTGCTACTTCGCCGCCTTCTACGGCGAGCTGCTCGGCGCGGCCACCACCCGGCCGGTCTTCCCCGAAGGCGTCTTCGTGCTGGCGGCCAGCCTGCGCCTGATCACCGTCGTGGTGCTCTGCGGTTTCGTGATCCGGGACATCCTGCGCCCCGAGCGGGACGCGGTGCGGGACACCTACGCGGACGACCCGGACGGCGGGGTGCTCGACGGCGCGCGGGACGCGCCCTGGTACCAGCGGTGGCGACACGGCACCGCTGCTGATCACCCCGCCGAGCCGGTGACCGCCTGACCGGTCAGAGGCGGTAGACCACCGCGTCGCCGACCTCTTCCCGGGTCACGCCCAGCCCGTCGACCGGCCGGTCGAGCATCCCCTCCCAGGGGGTGCCGCCGAGCCGGTCACGGAGCACCACCACGTTCTTCACACCCAGCCGCCGCAGGTAGTCGACGCTGCCGAAGTCGGGGAAACTGACCGTGGCATCGCGCACCTGGGCCTGGGAGTTCGGGGTGAAGCCGCTGCCCCCGTTGACCATCCGCTGGAACCGGTCGGTCGACCAGAGCATCACCGGCTGGTCCAGGTTCTGGCTGCTGGGCAGCACCAGCATCGGCCCGTCCACCGTCCGCATCACAGCCGGCTGCCGCGGCACCACCGGGTGCGGAGTGACGTTCAACCCCTCCACCACGACCAGCAGCAGCGGCACCAGGGTGGCCAGCCGCAGCCACGGACCCGGCCACGGCGGGACCCGCTCGGCGGCGAGCTCGCGTACGCGGGCGCAGAACGCGGTGACGGCGCCGGCCGCGAGCAGGCCGAGCAGGAGCGTGGTCCACAGCATCATCCGGCCCGGCGTCCGCAAGCCGTTCCAGCCCGGCAGGTGCTCGAAGAGCGGCACGTAGGTGAACCGGCCGCCGAAGAACCGGGTGCCCATGCCCAGCGCCATCGTCAGCAGCACCCCGGCCAGCAGGAAGAGCCGGTGGCGGACCCGCCAGACCGAGAAGAAGAGCCCGCCGGCGGCCAGCGCGTAGAGCGCGAAGCCGGGCAGCAACGTCATCTCCGGGTGCCAGGGCAGCACGGCCCGGGCGCCCTCGTGCAGCTCACCCCAGATCCGCGATTCCGCCGGGGCCGTGAAGAACCCGCTGGCCGGCGGCGAGTAGAGCTGGATCTCGCCCAGCGTCCGCGCCGCGTTCGGGTGCAGCTCCGACACCGTGAAGTACGGCACGGCCAGCAGGGCGCCCACCGCGGCGAAGACCAGCCCGCCGAGCAGGTCGGCCAGGAACAGCCGCCAGCCGAACGGGTGCTTCACCCAGCGCCGCCGCGCGAACCAGACGGCCGCCGCGACCAGCACGATGCCGGCCAGCAGGTACGCGAACGGCAGCCCGATGCCGAAGCCGAGGCTGAGCTGCCAGGCGGCCACCAGCCAGCCCGCGAACGCCCAGCCGGCATGCCGGCGCCGCGGCCGGTAGCCGTGCCGCAGCGACCAGCCGTGACCGCGGGCGAGCATGGCCAGCGCCAGCGGGATGCCGCCGTTGGAGATGATGTGCAGGTGCCCGGCCTGGGCCAGCAGCCAGGGCGCGTACGCGTAGCTCGCCCCGGCCACCGCACCGGCGATCCGGCCCGCCCCGAGCTGCCGCGCCAGCGCGTACGCCCCGAAGGTCGCGAGGGCGTGTGCCAGGACGAACAGGATGTTGTAGCGCAGCAGGGCGCCCTCGGGGCCGACCCCGATCATGCCGGCCGGGGCGTACCCGAGCAGGGTGTCAGAGAAGGCGAAGCTCCACGACTCGGGGAAGAACGTGTTCGAGTTCCACAGTTGCGCTGGGTCGGTCAGCAGGATGTGGCCGGACCAGGCCAGCTGCCACGACTGGAGGCTCGGGTCCCAGTAGTCCTGCGGCAGGGTGTAGCGCGGGTAGCGCAGCGTGGGCCAGGTCATCAGCGCGGCCAGCGCCAGCGAGGCGACGGCGGCCAGCGTCCACTCGTGCACCAGGAACCGGCCCACCGCCCGGACGATCCGCCGGGGCCGGGTGAGCACCGGATCCGGGGCGGGACCGAACGCCGTCCAGGGATCGGCAGGCTTGTCCCCGGCCTTGGCTGTCTCCGCCTTGCTGGTCCCGGCCTGGCTTCCGGTTCCGCTCTTGTCGGTCCCGCTCTTGTCGGTCCCGACCTTCCCCGTCTCGGCCTTGTCGCCGCTTCCGGTCTTGTCGCCGGTCTCGGTCTTGCCGCCGATCGTGGCCTTGCCGTCGGTCTTGTCGCCGGTCGTGGTCTTGCCGTCGGTCGTGGTCTTGCCGTCGGTCTTGTCGTCGGTCGTGGCCTTGCCGTCGGTCTTGTTGTCCGTCGTGGCCTTGCCGTCGGCTCGGGCAGCGCCGTCCGCGGCGGCCGCCTCCGCGGCGTCCCTGTCGGCCTTGTCACCGCTGCTCGCGGTTGCGGCGGCGCTCTCGGCGGGGCCACCGCCCCGCCCCGCCTCGGCGGCCGGCGCCGGCCCGTCTCCGGGGGCCGGCTCCGTGGCGCCGGTCCCGTCCGGTGGCGCGCCCGCCCTGGCGCCCTTCTTTCGCGCCCGCCGACGGGCGGTCTTCCCCGGCTTCGCGTCGGACGCGGTGTCGCCGGTGGCCGGCTGCGGCGCGCTGTCGGCCCGGCCGCCGGTCGCGTCGGACTGCTCGGTGGTCATGCCGTCGCGCCCAACTGCCCGCGCAGGAACGCGATGTCGGCCGCCTGGCCCTCGGCGCCGCCCGGTGTCTCCACGATCACCGGCGCGCCCGCCGCCCGGATCACCGCGACCACCAGCTCCGGGTCGATGGTGCCGCCGGTCAGGTTGTCGTGCCGGTCCTGACCGGAGTTGAACGTGCCCTTGGAGTTGTTCGCGTGGATCAGGTCGATCCGGCCGGTGATCGCCTTCACCCGGTCGACCAGCCCCAGCAGCTCCTCGCCCCCGGCGTGCGCGTGACAGGTGTCGAGGCAGAAGCCCACCTCGTAGTCGCCGAGCGTGTCCCAGAGCCGGGCCAGCGCGTCCAGGTGCCGGGCGCAGGCGTTGTCGCCGCCGGCGGTGTTCTCGATCAGGATCGGGAGCGGGAAGCCGCCGGAGTCCGCCGCGTACTTGAAGGTCTTCCGCCAGTTGTCGAAGCCGACGGCGAGGTCGTCACCGGCGTTGACGTGGCCGCCGTGCACGATCAGTCCCTTGGCGCCGACCTCGGCCGCGGCCGCGGCGTGGCCGAGCAGCAGCTTGCGGCTGGGGATGCGGATCCGGTTGTTCAGCGTGGCCACGTTGATGACGTACGGCGCGTGCACGTAGAGGTCGACGTCGGCGGCCCGCAGGCGCTCGGCGTCCGCCCGCGGCTTCGGGGCCTTCCAGCCCTGGGGATCGGCGAGGAAGAACTGCACCGCCTTGGCGTCCCGGGCGGCCGCCTCGGCCAGCGGGTCGGTCGGATCGACGTGGGCTCCGATTCGCATGCACGGCAGCCTACGTCGCGCCCCCGACGCACGGGGTTCCCGCGCGCGGGGGCTCCGTGGTACGGATCGCGTCACCACCCGGCCCGGTGGTCGTTGTCCGAGGTGGGATCGATGGTCGACGCTCCGGCCGCACGCGGGTCCACAGCGCGTACGGCGAAGCGGAGGCCCCCGGCAACGGGACGCCCCGCCGTGCGGCCCGGCACGACGGGGCGGGATCCGCTCGTCACACCTGAAGGTCGCCGCAGAATCAGTCCGGCGAATTCCTCCATTTCCCCCAAGAGGTGACGAGAGCCGTTGTATGGTCAGACCAGGTAACAACACGATAAAGCTCCGCGGGGCGTCCTCGATCCAACCTCATCGGTGTGGTCGTTCCTCCCCAGGTCCCACCCAAGGAATGCGGACGGGACGCCCCGCGGCCCTGTGGACAGGGGTCCACCTTCCGGTACGCGACACCGGAGGTGGGCCCCTGTCGCCGCGCCCGGACGCCGTGGCCGACCGGCCCGGGCATGATCGTCCGGACCGGGTATCCTGGTCCGGTTGTCCGCGTCCGGCCGGGTTCCCCCGGCTCCGGTCACGGCAGCGACGCACGACCTCCTGCCACGGAAGGACCGTGGCCGCTTAGCCCACAGGAGGTGAGCACGTCTTGCGTCATTACGAAGTCATGGTGATCCTCGACCCCAGCCTCGAGGAGCGCACCGTCGCCCCGTCGCTCGACACGTACCTGAACGTGATCCGGACCGCGGGTGGCTCGGTGGAGAAGACCGACGTGTGGGGCCGCAGGCGCCTCGCGTACGAGATCAACAAGAAGGCCGAGGGCATCTACGCCGTCATCGACCTCCAGGCGTCGCCGGAGGCCGTGGCTGAGCTGGACCGTCAGCTCCGACTCAACGAGTCGGTGCTGCGCACCAAGGTCATCCGGCCGGAGATGCGCTAAGCATTCAACCCCGGTTCGCCCGGATCAGCCTCATCGGCTCTGTCGCACGGCTCTGAGAGCCTGTACGGCGAGATCTGATGAGTGCGCGAGGAGATGGTCATGGCAGGAGACACCACCATCACGGTCATCGGCAACCTGACCGATGACCCCGAGTTGCGGTTCACCCCGTCGGGTGCGGCGGTCGCCAAGTTCCGGGTCGCTTCGACGCCCCGGTTCATGGACAAGACCACCAACGAATGGAAGGACGGCGAGCCGCTCTTCCTCTCGTGCACGGTCTGGCGGCAGGCCGCCGAGAACGTCGCCGAGTCGCTGCAGCGCGGCGCCCGCGTGATCGTGTCCGGCCGGCTGCGTCAGCGGTCGTACGAGACGCGCGAGGGTGAGAAGCGCACCGTCATCGAGCTGGAGGTCGACGAGATCGGCCCGTCGCTGCGCTACGCCACGGCGAAGGTGCAGAAGATGTCCCGCTCGGGTGGCGGCGGTGGCGGCTTCGGTGGTGGTGGCCAGGGTGGCGGCGGAGGCAACTTCGACGACCCCTGGGCCTCGGCTGCGCCGGCTCCCTCGCGCGGTGGTTCGGGCGGCGGAAACTTCGACGAGGAGCCCCCGTTCTAATGGCGCCGAGCGCCCGCGATCGCAAACCAGGAGCAAGAGCAATGGCCAAGGCTGCGGCACTTCGCAAGCCGAAGAAGAAGGTGAACCCGCTCGACAAGGACGGGATCACCTACATCGACTACAAGGACACCGCGCTGCTGCGCAAGTTCATCTCCGACCGCGGCAAGATCCGCGCTCGACGGGTGACCGGCGTTACCTCGCAGCAGCAGCGGCAGATCGCCCGTGCGGTCAAGAACGCCCGCGAGATGGCGCTCCTGCCGTACACGGCCACGGCCCGCTGAGAGGAGGCACCGACATGAAGATCATCCTGACTCAGGAGGTGTCCGGCCTCGGTGCCCCGGGCGACATCGTCGAGGTTAAGGACGGCTACGGCCGTAACTACCTGCTGCCGCAGGGCTTCGCGATCGCCTGGACCAAGGGCGCGGAGAAGCAGGTCACGGTCATCCAGCGGGCCCGCGCGGCCCGCGAGATCCGCGACCTCGACCACGCCAACGAGGTCAAGGCCCAGGTCGAGGGTCTGAAGGTCAACCTGAAGGCCCGCGCCGGCGACGGCGGCCGGCTGTTCGGCTCGGTCACCCCGGCCGAAATCGTCGACGCCGTCAAGGCGGCCGGCGGTCCGACCCTGGACCGTCGTCGGCTGACGCTGCCCAGCACCATCAAGTCGCTCGGCGCCTACCCGGTCAGCATCCGGCTGCACCCCGAGGTGACCGCCAAGTTCGACCTGAACGTGGTCAAGGGCTGACACCCGACAGCACGACGGAAGGGCCCGCACCGACACCCGGTGCGGGCCCTTCCGCATGTCCGAGGGCGGACGCCGCTCCCGGCGTCACCCGATCGGCTGGCCCGTCACCGCACTGATCACCACGGTCGAGAGCCCGCCGCCCACCACAGCCGCCGCCAGCGCCACCGTCGCCGACCGCCAGGTCGTGCCGACCCGACGCAGCACCACCGCCACCACGAGACTGCTCAGCAGGGCCAGCCCGAACCGGGGCGCCCCCGCCACCAACGAGGCGATGGCGTGCGCCCGCTGCGAGTCGCAACCGCCCCCGGTGATGTCCGTGACGCACCCGGCCGGCGGCTGCCCGTCGAGGAACAGCAAACCGACGATGAGCAGCAACGCCGGCACCAGATAGCACGAAGCCGTGTAGAACAGCGACCGCAGCGGACCACCCGGATCCGGGCCGAGCAGGTCGTCCTCCAGCGGGCGCCCCCACGACCCGGCGCCCACCGGCTCCACCCGCCGTCGCAGCGTCGACGCCCCGGCCCGCCCCGCCACCACCGGCTCCACCGGGCGACGCCGGGGCGCCGGACGCGGCGCGGGTGCGGCGACCATCGGCGACCGCGGGGCCGACGGCGGCGTCTCCGTCCAGCGGGGATCGTCACCGGCCAGCCGCGTCCCGGACCAGAACGCCTCGGCCCGCTCCGGCGACGCCCAGCCCTCCCGGACCGGCACCGGCGGCGCCGTCCGGTCCCACTGGTCGACCTCCGCGTACCGCTCGCCGGCGCCGGCCTCCCGGACCCGGTCCCACGGGCCGGTGTCGGCCTGCCGGTCCCACTGGCCGGTGTCCGTGAACCGGTCCCACTGGCCGGTGTGCTCCGTCCGGTCCCAGCGGCTCTCCGCCTGATCCCACCGGCCGGCGGTGGCCGAACGCCCCCAGGCGTGCACGCCCGACGCGTCCCACGGGTCGACCGCCTGCTGCTCCGCCGGATCCGGCTCGGCCACCCGGCCGCGCTCCCACGGGTCCACCGCCGGCCGCGACCAGGAATCCGCCTCCGGCCGTGACCAGGAATCCGCCTCCGGCCGCGACCAGGAATCCGCCGTCGTGCGCCGGCTACGCCGGGTCGGCCGCTCGGCTTCCCGCCGGTCGCCGTCGTCGTCCGACGCGGGCGCCTCCTCCAGCCCCGACCAGGTCACCTGCGGCCGCCGGGTCGCCGCGCGACGCGGCCGGCTCCGCGGGGCCACCCCGGAAACCGGCTCGCCCTCGAAACCGTCGGCCCGCCGGCTCCCGACGTACCCCTGATCCTGTGGGGTGTCCAGGGTCCACTCGGCGGTGTGCTCGGACACCGGGCCGGCGCCGATGGCGCGCAGGTCGCGGCGGTCGTCCTCGCGGCGCCAGCCGGTGTCGGCCCGCCAGCCCCCGCCCGAGTACGGCGGCTCGACGTCCTCGTCGTCGTCGCGTGCGGCGTGCCGACCCCCGCCGTCGGCCCGACGGATCCCGGACTCCAACGCCCACCGGGGAAGGTAGGCGTCCACCGGCTCGTCCTGGCCGCGCTCGACGGCGCGCCGCCGACTCGGCGTGCGGTAGCTCTCGGGGGCGGACGACACGACCGGGAGCGGACCGGCGGGAGCGTCCCAGGAGGCGCTCGGCCGGCGCTCGCGCGGGCTGCCCTCCCCGCTTCCCCAGTCCCGGTTTCTCACGGCGGGAGCGTGACCCTTCTCGACCGAAAGTGCAATCCGCAGTCCAGGTGTAGCCGTTCGCAGAGATAGTACGGGACGAACGGCGCCCAAGCTCGACCTGAAATCTTCCGTCCACAGGGTGGGGATCGCGAAACCGCAGGTCAGCGCCGAGCGAGCCGAAATTCCCCATCACTTATCCACACCCTGTGCACACCCTGCGCACATGCCTGCCCACCGGCGTCCACAGGTTGTCCCGAGGCTCGTCCACCGGTGCTGTTGAGTGGCTGACCTCGGGTTCCGTATCGTGGTCCCCCGACCGTCCGGGCGATGGCCCCCGATCGACCGGAGGGTCGTCGGAATTTGTCATACCCCGGCGGTAGAGCTGGATCCGATCCGACGCAGCAAGGGGGGACCCGTGTCGGTCACCGACGAGACGCGCTCGGAGCGGCCCGGGGGGCCACCGCCCGCACCACAGCAGCGGGACGGCCAGTTCGAGAAGACCCCGCCCCAGGACGTGGCCGCCGAGCAGTGCGTCCTCGGTGGCATGCTGCTCTCCAAGGACGCCATCGCGGACGTCGTCGAGATCCTCAAGTCGAACGACTTCTACCGCCCGGTGCACGCCACCATCTTCGACGCGATCCTCGACATCTACGGCCGGGGCGAGCCGGCCGACCCGATCACCGTGGCCGCCGCGCTCGCCGACTCCGGCGACCTGGCCCGAATCGGTGGCGCGCCCTACCTGCACACGCTGATCGCCAGCGTCCCCACGGCCGCCAACGCGGCCTACTACGCCCGCATCGTCGGCGAGCGCGCGGTGCTCCGCCGGCTGGTCGAGGCCGGCACCCGGATCGTCCAGCTCGGCTACGGCACCGGCCAGGGCGGCAGCCGCGACGTCGACGACGTCGTCGACCTCGCCCAGCAGGCCATCTACGAGGTCACCGAGAAGCGGGTCAGCGAGGACTTCGCCGTCCTGGCCGACATGCTCCAGCCGACCCTCGACGAGATCGAGGCGGTGGGCGCGCAGGGCGGGGTGATGACCGGTGTCCCGACCGGGTTCAGCGACCTCGACCGCCTGCTCAACGGCCTCCACCCGGGGCAACTAATCATCGTGGCGGGCAGGCCAGGTTTGGGAAAATCAACCGCATCTATGGACTTTGCCCGGAATGCTGCTATTCGTGCCAACCAGGCGGCGGCGATCTTCTCCCTGGAAATGAGCAAGGTCGAGATCGTCATGCGACTCCTCTCGGCCGAGGCGCGCGTACCGCTGCACGTGTTGCGCAGCGGCCAGCTCTCCGACGACGACTGGACCAAGCTGGCCCGGTGCATGGGCGAGATCAGCGAGGCGCCGCTCTTCGTCGACGACACGCCGAGCATGAACCTCATGGAGATCCGGTCCAAGGCACGGCGACTCAAGCAGAAGCACGACCTCAAGCTGATCGTGGTCGACTACCTCCAGCTGATGACCTCGCCGAAGCGCACCGAGAGCCGGCAGCAGGAGGTCGCGGACCTGTCCCGTGGCCTGAAGCTGCTGGCCAAGGAGGTCGAGTGCCCGGTGATCGCGGTCAGCCAGCTGAACCGTGGCCCGGAGCAGCGCACCGACAAGCGACCTCAGTTGTCGGATCTGCGTGAATCGGGATCGATCGAGCAGGACGCCGACGTCGTCATCCTGTTGCACCGCGACGACTACTACGACAAGGAGTCACCGCGCGCCGGGGAGGCGGACCTGATCGTCGCCAAGCACCGAAATGGACCGACTGACACGATCACGGTTGCCGCCCAGCTGCATCTTTCGCGCTTCGTCGACATGGCGATCGTCTGACCCGTACCGGCGGAGCGGTCAGCCGAGCAGGGGGAACCAGCCGGCGGCCTCGCCCAGCTCCAGCCGGTCGCGGTCGGTGAGTGGCACCCGGCCGGTGGCCTTGAGCAGGTAGTCCCGGTCGTCCCAGCCGGTCGGCCGGACGGCGTCGTCGCTGAGCAGCCCGTCCACCGTGGCCACCGCCACCCGGGTGGGGGCCTCCGCGGGGAGCGGTGCGCCGGGCAGGTCCACCACCAGGTCGAGGTGGTGGATGACGGCCTCGGTGGTCAGGGTGGCGAGGAAATCGGGTACGCGCAGCACGTGCCCCTGCGTGGTCACGTGCCCGTCGGGGTCGGCGGCGGCGGCCGCCCGGACGGCGGCGGGCGCGGTGTCGGACCAGATGCGCACCACGCCGGTGGGCCGGTCGAAGGCGGCGGCGGAGCGCCGCGCCCACCAGGCGTGTTTCGTGCTCGCCTCGTCGTCGCCGCCCGGGGTGAACGCGCGCCAGTAGCTGACGTCGTCGACGTCGGCGGGCCCGGGTGCCGGGCTGGCGAGGGCGACCAGCGCCCGTTGCGCGTCGCAGAGCACGTGGAAGAGCAGGTCGGCGACGAGCCAGCCTCGGCAGCGGGTGGGTCGTTGCAGGCCGGCGTCGTCGAGTGGGGTGACGACGGCGGTGATGCCGTCGTACGCCTGCGCCAGCGCCTCGTGCGGCCGGATCGCGGTCATGCCGTGCAGCCTGCCACGGCGTGGCGGAGTCGGCACGACGGTGACGCCGGGCCGGTGGGTCACCGGCCCGGCGTGGCGAGGGTCAGTCGAACAGTTCGCCGAGGAAGCCGCCGTGCTTCTTCTTGCGGCGGTAGTGGCCGTGGTAGCCGTAGTGCTGCTGGCCGTACGCGGGCTGCGCGTAGCCGTGGCCGGGCGGGGGCGGCGGCGGGACGGCGCCGTAGCCGGGCTGGTGGGGAGCGGCGGCGGGCGGTGGCGGCGGGGGCGGGGTGTAGCCGCCTCCGGCCGGCGCGGCCTGGCGGGCGCCGTGCTGCTGGTTCCAGTTCGCCTCGGCCTCGAACAGTTTCTCGAGTTCGCCGCGGTCGAGGAAGATGCCGCGGCATTCGCCGCACTGGTCGATGATCACTCCGCTGCGCTCGTACTGGCGCATCTCTCCATGGCATTTGGGACAGGTGAGCTGCATGACACCGAAGGTACCCGGTGAAATCACGCGGTGGCGGTGAGCGCCTGAGTCACCTCGTCGTCGGCGACCTCGTGGAAGTCGTCGTAGTAGGCCCCGACGGCGGCGAAGTCGGGCGGGACCTGGGGGCAGATCACCTGGTCCGCCTCGGCGGCGAGCATCTCGTACGCCTGGTCCGAGCCGACCGGCACGGCCACGACCACGCGGGCGGCGCCCAGGTGGCGGGCCACCTGCACGGCGGCGCGGGCGGTGGCGCCGGTGGCCAGGCCGTCGTCGACGATGACGGCGGTGCGTCCGGCCAGGTCGAGCTGCGGGCGGCCACCCCGGTAGAGCTGCTCGCGGCGGTCCAGTTCGGTCTGCTCGCGCCGGCGTACCTCGGCGCGTTCGTCCGCGTCGATCCGGTCGGCGACCATGTCGTTGAGCACCTGCACCCCGCCGGGGCCGAGCGCGCCGTACGCGACCTCGGGGGCCCAGGGCATGCCGAGCTTGCGGACCACCAGCACGTCCAGCGGCGCGCCGAGCCGTTCGGCGATCACCTGGGCGACGGGTACGCCGCCGCGGACCAGCCCGAGGACGATGACGTCGGGTCGCCCGGCGAGGTCGCCGAGCCGGTCGGCGAGCATGCGTCCCGCCTCGGCCCGGTCGCGGTAGGTGGTCATGCCTCAGGTCTACGCCTTCCGGCCGGGTCGTGCCGGCCAGTTGCCGGGATAGGCGGCCCGGTGACGACCTCGGGGCGGCGCTCGGCGAGCGCGAGGGCGGGGGCGAGGACCAGCAGGGCGATCGGGTAGAGCAGGTAGCCGAAGCGGGTGGAGGGCATCAGCAGGATCGCGGCGAGCAGTCCGTACCCGCAGATCAGCGCGGTGGCGGCGGCGGTGCGCGGCGGGCGGCGCAGCAGCCGGACGGCGATCACGACCGCGACGGCGGCGAGCAACGCGGCGGCGACCAGCCGGCCGGCGGGCAGCGCGCTCGCGATCAGGTGGCCGGGGAACGGGGACTGCGCGGGGCTGGTCACGAGCCCGTGCCCGAGCGGGAAGCGCAGCACGTTCTCCACGAGGGCGTCGCGGTCGACGAGCAGCACGGGCAGCAGGGCGAGGACCGGCAGGCCGAGGGCGCCGAGGGCGGTGCGCAGGCCGGCCCGGCGGGTGACGGCCCAGCAGACCAGCACGACCGCCACCGGCAAGGCGAAGAGCTTCAACGCGCCGGCCGCGCCGACCGCGAGGCCCGCGCGGCCGGGCCGGCCGGCGGCGGCGAGTGCGAGGGCGAGCAGGCAGAGCGCGAGTACGGGTAGGTCGTCGCCGCCGGTGGCGAGGGTGAGCGCGCAGATGGGCAGGACGGTTACGGCCTGCGCGGCGCGCAGCACGGCGGCGGCGGGGCGGGGGCCGGTGGGGCCGGCGGTGGTCCGGAGGGTGCGCACGGTGGCGGCCAGCACCAGCGCGGTGACGAGGGCGAACCAGACCCGCGCGTCGGTCCACCAGGCGTCGGCGGCGGCCCGGGGCAGCCCGAACAGCGCCATCCCGGGCTGGTAGGGGGTGTAGCCGAGCAGTTGCTCGCCGGCGGGCAGGGCGGCGATCGCGTCGTGCCCGAGGTAGGGGGTGCCGTGTTCGGCGAGCCGCGCGCCGGCGTGCTCGACCACGATCACCTCCTCCTGCGCCCGGTCGGTCCGGCCGCCGGCCCGCTGGACGCTCTGGGCGACCACCGGCAGCAGCGCGGTGGTGGCCCAGGCGAACGCGGTGACCGCCCAGCGGGCGGGCAGCCCGGCGAGGGGGGCGCCGGGACGCCGGCGTCGGGTCAGGAGTTGAGCGGTCGCGGCGAGCGCCGCCAGGGCGTAGCCGGTGGTGGCGAGGGTGCCCCAGGCGCGGTGCGGCAGCAGCGTGGAGGTGGCGGCGGTGACCGCGGCGAACAGGGCGGAGACGGCGTAGAGGCCCACGTCGAGGGCGAGGCCGCCGGCGGCGGTGTCGATCGCCCGCCAGCGGCGGAGAGCGGGGGCGGTCCGGTCGGCGTCGGCGGTCACGCGGGCCAGTCTGGCAGACGGGCACGGCGTCCCCGCTGCGGATCTTCGCGGGGCGGCGGTGGTCAGGGGGTGGCGGCGCGGTTGCGCCCGCCGCCGGTGCGGCGGCCGGGCAGGCGGATCACCGCGCCCGCGTCGTGCAGCGGCGGCGCGAGGGCGCCCGGGCGACCCCCGGCTCCCCGCTGGAGGGCGGCGAGCAGCGTGCCGGAGGGCAGCGGCCGCGCGAACAGGTGGCCCTGGCCGGCGGCGCAGCCCAGCTCCCAGAGCGCGCGCCGCTGCGGCTCGCTCTCCACGCCCTCGGCCACGACGGTCAGGTCGAGGCTGCGGCCCAGGTCCAGGGTGGAGCGGATCACCGCGGCGGCCTCGGTGGCGCTCTCCATGGCGGTGACGAAGCTCCGGTCGATCTTCAGCTCGTGCACCGGGATCCGGGAGAGCAGCGAGAGCGAGGAGTAGCCGGTGCCGAAGTCGTCCAGGGCCAGCCGTACGCCGGAGTCGCGCAGCCGGCTGAGCACCCGGTCGACCACGTCGAGCTGGCTGAGGGTGAGGGTCTCGGTCAGCTCCAGCACCAGCCGGTCCGGCGGCAGGTCGTGCGCCCGCAGCCGGGCCAGCACCGCACCGGGGAAGCGGGCGTCGAGGAGGCTGCGCGGTGACACGTTCACCGAGACCGGCAGGTCGAAGCCGGCGTCCCGCCAGGAGCCGGCCGCGATCAGCGCCTGGTCGAGGATCGCCTCCGCGAAGGCGGGCAGCAGCCCGGAGCGCTCGACCGCCTCGATGAAGCGCAGCGGGTCGATCATGCCGTGCGTCGGGTGGTGCCAGCGGGCCAGCGCCTCCGCGCCGATCACCTCGCCGCTGCCCAGGTCGACGAGCGGCTGGAAGTTGACGGTGAACTCGTGGTCGGCGACCGCCCGGGGCAGCTCGCCGCCGAGGGTGAGCCGACCCAGGTCGGCGGTGTCGCGGGTCGGTGCGTACGTGGCGATCCGCTGGCCGGCCCGCTTGGCCTGGTACATCGCCACGTCGGCGCGGCGCAGCAGCTCGGGCATCCCCCCGCTGGCCGGAGCGACCGCGATGCCGCCGCTGGCCTCCACGCTGATCCGCATGCCGTCCAGGTCGAGCGGCTCGTGCAGCGCGGCGAGCAGCGCCTCGGCCCGGTGCGCCGCGACCGCCGGGGCGGGGAGACCGCGCAGCAGCACGGCGAACTCGTCGCCACCGAGGCGGGCCACCAGGTCGTCGGGGCGGGCCGCGCCGCGCAGCCGGTCGGCGACCTGCGTCAGCACGCGGTCGCCGGCGCCGTGCCCGAGGGTGTCGTTGACCTCCTTGAAGTGGTTGAGGTCGATCAGCACCAGGGCGGTGACGCCGTCGGCGTGCCGGTTGGTGAGCTGCTCGGTGCCCTCGTCGAGCAGGTGCCGGCGGTTGGAGAGCCCGGTGAGCGCGTCGTGGGTGGCGGCGTACGCGTGCTCGTCGGCGATCCGGGCCAGCTCGGCGTACGCCTGGGCGTTGCGGACGGCGGTGCAGAGCGCCGAGGCGAAGGTGCGCAGGGTGTACTGCTCGCGCTCGGACAGCTCGACCGGCCCGGCGAACCGCAGCCGCAGCACGCCGAGGTCGACCGCCCGGTCGTGTCCTTCCAGCGCGACGGGCATGACCCTGCCGTCCACCGTGCTGGGCTCGGGGGTCGCCCCGTCGTACGCGATGCCGCCGGCGTTGCCCCGGACCGTGCGCCCCCGGTCGCGCAGCTCGATCTCGACCTCGTCGGCCGAGAAGAGCTCGGCGGCCTCGGTGACGGCGGTGGTCAGCACTTCGTCGAGGTCGACGACGTTGAGCGCGTCGGTGGCCCGGGCGAGCCGCTGCCAGGCCTGCTGCTCGGTGCGGGTGCGGACCCGCGTCGAATAGGCGAGGTGCAGGCTGAGCACCAGCGGCGGCACGGCGAGCAGCAGCCGGGGGTCGGCCCGGAGGATCAGCACCGTGGCGGCGGCCACCACGAACCGGACGGCGAAGCCGCCGATCCGCAGGTCCAGGTCGCTGCGGAACTGCCGGAGGATGCGGGTGCCGGAGGCGAGTGCGATGACCGGCATCGCCAGGAGGTCGTCGAGGAGCGCCGCGGCCAGGTAGACGATGCTCAGGGTGCCGATGAGGCTGCCGATCGGAGGCGACGAGCCGGGCCAGTGGAGGAATCCGGCGACGGCCACCGTGCCGCCGGCGATCAGCACGTTCTTGCCGATGCCGAAGGCCGCCTTGATGGCGGGGAGACGTAGGACCGCGGAGGCGCCGGCCACGCCCAGTACCGTGCTCACGACGACCCATGAGGGCGGGGTGATCGCGACACCGATGACGATGGCGGTCTCGACCCACGCGATAGAGTGGGTGGTCGACCGGATCCGGACGGATGTCTTGACGATCCCGCCGACCGCGATCATGAAGGTCAGCGTGGCGAACGTGGCCACGTCCCGGACGGAGCTGGGCGGCGTCCGCACCAGGAAGGCCGTCGCGGCGATCGTCACCGTGGACGCGAGGACGACGATGAGACCGACGAGCGTCAGCAGGTGCCGATCGGTCTCAACATCGCGTCGTCCGTCGGTGCGGCTCACCCAGCTCCAGTGACTGATCGGCTGAAGCCTGGACCGGCATCAACCAGCAGGTTCGATGCCAGGAGCCTACCGCGAGGGGTTCTCGGGGTGAAGTCCCGCAGTTTCAGTGCCACTCGCTGCCGCGCATAGCCTGACTCCTTCCGACTCTCTTTCGAAGCGTTCGAAGGTTCCTTCAGAACCTCGAATGCAGCTTAGGAGCAGGAGGTGTCCAGTCAGAAGATATAAATGTCGGTATGCGCGATATTAGCCAACACTGTGGCGTTATATGACGTTCTGTCCACGACCGTTGTGCGGAGCGGAGTGGCTCCTATCCCGCATGTGCCTGCCCGGTAGCCGAGCGCGACCGCGTAGCTGTGGAACTTGCACCTCGCTTGCCAGACTGGACAGTTGCTCGTTCATTTTCAACCTCGCTTCGGTCGAGGGTCCGAACCGGAATGGGCGACGCACTCGCGTAAATACCCGGTAGCAGCTCGGTGGCCCGCGGGGACGTAGAATTCGGATGCGATCGATTGAGGTGCACTAAATCCGGAGTCGGCCAGCGTGGATATTCGAGTCCTGGGTGGTCTCGCCGTACGGACCGAGGACGGGTATCTGCATCTCGGCACACCGAAACAGCAACTCGTGTTCGCCATGCTCGCCTTGGAGGTGGGCCGGCTGGTCACCCTCGACGGGCTGGTGGACGAGCTCTGGCCGGAGGAGCCGCCACGATCCGCCGTCCCCAACGTGCGGACCTACGCCGCGAATCTCCGACGGAGCCTGGAAGCGGCGACCGCCGGGCGGGTGACAGTCGCCCGCGAACACGGCGGCTACCGCCTTGAAGCCGAGCCGAGCCAGGTCGACCTGGTCCGCCTCACCGCCGGGTGGCACCAGGCGCGTGAGCTGGCCGAGGCGGGGGACCGGCTCGGAGCTGCCTCGTTGCTCACGGACGTGATCGGAGCCTGGTCGGAGCCGCTGCTGGCCGGGCTGCGACCGGGTCCCACCCTGGCCGCGCGGCGTGAGGCGGTGGACCGCGAGCGGCAGGCGGCTGTGGAGCTGTTCGCCGAACTGCGACTGGGAAGCGGCGGCGCCGACCTGGCCCTCCCGCTCCTGCGTGCCCACGCGTCGCGGCATCCGCTGCGGGAACCCGCCCAGGTCCTGCTCATGCGGGCGCTCATCCGGACCGACGACCTCAGCGAGGCGCTCGCCGTCTACCAGGCCACGCGCGACGCGCTCGCCGAGCAGCTCGGTGTCCCGCCCGGGCCCGAGCTGGAACGACTCCACCGCGCCGCGCTCGAGGCGCGGCGAGCACGGCGCAGGTCCGGGGGCGGCCGGGTGGAGGCTGTTCCGAACGGACGGAGCGCGGATGCCGGCCGCGGACCGAACTGGCTGCCACGGGTGGTGACCGACTTCGTCGGGCGGCGGGAGCTGGTCGAACGGATGCTCGACGACATCACCACCGGCCACGAGACGGGACCGGTGGTGCGCGTGATCGACGGCATGGCGGGCTGCGGCAAGACGACCCTCGCCGTGCATCTCGCCAACCGTCTCGCCGATCGGTTTCCGGGTGGGCAGCTGTTCATCGACCTGGGTGGCCACGCGGAGGGAGCGCCGGTCCCGCCCGCGTCCGCGCTGGTCACCCTGCTCCGCCAGGTGGGTCTGCCGGCCGGTCGGATCCCGGGGGAACTGCCGGACCGGATCGAGATGTGGCGGCGGGAACTCGCCCGCCGCAGGGCCGTGGTGGTGCTCGACAACGCCGCGGACAGCGCCCAGGTCGAGCCCCTGCTGCCCGTCACCGGGCGTGCCGTGGTCCTGGTGACCAGCCGGCGCCGTCTCCTGGCGCTCACCGAGCGGCCCTCGGTGTCGCTTCCCGTGCTCTCCGAGCCCGACGCGCTTGCCCTGCTCACGACCCTTGTCGGAGAGCAGCGGGTCCAGGCCGATCCCGACGGCGCGGCGGAGATGGTCCGCATCTGTGGCGGGCTCCCGCTCGCCATCCGGCTGGCCGGCACCCGGCTGGCCCACCGCCCGGCCTGGAGCATGTCCGACATGGCCCGCCGGCTGGCGGGGAAGCCGGCGTTCCTTCCCCGGTTGCGGGCCGAGGCGCGAACCGTGGTCGAGGCATTCGCCGAGTCGTACGAGCCGCTCGGTGACTCCGCCAAGCGCGTCTTCCGGTCCTTCGGACTGGTGGCCGGGGGCCACCTCGACACCGCGATGGTCGGTGCGCTCACCGACCTGTCACTCGACGAGACCGCCGACCTGGTCGACGAACTGGTGGACCGGCACCTGGTGGAGGAGATCGCCGACGGGCGTTACCGCCTGCACGACCTGATGCGGCAGTACGCCTTCGAACTGTCGCTCCAGGCGGATCCGGAACCCGTGCGCAGAGCGGCGGCGGAGGGCCTCCTCGACCACGTCCTGCACTCGGTCGTGGTGGTCTCCGCGCCGATGGAGGAGAAGCGCCTGGTCGACCTGCAGCTCCGCCTGAAGGCACCACTGCGTCCGGATCTGCTCGCGGCGCGGCTGCCCGGTGACCTGGAGTGGCTGGAGGAGCACCGCCTCAACCTGAACTCCCTCGTCCGGCAGGCCGCCCGCGAGGGCCACGAGGCGCTGGCGTGGCGGCTGGCCCGCGCGGCCTGGCGGTTCTTCTACATGCGCAGCTACTTCGACGACATCTCCGCCACCCATGGCGAAGGACTTGTCGCGGCAAGCCGGGCGGGCGATCGGCACGCCGTCGCCCTCATGCACAACTACCTCGCCTCGGCCTGCGTCCGCACGGGCGCCTACCAGGAGGCGTCGGCGCACCTGCACGAGGTGGTGTCGATCCGCGCGGAACTCGGCGACGTCGAGGGCACCCAACGCGCCCGGGTCAACCTGGGCGTCGTGTACTGGCTCACCGGCCGCATCCGGGAGGCGCTCGACATCAACCGGGCAGCGGTGCGAGCGAGCGTCCTGGACAGTCTGCCCGTGCTGCCCAACCTGGGCCTCACCCTGCGGTTCCTCGGCCGGTACGACGAGGCCATGGCGGTCCACCGGCTGCAGCTCTTCGTCGCCCGGGTCAGAGGGGACCAGTTCCACCTGTCCAACGCGCTCGGTCATCTCGGCGGCGTCCGCTACCGCGCCGGGCAGAGCGCGCAGGCGGAGCGACTGCTCCGGGCCTCCCTGGCGCTGCAGGACCGCACCGGCAACGGCTTCGCGCGGGCGGAGACCCTCAGCCACCTGGCCGGGACGTACCGGCAGCTCGGCCGGCTGGGAGACGCCCTCCGGCACCACCACGCCGCGATCGAGACGGCGGCCAACTCCGGCGAACGCCACGTCCAGGCCGAGGCCCGCAACGAACTGGCCGTGACACTGCGGGCCGTCGGGCGGCAGGAGGAGTCGGCGGCGATGTTCCGCCAGGCGCTCGACATCGCCACCCGCATCGCCCACCCCTATGAGCAGGGCCGTGCGCTCAGCGGCCTCGCCGAGCACCTGGCGGACACCGATCCCGAGGAGGCGCGCCGGTACCGGCAGCGGGCCCTGGTGATCTTCGAGCGGATGGGCGTGCCTGAGCAGCACGAGATCCGCCAGCTGCTGGCGGAGGTCCGGCCGCATCGGGCCTGAACCGGTTTATCGATTTCTTATCGCACGACCCGTTAGCGTCGCCGGCATGTCGGCCAACGGGGGCGGTTCACTTCACGGGGGACCCGGCCGACGAGGCCCCCGCCGTCGTATTTCCCCCCAGCGAATCGACGGCGGGCAGGTGCGGGAGGGGTGCCGTGCGCGCCCCTCCCCGCCGACGGCCCGGAGCGCGCGTCCGGTCGTACCGGACGGATAGGCTCGCGGCCGTGACCGAACCCGCGCAGCTCACCCACGTCGACCCGGCCGGCGCGGCCCGGATGGTCGACGTCTCCGCCAAGCCGGTCTCCGGCCGGCTCGCGGTCGCCGCCGGCCGGCTCCGCACCACCGCCGAGGTGGTCGACCTGCTGCGCCGCGACGGCCTCCCCAAGGGAGACGCCCTGGCCGTCGGCCGGCTGGCCGGGATCATGGGGGCCAAGCGGACCCCCGACCTGATCCCGCTCTGCCACCCCATCGCCCTGCACGGCGTCACCGTCGACCTGCGCCTCACCGACGACACCGTCGAGATCACCGCCACGGCGAGGACCGCCGACCGGACGGGGGTCGAGATGGAGGCGCTCACCGCGGTGGCCGTCGCCGGGCTCGCCCTGGTCGACATGGTCAAGGCCGTGGACCCGGCGGCGTCGGTGGACGCGGTCCGGGTGCTCCGCAAGGAGGGCGGAAAGACCGGCGAGTGGGTCCGGCCGGAGGACCGGCCGTGATCCGCGCCCGGGTGATCGTCGCCTCGAACCGGGCGGCCGCCGGCGTCTACGCGGACACCAGCGGCCCGCTGCTCGTCGCCGGCCTGCGCGAGTTGGGCTGCGAGGTCGACGAGCCGGTGGTGGTGCCCGACGGCGAGCCGGTCGGCGCGGCGCTGCGGGCGGCCCGCGACGAGGGCGTCGACGTGGTGCTGACCAGCGGCGGCACGGGCGTCACGCCGACCGACCGCACCCCCGAGGCGACCCGCCCCCTGCTCGACTACGAGATCCCCGGCATCGCCGAGGCGATCCGGGCGCACAGCCGTGACGCGGTGCCGACGGCCGCGCTGTCGCGCGGGCTGGCCGGGGTGGCCGGCCGGATGCTGGTGGTCAACCTGCCCGGGTCGCGGGGCGGGGCGAAGGACGGGCTGGCGGTGCTCGGGCCGATCCTGGCGCACACCGTCGACCAGCTCCGCGGCGGCGACCACTGACCGGACGCCCCCGCCGCTGCGGCGCTAGGCTCGCCGGATGAGCACGGAAACCGCAGCCGCCGCGGCCGAGGTCGCCGCGCCGCCGGCCGGGTGGGACGAGGCCCGCTCCCGGGTGTACGCGGTGGGTCTCGCCGCCGCGCTCCCCACGGTCGGCCGGCCGCTCGCCGACGCCGACGGGCACACCCTGGCCGAGCCGCTGACGACGCGTACCGACCTGCCCGCGTTCCCGACCTCCAGCGTGGACGGCTGGGCGGTGCGCGGGGACGGCCCGTGGCGGGTGGTCGGCCGGGTGCTCGCCGGGCAGACCCCGCCCCCGCTGGAGGCCGACGGCAGCACGGTGGAGATCGCCACGGGTGCCATGGTCCCCGAGGGCACGGCGGCGATCCTGCGGATCGAGGAGTCGACCCGGGGCGCCGACGGCCGGGTGGCCGGCACGCCCCGCCCGGCGCCGGAGTGGCGGGAGCCGGGCGAGGAGGCGTACGCCGGGGAGGAGCTGCTGCCCGCCGGCACGCCCGTCGACCCGGCGGTGATCGGCCTGGCCGCCTCCTGCGGGCACGACACCCTGCCTGTGCGCCGCCGGCCCCGCGCCGCGCTGCTGGTCTTCGGTGACGAGCTGCTGACCGCGGGTCCGCCGGGGGCCGGCCGGGTCCGCGACGCGCTCGGGCCGGCGGTGCCCGCCTGGCTGCGCCGCTACGGCTGCCAGGTGAGCCCCACCGACGTGGTGGGCCCGGTGGCCGACACCCTCCCCGCCCACGTGGCCGCGCTGCGCGCCGCGCTCGCCGACGCCGATCTGGTCTGCACCACCGGCGGCACCATGCACGGCCCGGTCGACCACCTGCACCCGACGCTGGAGGCGCTCGGCGCCGACTACGTGGTGAACACCGTGGCGGTGCGGCCGGGCTTCCCGATGCTGCTGGCCCGGCTGGTCGACGGCGACGGGCGGGTCCGCTTCGTGGCCGGCCTGCCGGGCAACCCGCAGTCCGCCGTCGTCGCGCTGGTGTCGCTGGTCGCGCCGCTGCTCGCCGGACTGCAGGGCCGGCCGATGCCGGTGCTGCCGCAGGTCACGCTGGCCGAGCCGGTCGCGGGACGGGGTGACTACACCCATCTCGCCCTGGTGCGGTGGGACCGGGTGGCCGGCACCGCGCACCCGGTCCGCCACGTCGGCTCGGCGATGCTGCGCGGCCTGGCCGGCGCGGACGGCTTCGCGGTGATCCGGCCGGGCACGAGCGGCGCGGCGGGCGACCGGGTGCCGCTGGTGCCGCTGCCGCTGACCCCCGGGGAGCGGGCATGGTGAGCGCGGGGAGTGTGGGCGGTGTGGTGCTCGGCGCGGTGACCGACCGGCCGCTGGATCTGGCCGCGCACGAGGCGGCGGTCACCGACCGGCGCGCCGGCGCGGTGGTCTCGTTCCAGGGCGTGGTCCGCGACCACGACCACGGCCGGACGGTCCTGCTGCTGGAGTACGAGGGCCACCCGACCGCCGAGGTCGTGCTGCGCGAGGTGGCGGCCGAGATCGCCGCCGAGCCCGAGGTGTACGCGGTGGCCGTGTCGCATCGGATCGGCCCACTGGAGATCGGCGACGTGGCCCTGGTGGCGGCGGTCAGCACCGCGCACCGGGCGGCGGCCTTCGCGGCCTGCGCACGACTGGTCGACGAGGTGAAGGCGCGGCTGCCGATCTGGAAGCGGCAGGTGTTCGCCGACGGCACCGAGGAGTGGGTGAACTGCCCCTGACGCTCAGCGCCGGCCGGCGGGCTGGGCCGCCCGGGTGAGCCGGTCGTGGTAGAACGCCGGCTCGGCGCCGGGGCGCCAGGGCAGGGCCGCGACCAGCACGATCAGGGCGACGGCCAGGGAGTTCTCCATGAGCGCGCCGAACAGGCCGTCCTGGTAGTGCGACACCTCGGGGAGTTGGTGCTCGTACGGCCAGATCGGTGAGATCAGGAAGAGCAGGTAGAGCCCGAGCGCGCCGACCCCGTGCCGGAGCCCGGTCAGGGTCGGGTACCAGATCGGCGGGCGCAGCGCCGGCACCCCGGCGGCCGGGGGTGTGCCGGTTCCCCGGGGCAGCAGGCCGCGGCTCGCCTCGCGGCGGCGTACGGCGGCGTCGGCCAGCACGATGATCGCCGGGATGACCCAGACCAGGTGGTGTGACCAGGAGATCGGGCTGATCACGTTGGCGGTGAGGCCGACCAGGGTGAACGCGGTCAGCTCGTCACCGTCGGCGCGGGCGCTGACCGCCCGGGACAGCCCGAGTGCCAGCATGAGCACCGCGAAGGCCAGCCAGAGCAGGCCGGGTGTCTCGATCGAGTCGTAGAGCCGGGCCAGCAGGCCGGCGAGCGACTGGTTGGCGGTCATGTCCGCCGCGCCGACCCGCTCGGTCTGCCAGAGCACGTTGGTGAAGTACGTCCGCGACTCCGCGCCGACCAGTCCGAACGTCGCGATGGTGACGCCGATGGTGGTGCCGACCGCGGTCAGCGCGGCCCGCCACTGCCGCGTGATCACCAGGTACGCCACGAACAGCGCCGGGGTGAGCTTGACCGCGGTGGCCAGCCCGATGCCGACCCCGGCCCAGGTGCCGCTGTAGACGAACCGGGCCAGCGCCGAGTCGGCGGTCTCGTGGTGGGTGCCGCGCCGGGCCCGCCAGCGCAGGCCGACCAGGTCCGCCATGATCAGCGCGAACAGCAGCAGGTTGACCTGGCCGTAGCCGAGGGTCTCCCGGGACGGCTCGATGGCCACGGCCAACGGGGTGGCGATGCCGACGGTGAACCAGAGCGACCAGCCGAGCCGGTCGACGATCGGGCGCAGCAGCGCGGCCAGCACGACGGCCAGCGCGGCGATGCTCGCCAGGGCGTTGAGCCCGCCGGCGGCCTCGATCGGCAGCCAGGACATCGGCAGCATGGCCAGGGCGGCGAACGGCGGGTAGGTGAAGCCCAGGGTGGTGGAGGGGGCGATGAAGTCGTACAGCTCGTTGCCGCTCGCCCACCACACCACGGCACCGTGGTAGATCTTCATGTCGAAGAAGTTGTACGGCCGCCCGAAGGCGCCGATGGCGAGCCAGGCAGCGTAGGCGACGGCGGCCACGATGCCGGTCCGCACGACGGTCCGGCGGTCGATCCCGCGCGTGACGCGCTGGATGGGAACGAGGCGGTCCATCCGTCTACCGACTGTCGTCGGCATGGCGTGGCCACCCCCGTACCAAGGTCGTCCTGCCCGTCCAGGTCCAGCACGGAGCCTAGAACGGCGCCTCACGTTGCTGCCTCCCGCGTTATGCGACCGTGTCCGATCCCACACGTGTTTTTGACATTTCCACCGCGTTAACGGGTCTCGGACGGTTCAGGTGATTGGTGGCCTTGCGGGGGGTGGTGGCCGTATTGATGCAGGTCAGCCCGGGATTCGGCGGGCGGTGGCCGCCGAGCGTACGGCGATCTTCGCCTCCCGGCGGGCGGTCCGGACCGCGCGCTTCACGGAGCGGCGCGAGTGGTTGATCCGGTGGCCGGTGCGCCAGCGCAGCCCGGGCTTGCCCTCGGTGTCGGCGGCGGCGAGGAGGAGACCGCCGAAGAGCCCGAGGTTCTTCAGGAAGTGGACCTGGTTGTTGTTCCGCGCCGCCGGGTCGTCGTTGTTCCAGAAGGGATGGCCGGCCGCGGTGGTCGGCACCAGCGTGGCGGCGAGGACGAGCGCGGCCGGCCGGGTGAACCTGCCGGTCGCCAGCATGAGCCCGGCGGCCAGCTGGGTGGCCGAGTTGGCCCGCACCAGGGTCGCCGTGTCGGTGGGGATGCGGGGGTTGATGTTCTGGAGCAGCGGCGTGACCTTGTCGGTGATCGGCTGCGCGGCCGGGATCAGCCGTCCCGGATTCCGCAGGTTGCGGGCGCCGCTGACCACGAAGATGCCGCTCAACATGACGCGGGCGAGGGAGCGCACGGGCTTCATGGCTCAGTCATACCCCGTCGCGGGCCCCGCCACCCCTGCAACACCCGAAAGGGATCGGCCGACGTGGACGTCCAGAGCGTACCGATTTCAGCGACCGTCGCTGATGGACCGGTTCCGGACGGTAAGGTCGCGCGGGTGACGACCCTGCGACTCCGACCCGAGGACCCGGCGGACGAGGAGCCGGTCGCCCGGGTGCTGGCCGCCGCGTTCGCCCGCCCCGACGTGACCACCCCGCCCGAGGTGGGGCTGGTCGAGGATCTGCGGCGCAGCGACGCCTGGATCCCGGAGCTGGCCATGGTCGCCGAGTACGGCGGCGAGGTGGTGGGCTACGCGCTGCTCACCCGGGTGCAGGTGCGCACCGACGGTGGCGCCTGGCCGGCCCTGGCCCTCGGCCCGGTGGCGGTCGCCCCGCACCGGCAGCGGATCGGGCACGGCGCGGCGGCCGTGCAGGCCGCTCTCGACGCGGCGACCGAGCTGGGCGAGCGGCTGGTGGTGGTGCTGGGCGACCCGGCGTACTACCGCCGGTTCGGGTTCGGCCGGGCGGACCGGCTGGGGTTGACGAGCCCGTGGTCGGGGCTGGGTGAGCCGTGGCAGGCGCTGGTGCTGCCGCCGTCCACCAGCGACGAGCCGCCGCCCCCGACCGGGGAGGTGGTCTTCCCGCCGCCCTGGTCGAAGGTCTGATCCGTGGTCAGGCCGGCTGGGTGCGCAGGTAGCGGCCGAAGTGCGGGACGGTGAAGGCGACCGTGCCCCGCTCGCCCGAGTAGATCAGGCCCTTCTTGATCAGCGCGTCCCGGGCCGGCGAGAGGCTGGCCGGCTTGCGACCGAGCGCCCGCGCGATCTCCGCGGTGGGCACGGCGGCGTCCATGTCGTCGCGGCCGCTGTCCTCCCCGTCCACCAGCGCGAGCGTCGCCATGGCCCGCATGTACTCGCGCTCGGCCGGGGTGGCCCGCTCGAACCGTGAGCCGAAGAAGCCCACCGCCAGCTCCGCCTCCGCCTCGGGCGCGGCGACCCGGACGTCCGCGGCGGTGACCGGCGAGCGGGGCGCGTGGTCCCAGGTGGCCTTCCCGTACGCCTGGACGAAGTACGGGTAACCGCCGGACTTCTCGTAGAGCAGGTCGAGGGCCTTCTGCTCGTACTCGACCTCCTCCCGCTCGGCCGGGGCGCAGAGCGCCTGGTCGGCGGCGATCCGGTCCAGCCGGTCGATCCGCTGGTAGCGGAAGAGCCGCTCGGAGTACGACTTCGCGGCGCTCAGCACGGCCGGCAGGTGCGGCAGCCCGGCGCCCACCACGATCAGCGGCGCGCCGAGCTGCGACAGCTCGTGGCAGGCGGCGCAGAGCGCGGAGACGTCCTCCGCGCCGAGGTCCTGCATCTCGTCGATGAAGATGGCGATGCCGGTGCCCACGTCGGTGGCCACCGCGGCGGCGTCGGTGAGCAGCTCGACCAGGTCGATCTCGATGTCGCCGGAGTCGGCCCGGCCGCTGCTGGCCGGCACGTCGATGCCGGGCTGCCAGCGGTCGCGCAGCTTCGGGGCGGCTCCGCCGCGCCCGGCCGGGGCGGCGCGCTGGGCGAACGCCTTGAGCACCCCGAGGAAGGCGTCGATCCGGTCGGGGGCACGGTGCCGGGGGGCCAGCTCGCGGACCGCCATGTGCAGGGCGGCGGCGACCGGCCGGCGCAGCGACTGGTCCGGTCGGGCCTCGATCTTGCCGGTGCCCCAGAGGTGGTTGATGGCCTGCGAGCGCAGCGTGTTGAGCAGGACGGTCTTGCCGACGCCGCGCAGCCCGGTGAGCATCAGGCTGCGTTCGGGCCGGCCGCGGGCGATCCGCTCCAGCACCACGTCGAAGACGTCCAGCTCCCGCCCCCGCCCGGCGAGTTCGGGCGGGCGCTGACCGGCGCCAGGGGCGTACGGGTTGCGGACCGGATCCACGAATCGCACAGTATCGGGCCGTCTAGCGGCGGGGCTAGACATGCGTAGATGCGACTACCGCGTGTCGGGCGTCGAGACAAAACTAGGGCTGTCTAGCGTGGATGCTAGACAGCCCTAGTTTTGTCTACGGTGGTCCTACCGCCGCTTGAGGCAGAGCACGAAGTCGAGTGTGTCGAGCCGGCTGTCGAAGAAGTACCAGTCGGTGTAGCCCTCGACCTTGGCGCACTTCGACTCGGCGTCCTTCTTGCCGCTGGTCGACCCGTCGATGCGGCGCAGCACCTGGTAGGTCTTCGCGGCGCACTCGGTGATCACCAGCTTCGGCTCGGCGGAACCGCCCTCGTTGGCGACGCACTGGCCCGCCTTCACGAAGCGCGGGTCCGTCGAGGAGGCCGGGGCCGGCGGGGTGGTGGGCGCGTCGGCCGGCTCGCCCGCGGCCCCGGTCGGGCCGGCGGCCGGCGCGGAGGCGGACGCCGTCCCGCTCGGGGTGGCGTCGTCCCGCCCGAGCATCCAGTAGGCCCCCGCGCCGCCCAGCAGCAGCACCGCCAGCACGACCAGGACCACCAGCAGTGGCCCCTTGCCGCGCTTCGGCGGCGTCGGCTCGGCGTACGGCGGCTGGCCGCCGTAGCCCGGGTCGGCCGGGTAGCCCTGGTAGGGCGGGGCGGCCGGCGGGCCGGCGTTCCAGGCGGGACCCGGCTCGTAGCGCGGGGTCGACTGGTCGTAGCGCTGGGCGGGCGGCTCGTAGTGCCGGGTCGGCGCCTCGTCCCAGCCCCCCGGCTGGCCGCCGTAGCCGGGGTCGTAGCGCGGATCGGCCGGGGGAGCGTAGCCGTCGTCGGGGCGCCGCCCACCCCACGGCTCGGGGGAGCCGCCGCCCGGTGGTCCGAAGTTCGACATGAACGCCCTCCTGCGTAGCCAGTGCTGAGAGGCCGGCCACCAACAGGGGACGCCGACGCCGTGGTCACCGTAGCGTGGTCCACCGATGAGCTCACGCCCCACGAGTGCGACGCCCGCCGTCGACCACGCCGCCGCCCCGGCCCGCCCCGCGCTGATCTGGACCGCTCTGGTCCTGGTCTACGTGTTCTGGGGCTCGACCTACCTGGGCATCCGGGTCGCGGTCGAGTCCCTGCCGCCGCTCACCTCCGCCGCGATGCGGTTCGCCGCCGCCGCGGCGGTCCTCGCCCTGGTGCTGCGGCTGCGCGGCGGACCGGGGGCGCTCCGCGTCGACCGCCGGCAGCTCGGCTCGGCCGCGCTGGTCGGGGTGCTGCTGCTGGCCGGCGGCAACGGCCTCGTGGTGCTCGCCGAGTCCGGCCCGGAGGGGACCGCGTTGCCCTCCGGCATCGCCGCGCTGCTGGTGGCCACCGTCCCGCTCCTCGTGGTGCTGCTGCGGACCCTCGGCGGCGACCGGCCCCGGCCGTGGACCTTCGCCGGCGTCGCCCTCGGCTTCGTCGGTCTCGTGCTGCTCGTCCTGCCGGGCGGCGGGCCGGGGAGCGTGCCGCTGGTCGGCGCGCTGACCGTCGTGGCGGGGGCCGTCAGCTGGTCCGTCGGCTCCTACCTGTCCGGGCGGATCCGGATGCCCGACAACCCGTTCGTGGCCACCGTCTACGAGATGGTCGCCGGCGCGGCGGCGCTCGCCGTGATCGCCACCGTCCGGGGCGAGCTGCACGGCTTCTCCCCCGCCGAGGTGACCGGCCGCTCCTGGGCGGCGCTGGCCTACCTCATGGTGGCCGGCTCGCTGGTCGCCTTCACCGCGTACGTGTGGCTGCTGGCCCACGCCCCGATCTCCCTCGTGTCCACCTACGCGTACGTGAATCCGGCGGTCGCGGTGGCGCTCGGCGCGCTGCTCGTCGCCGAGCCGGTGACCCCGCAGGTGCTGCTCGGCGGCGCGGTGATCGTGGCCGGCGTCGCCGTGGTGGTGAGCACCGAGCGTCCGCGCCGGTCCGCGGCACGACCGGTCGACGGGGCGGCCCCGGAGCCGGCCCGCCGGTAACGTCCCGGCCCGTGTCGACCGGGCTGGTGGCGGGTGCCGCGCTCCTCGGCGCGCTGGCCGGCCGGGCCGCCGTCCCGCTGGCCCACCGCTTCGTCGGGGGTTCGGCCGCCCGGTCCGACGGGCCTGCGGATCACGTGGGACCTCCCGGCGACCCGGCGCGGTCGGCCCACGGGCGCCGGGCCGCGCTGTCGAAGGTCGGCCGGGGCGCAGCGGTGTCGGCCGGCGCCGTGGTGTTCGGCGGGCTCGCCGCCGCGCGCGGCGCGGACCCGGCCCTGCCGGCTCTCCTGCTGGTCGCGGCGGTCGGGTTGGCCCTCGCGGCGGCCGACCTGGCCTGTCTCCGGTTGCCGAACCCGCTGGTCGGCGCGGCGGCGCTCGGTGGCGGGCTCGGCCTGGTCCCGGCCGCGCTGGTCGACGGCACCCCGGGACGCCTGCTCACCGCCCTCGCCGGCGCGGCCGTCTCCTTCGCCGCGTACGTGCTGCTCGCGTTGCTACCCGGCGCCCGGCTCGGCTTCGGCGACGTCAAACTCGCCGCCGCGCTCGGCCTGCCGCTCGGCTGGCTCGGCTGGCCGACCGTGGGCCTCGGGCTGCTCCTCCCGCACGTGGTGAACGGGGTGGTCGTCCTCGCCCTGCTCGCCGCCCGCCGGGTCCGCCGGGACACCCCGCTCCCGTTCGGCCCGGCGCTCCTCGCCGGCGCCTGGCTGGCGGTCCTGCTCGCCTGACCGTTCCGCCCGCGGTCAGATCAGGCGGAGCTGGCGGTCCTGCTCGCCTGACCGGTCCGCCCGCGGTCAGATCAGGCGGAGCTGGCGGTCCCTGGGGCGGCGGGGTTCGGTGTCGCCGAAGCGCTCGAACAGGCCCGGGTCGATCACGTCGAGGAACGGGGAGGGGCGGCACTCGCGCTCCGACCCGTGCCGCGTACGCCGGGCCGCGTGGCTCACGTAGAGCCGGTCCTGCGCCCGGGTCAGCCCGACGAAGAAGAGCCGCCGCTCCTCGGCCACCGCGTCGTCGTCCGGCTCCTGCCCGGGCCAGCGCAGCGGCAGCAGCCCGTCCTCGGCGCCGACCAGGAAGACCACGGGGAACTCCAGCCCCTTGGCCGCGTGCAGGGTGAGCAGGGTGACCGCCTCGGCACGCGGGTCGAGGGCGTCCACCTCCGCCCCGGTGGCGAGTTGGGCCAGGAACAGCTCCAGGTCGTCGCCGCAGCGCCGGGCCAGCGGGGTGAGCAGGTCGACCGCCGTGCGGACGTCCTCGGGGCGTACCGCGCCGGAGCCGTCGAGGGTCGGCACGGCGAAGCGCTCCGCGAGGAGCTGGCCGGCCAGGCGTACCCGGGCGGCCAGGGAACCGTCCAGCCCGGCGTGCCGCAGCTCGCGGGCGATGGCCGTCACGCCCGGCCGGTCGCGCAGCCGGTCGTGCGAGCGCTTCTGCACCGGGATGTTCGCCCGGGCCAGCGCGTCCACGATCGGGGCGGCCTGCGAGTCGGTGCGGTAGAGCACCGCGATGTCCGAGAAGGACAGCGAGGTGGCCCGCCCGTCGATCCGGCCCGAGTCGAGCGAGCGGTGGGAGAGGCCGCCGACCAGGTCGTCGATGGTGCGTACCAGGAAGTCGGCCTCGTCCGCGACGGAGGTCGCGGCGTAGCGACCGACCAGCGGGGCCTCCGGGTCGAGCCGCGCCGGGTCGAGGCGGCGGCCGCGGACCAGCGACGACGGCGCGATGGCCTGCACGGCGGCGGCCAGGATCGGCGCCGACGAGCGGTAGTTGCGGTTCAGCCGGACCAGCCGGGCATCGGTGAAGTCCTGGGAGAAGCGCAGGAAGTAGCCGACGTCCGCGCCCCGGAACGAGTAGATCGCCTGGTCGGGGTCGCCGATCGCGCAGAGGTTGCCGTCGGCGGGGCTGAGCAGCCGGAGCAGGTCGTACTGGACGGCGTCGACGTCCTGGTACTCGTCGACGAAGATCCACTTCCAGCGCTCGCGGTATTCCCGGACCAGCTTCTTGTCGCCCTTCAGCAGCGCCACCGGCAGGGTGAGCAGCTCGTCCAGGTCGACCAGGTCCCGCTTGCGCAGCAGCGCGGCGTACCGCTCGTCGTCCTCGCCGGCCTCCGCGCGGGCGGCGGCCCGGTCGGGGTCGTCGGCGATCCGGAAGTCCGCCGGCAGCCCCGCGGCCGGCGCGTTCTCCCGCAGGATGGTCAGCCCCAGCGAGTGGAAGGTGCCGACCGTGACGTCCTCGGCCACCGGGCCGAGCAGCCCGTCCAGCCGGTGCCGCAGCTCCTCGGCGGCCCGCCGGGTGAAGGTGATCGCCAGGCACTGCTCCGGGAAGACGTTCAGCTCCGCGCAGAGGTACGCGATCCGGTGGGTCAGCGTCCGGGTCTTGCCGGTGCCCGGGCCGGCCACGATGAGCAGCGGGCCACCCGGCGCCGAGGCGGCCACCCGCTGCATGGCGTCGAGGCGGTCCAGCAGGCCGGTGCCGACCTCCTCCATCCCGGCGAGCATCGGCTCGAACGGCTCGTGCGGGGAGGGCGCCGGCGCGATCGGTGGCGGTGGCGGCGGCGCCGGCTTGCGCTTGGGCTCCGCCTTGACCGCCGCAGGGCGCCGGGCCTTCGGCTTCGCCGCCGGCTCCGCGGGCCTCCGCTGCGCGGGCACGGGTACGTCGAAGAGCGTGTCCTGGCCGGTCGACCCGCCCGAGCCACCCAGCTCGGCCGGATCGAACAGGGTGATCACGCCGTACTCGCCGTCGTAGCCGGGGACCCGGCGCACCTCGCCGCGGCGCAGCCGGCCGATGCCCTCGGCGAGCAGCTCACCGCCGACCCGGCCGATCTCGTCCAGCGGGGTACGGGTGAGGATGTCCAGCTCCGGGCCGAGCGCGGCGATCAGCTCGTGGAGCTTCCCCTCGACCTTCTTGGAGCGGGCGCCCACCCGGTTCAGCTCGCCGAGGATCTCGGCCAGCGGCACCAGGTGGGTCACCTCCCGGGCGTGCGCCGGCCGGTGCCCCTCGGGCCGGTCGGCCAGCTCCGCCACCCGGCTCAGTACGCCCACGGTCAGCGGCTTCCCGCACTCCGGGCAGCGCCCGCCGGCCTCCCGGGTGCGCTCCGGGGACCAGTTCACTCCGCAGAGCCGGTGCCCGTCGGCGTGGTACTTGCCCTCCTCGGGGAAGAACTCGATGGTGCCGGCCAGCCCGTCGCCGGTGCGCAGCGCCTCGCGGATGGCGAAGTAGTCGCGGGCCGAGTCGAGGACGGTGGCCTCCCGGGCCAGTGCCGGCGGCGAGTGCGCGTCCGAGTTCGACACCAGCTGGTAGCGGTCCAGGCTGCCGACCCGCCAGTTCATCTCCGGGTCGGAGGACAGGCCGGTCTCCACGGCGAAGATGTGCTCGGCCAGGTCGGCGTAGCAGTCGGCGATGGCGTCGAAGCCGGACTTCGAGCCGAGCGCGGAGAACCAGGGCGTCCAGATGTGCGCCGGCACCAGGTAGCCGTCCGGGCTGGCCTCCAGGGTGATCTCCAGCAGGTCGCGGGAGTCCAGCCCGAGGATCGGCCGGCCGTCCGAGCCCAGGTTGCCGATCCGCCCCAGCGCGGCGTTGAACCGCGCCACCGCGTCCAGGTCCGGCAGGTAGATGAGGTGGTGCACCTTCCGGGTCCGGTCGTCCCGCTTGTAGATCGTGGAGATCTCCACGCTGAGCATGAACCGGACCGGGTCCGCCTCCGCCGCGCTGGCCAGCCGGGGCGGCAGCCGCCGGGCGATGTCCCGCTCCGCCTCCGGGCTCAGCCGGTAGAGGCCGGGCTCGGCCGGGTGCAGGGTCTCGCGGAGGTGGTCGTACCAGGCGGGGTGGGTGAAGTCGCCGGTGCCGAGCACGCCGATGCCCTTGCGTCGGGCCCACCAGCCGAGGTTCGGCAGGGTCAGGTCACGGCTGCACGCGCGCGAGTACTTCGAGTGGATGTGCAGATCCGCGACGAACGACGGGAGGCCACCGGAGGGTACGGCGCTGAACGGAGGCACGCCGCATCCTGTCACGCCCGGTCCCCCGGCCGCCCGCCGCCACGCGTACGCGTGACCTGAGCAATGCGGTGCTGGACCGGGCGGCCCGGACGCGCTATGGGGCGCGCAGCTCGACCAGGGTCACCTGCGGCGGCGCGCCGACCCGGACCGGCGGGCCCCAGAAGCCGGCGCCGTTGGTGACGTAGACCTTGGTGCCGTCCACCTCGCCGAGACCGGAGACCACCGGCTGCTGGAGCTTCACGAGCAGGTTGAACGGCACCATCTGGCCGCCGTGGGTGTGCCCGGAGAGCTGGAGGTCCACGCCGAACTTCGCCGCCTCGTGCGCGGCCACCGGCTGGTGGGCCAGCAGCACCACGGGGCGGCTCGGGTCGCGGTCGCCGAGGGCCGCGGCGTAGTCGGCGGGGGCGGCCAGCCCGGTGCCGGTGGCCGTGACGTCGTTGACCCCGGCCAGGTCGAGCACGCCGCCCCGGGCCCGGATCTCCTGGCGCTCGTTCTGGAGCACCCGCAGGCCGAGCCGGTCCACCTCGCGCACCCACTCCTCCACACCGGAGTAGTACTCGTGGTTGCCGGTGACGAAGAAGCTGCCGTAGCGGGAGCGTAGGTCGCGGAGCGGTTCCGCGGCCGGGCCCAGCTCGGCCACCGAGCCGTCGACCAGGTCACCGACGACCGCCACCAGATCGGCGTCGAGCCGGTTGATCATCGCGACGATCCGCTCGGTGTGCGACCGGCCGCGCAGCGGCCCCAGGTGGATGTCCGAGACTGTGGCGATGCGCAGCCCGTCCATGGCGCGGGGCAGCCTCGCGAGCGGGATCTGCACCCGGTCCAGCCGGGGCGCTCCCATCGCGGTGCGTACGCCGTACCCGGTGATGCCCGCGGCCGTGAGCCCGGCGAAGATGGCGGCCCCCCGGGCGAGCAGCAACCGGCGGGACGGGTCGCGGTCCGGCCGGTCCCCGGCGGGGTCGCGGCCGTCCCGCGGTCCGGCCGCGCGCGGCCCGCTGTCCTCGCCGGCCGGCAGCTCGGCCGACCCGGCGGACTCCGCCGCCACCGGCGCGGCGGGCGGCTCCGCGAGGGCGACGGGCGACGTGGCGGTGGGGCCGGTGGCCGCCGGTTCCGCGACGTGGCCGGTCGCGGAGGTGTCCGCCCGGCCGCCGCCGCCCGCCGGCACGAGCGCCGGCTCGCCGACCGCTCCGGTCGCGGCCCGCTCCCGGCGGCGCAGCACCAGCTTCGCCACCGCCATCGGCACTTCCAGCACCAGCAGCAGCACCAGCAGGTAGAACATCAGGGCCAGCCACAGGTAGCCCGGCCAGGCCAGCCAGTACGAGCCGTTGCGGGTGCCGACCATCGTCGCGGGCACCAGCAGCGCCAGCAGGAGCGTGACCACCCCACCGGCCTTCCGCAGGCGGCCCGGGCGGGTTGCGTCCCGCACCAGCCGCTTCCACAGGTAGAGGTGGATCAGGGCGGTGACGAGCACAGCGAAGCCCACGAACGTCGCCATCGCCAACACGGGAGCCTCCCTCAGCCGCCCGCGAAGGGCGGCAGCACGTCGACCGTCGCCCCGGCCGGCAGCGGTGCCTGACGATCATGGCAGGCCACCCCGTCGACCAGGAAACTCGCCGCTTTCAACACCATGGCCAGCCGTTCGCCGTGCCGCTCGGTCAGCTCGTCGAGGAGCGCGTCGAGCGACCGGCCCGCGGCCACGGTCTCCTCGGCGCGGCCGGCCGCGGCCCGCGCGCCGGCGAAATAGCGGACGGTGAGCTGCACCGGTCAGCCTCCGATCGCCGACATGGGGCGGGCGGGTTGCAGGAAGGTGGGGTCGTCGATGCCGTGCCCGGCCCGCTTGCCCCACATCGCGGCACGCCAGCGCCGGGCCAGCTCCTCGTCGTCCGCCCCGGCGCGCAGCGCGGCGCGCAGGTCGGACTCCTCGGTGGCGAAGAGACAGTTGCGGACCTGACCGTCGGCGGTGAGCCGGGTCCGGTCGCAGTCGCCGCAGAACGGCCGGGTCACGCTCGCGATCACGCCGACCCGGGAGGGGCCGCCGTCCACCAGCCAGGTCTCGGCCGGGGCCGCGCCCCGCTCGCCGGGGTCGGCGGTCAACGTGAACTCGGCGCGCAGGGCGGCGAGGATCTCGTCGGCGACGACCATGGTCGACCGGTCCCAGCCGTGCTGGGCGTCCAGCGGCATCTGCTCGATGAACCGCAGCTCGTAGCCGTGGGCCAGGGCGAACCGGAGCAGCGCGGGCGCCTCGTCGTCGTTGACCCCGCGCATCAGCACGGCGTTGATCTTCACGGGGGTGAGCCCGGCCGCCGCCGCGCCGGCCAGCCCGGCCAGCACGTCGGCGTGCCGGTCCCGCCGGGTCAGCCCGGCGAACCGCGCCGGGTCGAGGGTGTCCAGCGAGACGTTGACCCGGTCCAGCCCGGCGGCGCGCAGGGTCGGGGCGAGGCGGTCCAGGCCGATGCCGTTGGTGGTCAGCGAGATGCGCGGGCGGGGCTCCAGCGCGGCCACCGCCGACACGATGCGGGCCAGGCCGGGCCGGATCAGCGGCTCGCCGCCGGTGAAACGGACCTCGGTGACGCCGAGCCGGTGCACCGCCACCCGGATCAGCCGGACGATCTCGTCGTCGTCGAGCAGCTGCGGCCCGGCCAGCCAGGGCAGCCCCTCGGCGGGCATGCAGTAGGTGCAGCGCAGGTTGCACTTGTCGGTCAGCGAGACCCGGAGGTCCCGGGCGACCCGGCCGTAGCGGTCGACGAGGACCCCGTCGGTCGTCGTCGGGGCGGCGGTCACCCGTCGACCGTAGCGCGTCCGGTGCCGCGCAGCGCGGCGCGGGCGACGGAGTCCACTGCGGCCCGGTACGCGGACCCGAACAGCGCGGTGTGCACCAGCAGCAGGTGGAGCTGGTGCAGCGGCGCCCGCTCCCGCCAGCCGTCGGCCAGCGGCCACGCCTCCCGGTAGGCGGCCGTGATCCGGGCGAGGTGCGGCGGGCCGCCGAAGAGGGCGAGCTGCGCCAGGTCGGTCTCCCGGTGGCCGCCGTGCGCGGCGGGGTCCACCAGCCAGACCCGGTCGTCGAGGCCCCACAGCAGGTTGCCGGGCCAGAGGTCGCCGTGGATCCGGGCCGGTGGCTCGTCGCCGCCGAACTCGGCGATCCGGTCGATCAGCTCCTCGACCCGGCCGGCCTCCCCGCTCGTGAGCGCCCCGTTGTCGACCGACATCCGCAGGTAGGGCTGCAACCGCCGCCGGGCGAACCACTCCGGCCAGGGGCCCGGGTCGGGCGTGTTGTCCTGCGGCAGCGCCCCGATGAACCCCGGCCACTCGGCGCCGAAGGCGGGGGCCCCGGCGCGGTGCAGCCCGGCCAGCTCGCGACCGAACAGCTCGGCCGCCTCCGGCGTCGGCTCGCCGGACTCGACCCAGTCGAGCGCCAGCAGCTCGGGCAGCGCCACCACCACCTCGGGTACGGCGACCGTGCCGGCGTCGCGCAGCCAGCGCAACCCGGCCGCCTCGGCCGTGAAGAAGCCCTCGGGTGCGGCCCGCTCCGCGTGCTCCGGCCAGGTCTTGGCGAAGACCGAGTGCCCGTCGTCCAGGGTGAGCCGGGACGCGGCGCAGATGTCCCCGCCGGAGACCGGCGTCTCCCGGATCCGCTGGTGGGTCAGGAAGGTCGGCAGGTGCTCCGGGTGTGCCCGCAGGTACGCCAGGTCCATGAGCGCAACGTAGCCGGTCCGTGGGGGCGGTGCGGGCCGTGTGCGGCTCCGCGCCGTGCCGCGCCTCCCCGACCTGGGCCGATACTCTCCGTATCTGTGGACAACCCGCGTGTCGTCCACAGGGCCTGTCGGGGTGGCACCCGTGCGCCGCACGCTCCCGGCATGAACTCCATCGAGCGTCCCCGCCTCGCCGTCCGCTCGCCGGCCGACCTCGTGGCCGCCGTGCCGTACCTGCTCGGCTTCCATCCCGCCGACAGTGTCGTGGTGGTGGCGATGCGCGGCCGGCGGGTCGTCTTCGCCGCCCGGGGTGACCTGCCCGAGCCGGGCAGCGACCCGCGCCCGGCCGCCCGGCACGTGGCCGAGGTGGTGGCCCGGCAGGGCACCGACGCCGCCACCGTGATCGGCTACGGTCCGGCCGCCCGCGTCACCGGCGCGGTCGACGCGGTCGGCGAGGCCCTGGACCGGGCCGGGCTGGTCGTCCTCGACGCGCTCCGGGTGACCGACGGGCGCTGGTGGTCCTACCTCTGCGCCGAGCCGGCCTGCTGCCCGCCCGACGGCACCCCCTACGACCCGGCGGCCAGCCAGGTCAGCGCGGCGGCCGTCTTCGCCGGCCAGGTGGCCCTGCCCGACCGCGCCGCGCTGGCCGCGCAGGTGGCCCCGATCGGCGGGCCGGTCCGGGTGGCCATGCGCCGGGCCACCGATCGGGCCCGCCGTCGCCTGGCCGGGCTCGCCGGTGATCCCCCGGTCCGCTCGGCGGGGATGGCGGCGGTGCGCACCGCGTTCCGGCGGCACCGGCGCGGCGAGCGGCTCGGCGACGACGAGGTGGCCTGGTTGACCGTGCTCCTCACCCATCTCCCGGTCCGCGACCACGCCTGGTCCCGCACCGACGGCCGGGACGCCGACATCAGCCTCTGGACCGACGTGCTGCGCCGGGCCGAGCCCGAGCTGATCGCCGCGCCGGGCAGCCTGCTGGCCTTCGCCGCCTGGCGAGGCGGGCACGGCGCACTGGCCGCGGTCGCCCTGGAACGGGTGCTCGCCGCCCACCCGGGCTATTCGCTCGCCGTGCTCCTCGACGACGCGCTCCGCCGCGGGCTGTCCCCGGCCGAGCTGGACGACTGGCCGACGACCGCCGGCACGGTGCTGCGCCGCCGCAAGCGGCGTCCCCGGCGGTGACCGGGTCAGCCGGCCACGCGCTGCGCCCCGGTGTAGACGTTCATGGTCGCGCCGCGCAGGAAGCCGACCAGCGTCATCCCGGCCTCCTCGGCCAGGTCGGCGGCGAGCGTGCTGGGCGCGGAGACCGCGGCGAGCAACGGAACCCCGGCCATCCACGCCTTCTGGGTCAGCTCGAAGCTCGCCCGGCCGGAGACCAGCAGCAGGTGCCCGGCCAGCGGCAGCCGGCGTTCCCGGACGGCCCAGCCGACCACCTTGTCCACCGCGTTGTGCCGGCCGACGTCCTCGCGCAGCACCACCAGCTCGCCGTCGGCGGTGAACAGCCCGGCCGCGTGCAGGCCCCCGGTGCGGTCGAAGGCACGCTGGGCCGCGCGCAGCCGGTCGGGCAGCCCGGCGAGCAGCGCGGCGGTCACCGCCAGCGGATCCTCGCGCACGGCGAACTGCGAGCGGGTCCGGACGGAGTCGATGCTCGCCTTGCCGCAGACCCCGCACGAGCTGGTGGTGTAGAAGTTGCGGGCCGGATCGGTGACGGGCTCCGGCACGCCGGGAGCCAGCACCACGTCGACCACGTTGTAGGTGTTCGGGGTCTCCGCCCCGGCGCAGAGCTGCGCGGTGCGCACGTCGTCGGCCGACCGGATCAGTCCCTCGGTGAGCAGGAAGCCGATCGCCAGGTCCAGATCGTCGCCGGGGGTACGCATGGTCACGGCGAGCGGTTTGCGCCGGCCCGGTCCCGCCGGGCCCACCCGGATCTCCAGGGGCTCCTCCACCGCCATGGTGTCCTGCCGGCGGATCCGCGCCCGCCCGTCGGCCGCCGCGTCGAGGTCGATCCGGAGCACACCCCGCCGGTCAGTCGCCCGTCCCATGCCGCCCATCCTGCCCCGCGCCCCGGGCCACCCGCACGGCGATGCCGCTGCGGTTACCGTGGGCCGGTGACGGCGTACGCGGCGGTGGTGCTCTCGGGCGGCGCGGCCCGCCGGATGGGCGGGGTGGACAAGCCGGCCCGGCCGGTCGGCGGCCGGCCCATGCTGCACCGGGTGCTGGCGGCGGTGGCCGACGCGGGCGAGCGGATCGTGGTGGGCCCGGCCGGCCCGGTGCCCGAGGGGGTCCGGGTGACCCGCGAGGAGCCGCCCGGCGGGGGCCCGGTGGCCGGGACCGCGGCGGGGCTGGCGCTGCTCGACCCCGGCACCGCCACCGTCGCCCTGCTCGCGGCCGACCTGCCGCTGCTCAGCCCCGCGGCGGTGGCCGAGCTGCGGGCCGCCCTCGACGGCTCGGCCGCCGGCGTGGCCTGCTACGTCGACGACGCGGGCCGCCGGCAGCAACTCTGCGCGGTGTGGCGGGTGAGCGCGCTCCGGGCCGCCCTGGACCGGCTCGCCGCCGAGCGCGGCGGCACGGTCGACGGGGCCCCGGTGCGCGCGCTGCTGGCCGGCACACCGGTGCGGGAGGTGTCCTGGTCCGGGTCCGGGCCACCGCCCTGGTTCGACTGCGACACTGACGAGGACGTACGCCGGGCCGAGGAGTGGACGAGATGACGGTGATGGACGACTGGGTCACGGCGGCCTGCGCCGAGCTGGGGCTGGACCCGGCCGAGGTGCCGGTGCCCACCGTGCTCGACCTGGCCAAGGACGTGGCCCACCAGGTGCTGCGGCCGGGGGCGCCGGTCACGGCGTACCTCCTGGGGGTGGCCGTGGGGCGCGGCGCGGACCCGGCGGCGGCGGCCGCCCGGCTGAGCGCGCTGGCCGGCACCTGGCCCGTGGAGCTGGACGGGACCGCCCCCGCCGACTAGCGCCTCCGGTCCGCTGTCCGATGCCGGTCGGGGTGATTGGCCCCCCTTCGTGCGTGGGTAGGGTGGCGAGGACGGACGGAGGCGATCATGACGGCAGACCACCCCTCGGCGCCGGCTGGTGAGCCCGCCGGCGCGACGCCGGAGCAGCACGAGTCGATCCTGCTTGACGAGCCGACCACGGCCGACCTGCGGGCGAAGGTGACCGAGGCCTGGCGGGAGTTCGCCCGCGCGCTGGCCGATCGGCTGCGCGGGCTGCCCGCGGGCGCGCACCTGGAGGTCACCCTCGACCCGACCGCCTCCGGCACCGGGGACGCCGTCTACTCGGTGAGCGTGGACGCCGGCGAGGAGGGCCGCCTCTCGGCGCGGGCGGTCGGCAACGCGACGCTGCCGCAGGGCTACCGGCTGGACCGGGCCGCGGTGGCCGACATGATCGCGCTCGGCTGGTCCCCGCCCGGTGTGGTGGCGGGCTCCGGTGAGCAGTTCGGCCTGGACTGCGTCGCCGACGAGGCCACCCGGCTGTCGGCCGTGCTGTCCCGGACCCTGCGCGACGTCTACGGCGCCCCGCACCCCGCCTTCCTGGTCTACCTGGTGCACGACGCCGAGGGGGAGCCGCTGCCGGAGGAGCCGCTCGGCACCGCGCGCAGCGAGTTCGGCCCGGACCGCGACGTGGAGGCCGACCTGGACGAGGCGCTCGCGGCGGCCGCCACGGCCCAGGCGGGCGAGAACGACGTGCTGGCCCTGGAGGAGCGGGTGCGCACGGTCGTCTCCACGATGCTGAAGTCCAAGGCCGACCAGGTGCAGGTCGACTCGGACGGCGACATCAACATCCGCGCCGGCTCGGCGATGGTCTTCGTCCGGGTCCGCGACAACCCGCCCCTGGTCGACGTCTTCTCCCCGGTGCTCACCGAGGTCGAGCCGACCGAGCGCCTCTACGTGAAGCTCTCCGAGCTGACCAACCGGATGCCGATCGGCCGGCTCTACTGCGCCGACGACACGGTGTGGGCCTCGATCCCGGTGTTCGGCCGCAACTTCCAGGCCACCCACCTGATGCTCGCCGTGCAGGTGATGACCGGGCTCGCCGACGAGCTGGACGACCGGCTGCACGGGGAGTTCGGCGGCAAGCGCTTCTTCGGCGAGGGGGACAAGCCGGCCCGCTCCCAGGAGCACCGCACCGGCATGTACCTCTGACGCCCGCGGCGGAGGAACGCCGGGGACGGCCGCGAATCGGCCGGCGAGCCGGGGCCAGGCCCGGCGGCGTCAGCGGACGTCGAGGAGGGTCTTGCCGACCGTGGCCCGGGACTGGATGGCGGCGTGCGCGTCGGCGGCCCGTTCCAGCGGGAAACGCTGCCCGATCAGCGGCCGGAGCCGGCCGGCGGCCCCCTCGGCGAGCGCCTGCTCGGTGAGGGCGCGCAGCTCGCCGGGTGTGCCGCCGGGGCGGACCAGGGCCACTCCCCGGGCGGCGGCCTCCGCCTCGGGCACGTCCGCCCAGGCGCCGCCGGCTAGCCCGAAGCTGACCATCCGCCCGCCCCGGTCGAGCAGGTCGAAGGCCGCCCGGGCGAGCGACCCACCCACCCCGTCGAAGACCACGTCCACCCCGCCGACGGCCGCCCGGACCCGGTCGGTCCAGTCCGGCTCCCGGTAGTCGACCACCGGATCGAGGCCGCGCTCGCGGAGCAGGGTGACCTTGCGGGGGCCGCCGGCCGCGGCGACGACCCGGGTGCCGGCCGCGGTGGCGAGCTGGGTGAGCAGCCCGCCCACCCCGCCGGCCGCCGCCTCCACCAGCACCCGCTCGCCGGGCCGCAGCCCGGCCGCCCGGGCCAGCATGAGCGCGGTCCGGCCGTCGGCGAGCAGTGCCACGGCCGCGTCCAGCGGCAACCCGTCCGGTACGGGGATCGGCGCGCCCTCGTCCACCGCCACGCGTTCGGCGTACGCGCCGGTGCCGCCGGTGGTGCTGACCACCCGCCGGCCGAGCAGCGCCGGGTCCACCCCGGGGCCGACCCCGGTGACCGTCCCGCCGACGCCGTTGCCCGGGATCACCGGCAGGGCCGCGGTGAACGGGCCGAACCCGGTGGCCCGGAACATCGTCTCGACGAAGGTGATGTTCGCGTGCGCCACGTCGATGAGCACCTGTCCCGGGCCGGGCACCGGATCCGGTGCCGGTCCGGGCACCAGCATCTCCGGCCCGCCGAATTCCCGTAGCCACACCGCCCGCATGTCGCCTCCCCGCTGCCGCCCTCGGAACGTCCGGGTCCAGTTGACGACCTGAAGTGCGGTTCAGGTCAAGCCGAGGAGGGGCCGACGCCGGGGGACTCGACCAGCCGGGAGAGGACGATGGTGCTGCGGGACGAGGTGACGAAGGATTCGGCCCGCAGCCGCTCCAGCGCCTCCTCCAGGTGCGCGATGTCGGCCGCCCGCAGGTGCACGAGCGCGTCCGCCTCGCCGGAGACCGTGTACGCGCCGACCACCTCCGGATGCCGGCGGGCGGCGGCGCCGATCTGGGCCGGGGTGGTCCGGCCGGCGCAGAACAGCTCGACGAACGCCTCGGTGGTCCACCCGACGGCGGCCGGGTCGACGACCGCGGTGAAGCCCCGGATGACCCCCGCCGATCGGAGCCGGTCGACCCGGCGCTTGACGGCGGGGGCGGAGAGTGACACCCGCGTGCCGATGTCCGCGTACGAGGCGCGGGCATCCGCCACGAGCAACGCAATGATTCGCTGGTCGACCGCGTCTATCTGCAACGTTCCGCCTCTGGGAAGCAATGGTTGTGGCTGTTACCAAAGTTGTACCGTACCTACTCTTGGTGACCGTGAACCAGCAGCGAGTCCCGCGAAAGCGGACATATCTCATGTGCTCGCCCGAGCACTTCGCGGTCGAGTACGCGATCAACCCGTGGATGGACGTGACCGCCCCGGTCGACGCGGAGCTGGCGGTCAAGCAGTGGGACCGCCTGCGGGAGACCCTGGTCGGCCTCGGCCACGAGGTGCACCTGCTCGCCCCCGGCCGCGGGCTGCCGGACATGGTCTACGCCGCCAACGGCGCGTTCGTGGTGGACGGCACGGTCTACGGCGCCCAGTTCAAGCACGAGCAGCGGGCCGCCGAGGCCGCCGTGCACCGGGCGTTCTACGAGGAGAACGGCTGGCGGTTCATCGCGCCGAGCGAGACCAACGAGGGCGAGGGCGACTTCGCCTACCTGCCGGAGGCGCACGGCGGGCTGATCCTCGCCGGTCACGGCTTCCGCACCGAGCTGGCCGCGCACGCCGAGGCGCAGGAGGCGCTCCACCGGCCGGTGGTCTCGCTGCGCCTGGTCGACCCGCGCTTCTACCACCTGGACGTGGCGCTCGCCTCGATCGACGACGAGAACATCGTCTACTACCCGGGCGCCTTCTCGGCGGCCAGCCAGAAGGTGCTCACCCAGCTCTTCCCCGACGCGGTGGTCGCGGACGACGAGGACGCCCTGACCTTCGGCCTCAACCTGGTCAGCGACGGCCTCAACGTGGTGCTGAACAGCGAGGCGACCCGGCTGGCCGGCAAGCTCAAGGCGGCCGGCTACCACCCGGTCCCGGTCGAGCTGGCCGAGCTGAAGAAGGGCGGCGGCAGCGTGAAGTGCTGCATCGCCGAACTGCGCCACTGAACGCACGGAAACGGGCGGTCTCCCCGAGGGGAGGCCGCCCGTTTCGCGTACGCGGGGTGGATCAGCCGAGCGTGGCCAGCTCGTTGATCACGACGTTGGCGAGCATCCGGCCGTCGAGCTGGACCCGGCGCAGGTACCACTTCTGCTGCGGGGTGCGCGACTGGTTGAACTGCCAGGCGCCGCGCGGGCTGTCGATCTGGCCGATCTTGCCGAGCGCCAGGTTGACCTGCTGCGGGGTCGGGTTGTCACCGACCAGCCGGATCGCCTTGTCCAACACCAGTGCGGCGTCGTACGAGGCCATCGCGTAGGTGGTGGGGGAGGCGTTGTACGTCTTGCGGTACGCCGAGGCGAAGACCCGGTTGGCGGTGTTGTTCAGGTCGGCCGAGTAGTTCAGCGCGGTCTCGATGCCGTTCTCCTCGATCAGCCCTCGCTCCTCGCCCTTCTCGCCGTCGTCGAGCTGGCCGAGCACGGTGCCCTCGGTGAGGAAGCCGGGCGCGTAGATGGGGCCCCGGTAGCCCTCGGCGTAGAGCTGCTTGACGAACTGCACGGCCTGCGCCCCGGTGTAGTGGCAGAAGACCGCGTCGGGTCCGGGCCGCCGGTCCAGGGCCTTGCGGATCGAGCCCGTGTAGACCCCCTTGCCGGGGTTGGGGTAGTCGGGGGTGAAGATCGGGTCATCGGCGAGCCGCCGGCCGCCCTGCTCGTAGCCGCGCCGGAGGCCGTCGATGACGTCCCGGCTGCTCTGGCCCTGGGTGCCGAAGATGGCGATCCGGCTGGACGCGTCCAGCGTCTGCCGCAGGTACTCCCCGAGCGCCTCACCGGGCTCGTTCAGCACGTAGGAGGTGCGCCAGATGTAGACGACGCTCTGCAGGCTGATGGGGGAGGCGTTGGAGCCGATCAGCGGCATCCGTGCCTGCTCCACGGCGTCCCGGATGCCGAGCATCACGGCGGAGCTGACCACGCCGGTGAGCGCCAGCACGCCCTCCTTGACCAGCCGGTCGACGGCGGCCTGGCCGGTCTTGGCGGTGTCGCCCTCCTCGGCCGGCACCACCGTCACCGGGTGGCCGCCGAGCTGCCCGTCGTTGAGGGTGAGGAACATCTGGAACCCGTTGGTGATCTCGTCCCCGATGACCTTGTTCGGGCCGCTGCCCGGGACGATCAGGCCGATCTTGATCGGGCTGCCCGGCTTGGCCTCGTCGGCGGTGTCGGTCCCGGAGCCACAGCCCGCCGCCAGCCCGGTGGTACCCAGTGCGGCCAGCAGTTGTAGCGCCCGCCTGCGGTTCATCTGCGACACCAATTTCCTTCCCGATGGAGCGGCCAGGGTGCAACGCCCCCTCGGCGTTCTACCTGCTCCGCGACGCTGCGTCAATGCCCGGAAGATCATCGTGAAGCGACCGCAACGCGGCCACGACCTGCGGCCAGGCCGCCGAGTCGGGTGCGATCAGCCCGAAATGCTCACATTCGGGCAGCTCAATCAGCGTGGCGGGACTGCCGGCGGCCCGGGCGGCCGCCACCCAGGACCGGCTGATGGCGATCGGAACCTGCCGGTCGAGAACCCCGTGCATGACTACCGTGCGTGCTTGCACGGGCACCAACGACGATGGATCTGTGGCCGCGTACCGGTCCGGGAAGTCGGCCGGGCCGCCGCCGAGCAGCGCGGCCACCGCGCCGGCGTCCAGGTCCAGCCGGTACGCCTCGGCGAGGTCCGCGACCGGCGCCAGCGCCAGCACGCCGCCGACCGTGGTCGGCGCGTGCGCGGCGACGTACAGCGCCAGGTGCCCGCCGGCCGAGTGGCCGACGACGATCGGTGGGGCGGGGGCCACCAGGCCGGGCAGCGCGGCCGCGGCCAGCCCGGGCAGCGCCGCGATCCCCGCCAGCACGTCGGTGAGGGTGTGCGGCCAGCCCCCGCCCGGCTGGCCGGTGCGCCGGTACTCGATCTGGGCGACCGGGTGGCCGAGCGCGGCCAGCGCCGCCGCCATCGGGCCGGTGTGGGTGCGGTCGTACTCGGCCCGCCAGAATCCGCCGTGCACCACGACCACGAGCCGGCGGGGCGGCCCGTCGCCGGCCGGCCGGCGCAGGTCGGCGCACTGGTCCGGGTGGTCGCCGTAGGCGACGGTGGCGTCCGGCGGCGGGGCCGGCCGGGTCAGCACGGCGCGCGGGTCTGCGGGCATGACGGCGACGGTAGCGCGTCCCGGCCGGGTGGTTCCGGCCCGGCAGCCGGACCGGGCGCGTGCGCGTGGTGGAGGTGGGTAAAGATGGGTCCCATGACCGAAGCGCGCTTCGCCGGACAGGACGACGAACAGGGCAACGATGGCATCCCCGGCACCGTGGTGGTGGTCGGGCCGGACGGCCGGCCGGTCGGCACGGTGCAGACCGAGGAGGGCCAGGGTGAGGATCCGGCCCGCCTGGTCGAGCAGCCCGCCAAGGTGATGCGGATCGGCAGCATGATCAAGCAGCTGCTGGAGGAGGTCAAGGCGGCGCCCCTGGACGACGCCAGCCGGCACCGGATGCGGGAGATCCACGAGCGCTCGATCGTCGAGCTGAAGGAGGGCCTCGCCCCCGAGCTGCGCGAGGAGCTGGAGCGGATCTCGCTGCCCTTCACCGAGGACCAGGCGCCCAGCGAGGGCGAGCTGCGGATCGCCCACGCCCAGCTGGTCGGCTGGCTGGAGGGGCTGTTCCACGGCATCCAGGCCGCGCTGGTCGCCCAGCAGATGGCCGCCCGCGTCCAGCTGGAGCAGATGCGCTCCGGACGGCAGGCGCTGCCCAGCGGCCCGGGCGGCGGGATGGTGCCGGGCATGCCGGGCATGCCGCAGGGCAACGAGGGCCACGCGCCCGGCCAGTACCTCTGACCGGCCGGGGCGCGCTCGCGCCCCGGCCGCTCAGGCCACCCCGAAGACCTGTTCGAGATACGCGGCCACGCCGTCGGAGGTGTTCGCCCCGGCGACCTCGTCGGCGATCGCCAGGACGGCCGGGTGGGCGTTGGCGACCGCCACCGCCCGGCCGGCCCAGGTCAGCATCGGCACATCGTTCGGCATGTCGCCGAAGGCCAGCACGTCCCGCTCGTCGACGCCGAGTCGCGCCGCGTACCAGGCGAGGCCCGCCGCCTTGGTCACCCCGGCGGCGGAGATCTCCACCAGCCCGCTGTACGACGAGTGGGTCGCCTCGGCCAGCCCCTGCAGGGCGCCGGCCACCACCCGCACGAACACGTCCGGGTCCTGCTCCCCGGCCCGGGCCAGCAACTTCACCGCCGGGACGGCGAGCAGCTCCTCCGGCGACTCGATGGCCCGGATCGCGTCGGCGTCGGCGTCCCAGCGCAGCGGGTAGTGCGCCTCGTGCCGCATCTGCCGGCTGTCCACGATCTCCACCGCGAAGCTCACCTCGGGCACCTCGGCCCGGAGCCGCCGGGCCACCTCGGCCAGCAGCTCCGGGGCGAGTGGATCGGCGCGGAGCACCTCGTCGGTGACCGGGTCGTACACCACCGCGCCGTTCGCGCAGATCGCCGGCAGCGGCTCGGCGAGCTGGTCGTACACGAGCTGGAGCCAGCGGATGGGACGGCCGGTGACCAGCACGACCGGCGTGCCCGCCGCGGAGATCCGGGCCAGCACCGCCGCGGTGCGCGGGCTGAGCGTCCGGTCGTCCCGGAGCAGCGTGCCGTCGATGTCCGTCGCGACGAGCCGAGGTGCCTCTCCCATCACCGGGAGAGTAGTCGGTCCAGGTAGACCGCGACGCCGTCGTCGTCGTTGCGCAGGGTGATCTCGTCGGCCGCGGCCCGCACCTCCGGGTGCGCGTTGGCCACCGCCACGCGGCCCCAGCCGGCCCACTCGAACATCGGCAGGTCGTTCGGCTGGTCGCCGAAGACCAGCACCTCGGCCGGGTCGACGCCGAGCCGCTCGGCGACCACGCTGAGCCCGGTGGACTTGTCCACACCGGGCGGGCAGATCTCGACGAAGCCGAGCCCGGCCTGGGTGAGCGTGGCCAGCTCGGCCGGGACGATCCGGCGGCCGACCGCCAGCAGCTCGTCCACGTGGTGGTCGGCGGTCCTTGTGAACGCCTTGAGCACGTCGCAGGAGAGGCACTCCGCGCGGCTGCGCGCCTCGAACCGGTCCGGGTAGGGCCAGCTCGGGTGGTAGTCGCCCCAGAGCGGCGCGTCGGGCTCGTCCGACGCCTCCACCATCACGGTGAGCGGGCCGACGGCGGCCTCCAGGTCGGCCAGGATCCGGGCCAGCACGCTGCCCGACAGGCGCTCGTCGCGCAGCACCAGCGGCCCCGCCGGGTCGCTCTGGTCGACCACCCGGCCCCCGCCCGCCATCACCAGGAAGTCCGCGGCGCGGATGTCGTTGCGGGTCAGCTCGGTCAGGCGCGGCCCCCGGCCGGTGGCGCCGACCACCGGGATCCCCGCGGCCCGCACCCGGTCGAGCACGTCGTGGGTGTAGGCGGAGACGGTCTCGTCACTGCGGACGAGCGTGCCGTCGAGGTCGGTGGCGATCAGCTTGGGCAGTCCCGGGCGGATCATGGTTCCTCCTTCGCCCGCCGCCGTCGCGTCGGCCGTCCAGGTCCTCGGTGCCGCGGCCACCGGACGGCGGGCAGCAACCGTATCTCGCGGAACGGGTCGCAACCATGGCTTTTCGGCGAATCGGACACCAACCCGCGGCGGCCGTCCGGTGTCGCCCGCACGGCCCGCTCCGCAGGTGCGGGCGGGCGGTTTCGGGCGGGCGAAGGGCCTGGTCGCCGGCCGGTCAGCGGGGCGGTTCGGGCCGGGCGAAGGGCGTGGTGGGCTGCACGCTCAGGTCGGCCGGGGCCGGCGGAAGCTCGTCCTCGGCCGCCCGGCGCCGGCCCCGCCCGGACCAGCCGTCCGGCGCCCCGTCGGCCGGCTCCGCCCGGGGCTCGTCCACCCGGCCGTCCGGCCTGGCGCCGGCCCGGCCGGACAGGTGCAGCGCGGCGGCCAGCAGCACGGTGGCGAGGAAGGCGGTGACCAGGCCGCGCCCGTGCTCGACCTGCAACCGCTGCTCGGCGGGGAAGAAGAGGGCGCGGCGGCTCACCTCCTGCAGCGAGAAGGCGGTCGCGGTCAGCACGGCCAGCAGGGCCGCCGCGAGACCGAGACCCGCGAGCCGGGCGTGCTGCCGCACCGGGGGCGCGCCGCGTAGCGCCAGGGCCACGGCGACCGCCAGGCCGAGCAGTCCCACCAGGTACGCCACCCCGAAGCCGCCCACCTCCGCGACCCCGCTCGGAAGCCGGATCGTGCTGCTCCCGTCCGGGCCCTCGTTGGGTACGGTCACCACCAGCCACTCGCCGATCAGCGAGGCGACCGCGGCCACCGCGCCGAGGCCGGCGAGCACCGGCGGAAGGCGGTGGTCCCGGCCCAGGCCGGCGAGCGAGCGCCCGACCCGGCCGGGCGGGGCCGGTTCGGCGTCGCCCCACTCCACGACTGTCGTGTCGTCGGACCGGTTGTCCTGCCTGGGGATGGGGGGATCCTGGGACATCGGCCACCTTCCCGTACGCGGGCCTGGGTCGAATCATGGCACAAGCGGCACCCGGTGACAGGGAGCGCAAGCGCGCAGGCCGGTGCGGGCCGGGCAGCTTTCGGTTAGCGTCGGTGCCATGCCTATCCGTACCGCTTCCGCTCGTTGGCAGGGCAACCTCACCGAGGGGTCCGGCACCGTCCGCACCGGCAAGGGCGGCCTCACCGGCAACTACTCCTTCAAGTCGCGCTTCGAGGAGGGCGAGGGCACCAACCCCGAGGAGCTGATCGGCGCCGCACACGCCAGCTGCTTCTCGATGGCCCTCTCCAAGCAGCTCGCCGACGCGGGCGCCACCGACGCCTCGGTCGAGACCACCGCCAAGGTGCACTTCGACAAGACCGACGCCGGCATGACCGTGACCCGGATCGACCTGGAGACCGTCGGCCAGGTCCCGGGCCTGGACGAGGCCGAGTTCACCAAGCTGGCCGAGGCGGCCAAGGAGAACTGCCCGATCTCCCGGCTGCTCTCCCCGGGCGCGCAGATCACGCTGAACGCCCGCCTGGGCTGACCACGCCCGACACGGCAAGGGTGCTCCCACCGGGCGCCCTTGCCGTGTCGCGCGCCGATCGTGAAGGGTGGCCGGGCCGCGTGGCCGTGCAGATGAGCCGGGAGCGGTTCGAGGAGCTCGTCGGCGAGGCGCTCGACGAGGTGCCCGAGGAGCTGCTCGGGCTGATGAGCAACGTGGTCATCCTGGTCGAGGACGACCCGCCGCCGGGCGAGGACCTGCTCGGGCTCTACGAGGGGCACGCGCTCACCGAGCGGGGCTGGGACTACGCCGGCGTGCTGCCGGACCGCATCCTCATCTACCGCAACCCCATCCTGGGGATCTGCGACACCGAGGACGACGTCGTGGACGAGGTGGCGGTGACGGTGGTGCACGAGATCGCCCACCACTTCGGCATCGACGACGCGCGCCTGCACGCCCTCGGGTGGGGCTGACCGGGCCCGCGGCGCGCCCCGCTCGGCTGATCCCCGCTGTTGCGCGGGTCCCCTAACCTCCGGTGCAGGCACATCCCGATGCAGGAGGAAACCCCATGCGCAGCGCGCTGTTCTCCGCGGAGAACCTTGAGAAGGAGTCCCAGCAGCCGGGCATGCGGCTGCAGAACTCCAAGATGCTGAAGATCGAGCTGAACGGCGAGGCGATGGCCCGCGTCGGGTCCATGGTCGCGTACCAGGGTCAGGTGCAGTTCCAGGCGCTCGGCTCCGGCGGCATCGGCAAGTTCATCAAGCAGCGGCTCACCGGTGAGGGCGTGCCGCTGATGAAGCTCTCCGGGCGCGGCGACGTCTTCCTCGCCGAGCTCGCCAAGGACGTGCACATCATCGACCTGGAGCCCGGGGACGCCCTGTCGATCAACGGCTCCAGCGTGCTGGCCTTCGACTCGACCCTCCAGTACGACATCAAGATGGTCGGTGGCGCCGGGATGGCGTCCTCGTCCGGCCTGTTCAACTGCGTCTTCACCGGCCACGGCCGGATCGCGGTCACCACCAAGGGCACCCCGGTGGTGCTCAACGTCGACCAGCCCACCTACGTCGACCCGCAGGCCGCGGTCTGCTGGTCGGCCAACCTCCAGACCGGCTACCACCGGGCCGAGCAGCTCGGCCTGGGCACGCTGCTGGGCCGGAGCACCGGCGAGGCGTTCACGATGAGCTTCGCCGGTCAGGGCTTCGTCGTGGTCCAGCCCTCGGAGGAGCCTCCGGTGCAGGGCAGCGGCGCCCAGCAGCAGCAGGGCGGCCTGCTCGGCGGCCTGCTGCAGTGACCGTCCGGTGCGCGGGGCGCCCGCTCCGGGCGCCCCGCCACCGTCAGTTCAGCTCGCCGGCGCGCAGCCGGGTCAGCCAGGCCGCCGCGTCCGCGTAGTCGGTGTCGGAGAGGCCGGCCGGAGCGGGGACCGGCCGGTCGCCCGCCGCCGGGCTCCAGCGGTGCCGGGGGTACGACCCGAGGAAGCGCACGTCCGCGCAGACCCGGCGCAGCCCCTGCAACGCCTCGCCGAGGCGCACGTCGGCGACGTGGCCCGTGCAGTCGAGGAAGAAGACGTACCGGCCGAGCGCCTCGCCGGTGGGGCGGGACTCGATCCGGGTCAGGTTCACTCCGCGGGTGGCCAGCTCCGTGAGCACCGAGAGCAGCGCGCCGACCCGGTCGTGCGCGATGTAGACCGCCAGCGAGGTCACGTCGTCGCCGGTCGGGGGCGGGGGCGGGCCGGGGCGGGAGACCAGCGCGAACCGGGTCACCGCGTCCGGGTGGTCGGCGATCTTGTCGGCGAGCACGGCCAGCCGGTGCCGGGTGGCGCCGATCGGGGCGCAGATGGCGGCGTCGTACTCGCCGTTCGCCGCGCCCGCCGCGGCGGCGCCGTTGGACAGCACGTCGACCACCGTGGCGTCGGGCAGGTGGTCGCGGAGCCAACCCCGGCACTGGGTGGACGCCTGCGGGTGGGCCGCCACGGTGCGCACCTCGGCCAGCGCGACGCCGGAGCGGGCGGCGAGAACGAACTCGACCGGCAGGATCACCTCACGGGTGATCACCAGGGGCTCCCCCTCGGCCAGCTCGTCCAGGGTCACGCCGACGGCGCCGCCGATCGAGTTCTCCATGGGCACCAGCGCCGCGTCCGCCTCGCCCGCCCGTACGGCGTCCAGCGCCTCGCCCACGCTGCGCGCCGGCGTCCGGCCACCCCGCTCGGCGGCGGGGACGGTGCGCAGCGCCTGCTCGGCGAAGGTGCCCTCGGGACCCAGGTAGACGAAGCGGGTCGGCGGTGTTCCCGGCATGTCGACCAGACTACGCACCGGGGGTGCCGTCGCAGGCCAGGGTCCGGATGCCGGACGGGCCGGCGGCCCGCACCTCCACGCCGCACACGTCGGTGCCCGCGGTGACCAGTTCCAGCGCGGTGGGCCGGCCCCGGGTGACCACCTGGAGTTCCTCGTGCCCGCTGACCGCCAGCACGGTGTACTGCCAGCCCTCCGCGCAGAGCGGGCCCGTCCGCACCGTGACCCGGACGTCGCGGGGCAGCACCCGGGCCGAACCGCGCAGCAGGGCGATCACCCGGTCGCCGGACGGGCCGGACCGGCAGGGCGTGGCGGTCGGGTCCGGGGTGGGCGCCGTGCGGGCCGGCCCGGTCGGGGTCACCGGTGCGGCCGGCGTCGCGCTGGGGGTGGCGGAGGTGGTCGGGGCGGTGGTCGCGGAGGCGGCCGGGTCGGTCAGCTGGGGCGGCGCGCCGCAGCCGGCGAGGGCGAGCAGGGCGGCCAGCACCACCGGGAGGCGTCGGCGGGCGGGGTGGGGCGGGATGCAGGGCACGGTGCGATCCTCGGCATCGACGGATGTCGTCATGGCCGGTCGGCCGAGCCCATCGTAGGAGGATCACCCGGGCGGGTGAAGTCAGGTCTGGACCCGGTGCCCGGCCCGTTCCAGCGCGTTCGTCGCCTCGACCAGTCGCACGGCGGGCACCAGCAGGTGGTCGGTGTCGTACGTGCAGAAGGCCACCACGTTGACCCGGGCGCGGGCGAGCGGGTCGATCAGCGCGGCGAGGGTGCCGGTGACCGCCGCGTCCAGCGGGCCGACCAGCCGCAGGCAGCGCCATTCGGTCTCCACGTCCGCCCCGGCGGGTGCCCGCTCGGCGGGGCAGATCACCGAGACGCCGTCGGCGGTCCAGCTCACCGTCACCACGTCGCGGTCGCCCAGCGCGCCCCAGGTGTGCGGGGGCAGCACGGTGCCGGCCGGCAGGCGGCACACCGCGTACGCGCCCGGCAACAGAGCGACATCGAGCATGAGGGCACCCTATGGCCTCCGCGTGGCTGTGCCCCAGCACCGCCCGGTGCGGCGATCGCCACACATTCCCGCAGGTCAGACCGCCGAGAAGAAGGTGAGCGAGCCGGCCACCTGGCCGTCGGTGAGCACCGGCGTGGAGATGGCGTCGACCGTCGTGCCCGCGTCGGAGCCGGGCCCCTGGACCCGGAGCAGCCCCCGGGCCAGCCGGCCGGAGTGCACTGCCAGCAGCGGCGGGATCTTGTCGGTCTCCTGCTCGGTCAGCTCGCTGGGGCTGGCCGTGAAGTCGACCAGGCGCAGGCCGCCCTCCAGCAGCGGCCGGCCGATCACGTCCTCCGGGGCGCCGAGGCAGAGCAGGTCGCAGCCGGACGAGGAGATGGCCACCACGGTGGTGTCGGCGTCGATCAGCAGGCAGGGCTCGGCGGCCTGGGAGACCATGCCGGACCACCGCCCGACATTGTCGGACTCCTGCTCGGTGGGCGTCCCCGCCGGAGGCACGAACACTTCCGAGAGCGAGAGTTCGACGTGGGCCACCGCGCCTCCTATGTACACCGACGGTCTGTCCACGCTAGCCGGTCGTCACGACGACCGCCCGACCGCGCTGCGTCTCCGGTGGCCGGAGCCGCACGGGGTCCGGGGCTCGGCGGGACCGGGGGACAGGTGTCGGTGCGACGGTGCCCGGTGCCGGGCGGCCGGCGACGGCGCGGGCCGACGGAACCACCGGGGCGGACCCGCGGACCGCGTGGCGTCGCCGGAGACGTTACCGGCGGGCGGCCCGCTTGTCAGCGGCCGTTCGGCCCTCGTCGTACCACCGGTAGTCGGCCGCTGGACGGTACGTGCCGTTGAGCCACGTCGACGGGGACTGGGCGACCCGGGAGAGCTTCTCGGCGGTGGCCGGACTGATCCGGTTGCCACCGGCCACGAGCAGGCGGTCCAGCTCCCGGTGGGTGGCCATGAGGCAGTCCTTCGGCAGGCCGTAGACGCTGATGACCCCGGAGCCGACGAAGGTCAGCACGGGGCTCACCGGGATCGGCAGGCCGACGGCGTCGGAGAGGGCCTTGCTGGCCCGCTTGGCGTCGCGGCGCGCCTCGGCCACATAGGGCGGACGCTTGCCGTTGATCTGCACGACGTCGCCGGCGACGAGCACCCGGGCGCGGCCGTGGTCGGCGATGGTGACCGCGAAGAGCCCGCTCGGCCCGATGGCCAGGAACCCGGCCCGCTCGTCACGGGTGCGGTCGAGCAGGACGTCCGCGGCGTCGGTGCGGGGCCACTCGATGACGTGCCAGGCGGGGCCGAGGTGGTCGAGTTGACCGAGGGCCCGGGCCCCGGCCGCCTCCAACCGGCGGGCCCCCCGCTCGGCCCGCCGACGGCGGGCCCACTCCAGCGGAGTCGGTCGGGCCGGCTCGAGCACCGAGGTGGACTCGACCCGGGGGTGCGGCACCGAGACGGGCGGCAGTGCCCGGCTCGGTACGGCTCGGCGAGCGGGAAAGACAGTCATCGCGACCTCCGGCAAAAGGTCTCTCGAAGTTATGTCTCCACTACCCTACGTTGCGCCCCCCGGTGCTCGGCAAGTTGGAGCGCCGGAATGAGTGCGGATGAATGCCATATTCATTCACACTTCTTTTCTCGGATGGTGCGGAAGCCTGTCCTAGGCTGCGAAGGTGACCCACTACGTGGACAGCGAGGTCGGTCGGCTCGGCACGGTGCTGCTGCACCGCCCGGGGCCGGAACTCGCCCGCCTCACCCCACGCAACAACGACTCCTTGCTCTTCGACGCTATCCCATGGGTGGGACGGGCGCAGGAGGAGCATGACGCCTTCGCGGCCGCCCTGCGGTCCCGCGGGGTCGAGGTGCTCTACCTGGCCACCCTGCTCGCCGAGACCCTCGCCGTGCCGGACGCGCGGGCCGAGCTGACCGAGCTGGTGCTCCGCTCGCCCCGGCTGGGCGACACCCTGCGCCGTCGCGTCGCCGACCACCTGACGTACCTCGACCCGGCCGCGCTGGCCGACGTGTTCGTCGCCGGGCTGGCCCACGAGGAGCTGCGGATCGGCCCGGACCGCCCCGGCGGTCTGGTCTGGACACTGATGGACCGGCACGACTTCGTCATCGACCCGCTGCCCAACCTGCTCTTCACCCGCGACTCGTCGGTCTGGATCGGGGACCGGGTCGGGGTGACCAGCCTGGCCATGCCGGCCCGTCGGCGGGAGACCACGCTGACCGACGCGATCTACCGCCACCACCCGCGGTTCGTCGGCACCGAGTTCGTCTACCACCCCGAGCTGGAGCACCTGGAGGGCGGCGACGTGCTGCTGCTCGCACCGGGGGTGCTCGCCGTCGGGGTGGGCGAGCGGACCACGCCGGCCGGGGCGGAGCGGCTGGGCCGGCAGGTCTTCGCCGCCGGGCTCGCGCACACCATCCTGGTGGTGCCGATCGCCCAGGAGCGGGCCACCATGCACCTCGACACGGTCTGCACGATGGTCGACGTCGACGCCGTGCTCATGTATCCGAACATCGCCAGCGAGCTGTCCGCGTACACGGTCATCGCCGGCGCGGACGGCGAGGACCCGCGGGTCGACGGCCCGGCGCCGTTCCTGCGGGCCGCCGCCGACGCCATGGACCTCGACCAGCTCCGGGTGATCGACACCGGGCTGGACCCGGTCACCGCCGAGCGGGAGCAGTGGGACGACGGCAACAACACGCTCGCGCTCGCCCCCCGGCTCTGCGTGGGCTACGAGCGGAACGTGGAGACCAACGCCCAGCTCGAACGGGCCGGCATCGAGGTGATCGCCATCGCCGGGTCCGAGCTGGGCTCCGGGCGGGGCGGGCCCCGCTGCATGTCCTGCCCGCTGGTCCGCGAGCCGCTGGGCCTCAGCGCAGGGTGAGCTGGCGGCCGAGCAGGCCCTGGCGGGCCCGGCGCGCGGCCGCGTCCAGCGGCTCCCGCTCCTCCAGCGCCTCGGCGTACCGCTTGGCGAAGCCGGTCACCGGCTCCTCCCAGTCGGCGGCCGGGACGTCCTCGGGCAGGTCCCAGACCGGCACCAGGCGGCCGTGCGCCCGGAACATGCCGGCGAAGCGGGTGTCGTCGCCCAGGGTCAGCGTGCCGGCCACGCTCAGCCGGGACAGGGCGTCCAGCGCGGCGTCCTCGTCGTCCGGCAGCACCCAGCGCACGTGCGCCTTCTCGGGCACCTGACACCAGTACGCGGCCCGCGCCGCGGCCAGCTTGACCGTCGGGTAGATGGCCGCGTTGGCCCGCTCCAGGGACGCCTGCACGCCCGGGTCGTCGGCGGCGCCCGGGTCGAGCCAGAACTCGAAGCCGTCGTGCATGGTGATCTCCAGCGGTCCGTCCACCAGGATGTCCTGGAGGCGGGGGCCCGGCCCGGGCAGCGGCGGCACGCTCACCTGGCTGCCCGGCTCGGTCCGCAGCGCGCAGAGCAGCGCGTCGGCCAGGTCCCGCGAGACGTCACCGGACTGCTGGTGCCGCTGGAGGCCGATGAAGACCCGCCCGTCCGGCTTGGTCATCGCCGGGGCGGCCATCGGCAGCACGGTGGCCAGGATCACCGGCCGGTCGCCGTGCTCCTCGACCAGCTCGGGGGTCAGCCGCAGCGGCGCGGAGGCGGCCGGGACCAGTTCGCGCAGGGCGATCCACTCCGGCTCGTCGACCAGGCCCTCGAACGGTCGGGGCACGAAGACGTCGCGCACCTTCTCCCGCTTCGGGGTGGCTTCGGCGGCCCGCTGGCTCTTTCGACGCTTGCTCACGGCGACACAGCCTAGATGCCGGACCGGACGGCCGTGGGCAGGACCCGCCTCCCCGGTCGGCTCAACCGGCCACGACCAGGTCCGGACGCGTGCAACCGGTCGGGTCGAACTCGGCCCAGACGCTCTGGCCCAGCCCGTCCCGCTCGACGCCCCAGCGGCTGGCCAGCCCGGAGACGATGTGCAGGCCGCGCCCGTCGACGGCGTCCGGGGTGGCGACACGCATGAGCGGGCCGGAGGCGGAGCCGCCGTCGGTCACCCGGAGCTGGACGGTCTGCCCACCGGCCGCCGCTCGGAGCCGCCAGGCCACCCGGACCACTCCCCCGGGCAGCGGGTCGGCGTGCCGGACGGCGTTGCCGACCAGCTCGGCGAGGACGGCCACCAGGTCGGCCAGCAGGGGCGGGGGTACGACGTCGGCCAACTCGTCGGCGAGCCGGTGCCGGGCCAGGCGCGCGCCGGTGGCGTGGTGGGGCACCACCACGCACCATGATCGTTCGGCCGAACCCGTCCCCACCGTCGTTCCTTCCCCACCCCGGTGCGGGCCGGGTTCACCCCCGTGGCAGCCGCACCTCTGCGACGGTACCCCCACCGGCCCTCGGTCGTAGGGATACCCATCCATTCTGCTGTTCAACGATCTGCCGGACGAGATAGAGCCCCAGCCCGGCTCCCGGGTAGCGGCGCCGGTCACCGGACTCCCCCTGCCAGAACCGGTCGAACGCCCGTTCCACGTGCTCCGGCCGGATGCCGATGCCCCGGTCGGCGACCCGGAAGGAAACCGTGCGTTCGTTCGCCTCGGCGCAGACCTCGATGGGGGTGTCCGGCAGCGAGTACTTGCCGGCGTTGGTGCTCAGCTCGGTGAGCACGGTGGCCAGGCTGTGCCGGTCGCCGAGCGCCTTGGGCAGGTCGGCCGGCAGGTCGAGGACCACCCGGTGCCGGACGTCCGCCGGCAGGTCGGGTACCGCCGCCCGCAGGGCGTCGGCCAGGTCGAACGGGGCGGCCGGCTCGCCGCCGGGGCGGTTCTCGGTGGCGGCGGTGAGCAGCCGGTCGACCAGCCGGGCCAGCTCGTTGGCGCGCTGGCCGATGATCCGGGCGGCCTGCCGCCGGTCGTCGTCGCTGAGCGACTCCCAGTGGTCGGTGAGGGTGTCCGCGTATCCCTTGATCACCGTGACCGGGGTGCGCAGCTCGTGGCTGGTCACCGCGACGAAGAGGTCGCGGTCGTTGTCGCGCCGCTGCTGGTCGGTGATGTCGCGGAAGGTGACCACCCGCAGGGTGCCCGGCCCGGGCAGCTCGCCGGAGGTGATCCGCAGCCAGCGGCCGTCCGGCAGCCGGTGGTCGAGGACCTGCCCGGACGGGGGGAGCGGGAATGGCAGCGGCTGGCTCAGCGCCTCACCGGCGGGCCGCCCGGTCACCTGGGCGGCGGCCGGGTTCCAGAGCCGCACGTGGTGCTCGCGGTCCACCACCGCCAGGCCGTCGGCGAGCGCTGCCACCACCGGGCCGTCGCCGTGCACCGGCAGCCCGGTCTGGTCGCCGTACATGTGGGCGATGCAGGCGGCCACGTAGCCGACCACGGCCCGCTGGGAGGCGTCCAGCGGCTCGCCCTCCGGGTAGAGGGCGTGCAGGCTGCCCACGGTCAGGCCGCCGATCTCGGCGCGCGCCAGGATCATCCGGCGCAGCCCGCGCGCGGCGACCTCGTCGGCCAGCGCGCCGGGGATCGCGTCGACCCGGACCTCGCGTACCGGCGGGCCGGAGAGCAGGCAGACGGTGGCCGGGTCGGTGGCCGGCAGCGGGCGGCCGGTGACGAACTCGGCGCTGCCGGTCGCCGCGATCACCCGGCCGCCGGTGGGTGCGAACTCCACGAACACCAGGCCGGCCGCGCCGACGGCGGGCTCCACCTCGCGGAGCAGCCGGGTGAGCACGGCCAGGCCGGCCTCACCCGAGTTGATCATCTTGATCACGCTGGTGTGGCCGGCGATGAGGGCGGTGAAGTCGGTTCGCTCCGGCATGTCCCGAGTGTGCCCCGCCGCCCGGTGCGGGGACACCCCCGGCCGGGCGACCGCACCCCGGTCGGACCGGCCGCCCTCACCGGCCCAACCGGGCCAACGTCCGGGCGGGGCGGTCGGTGATCACCCCGTCGACCCCGGCGGCCAGCACCAGCTCCAGGTCCGCCGGCTCGTTCACCGTCCAGACGTAGACCTGGTTGCCGGCGGCGCGCAGCGCGGGGACGAGCTGCGGACGGGCCCGGACCAGGCCGATCCCCGGCCCGGCGATCCGGGTGCCGAACGGCAGCCGGCCCAGCCGCAGCCAGCGCGGCAGCACCTCCAGCAGCAGCACCGTGGGCAGCGCCGGGGCGAGGTCGCGGATCCGGCGTACGGCGAGCGGCGAGAAGGACATCACCGTGACCCGGACCGGGTCGTCCGGACCGGGCTCGGCCAGGCCGTACCGGCGCAGGACGGTGACCAGGCGGCGCTCGACGTCCCGCCCGTAGCGGGACGGGTGCTTCGTCTCGATCAGCAGCCGGACCGGCCGCCCGGCGGCCAGCACCGCGTCGAGCAGCCGCTCCAGCGTGAGCAGCCGGGTGTGCGACTCGTCGAGCCGTTCGTCCCCGTCGGCCGCCACACCGCCGGGGTGCCACGAGCCGAAGTCGAGCGCCTCCAGCTCGGCGAGCGTCCGCGCGCTGACCAGCCCGCGACCGTTGCTGGTCCGGTCCAGCCGGCGGTCGTGGACGCAGACCAGGTGCCCGTCCCGGGTGAGCCGGACGTCGCACTCCAGCCCGTCCGCGCCCTCGTCGAGGGCGCGCAGGTAGGCGGCGAGGGTGTGTTCCGGCAGGTCGTACGACGCGCCGCGGTGTGCGAAGACCAGGGGGACGGTCATGGCCGCGTCGCGCCTCAGGCGACCCGGCCCGGCTGCCCGTCGTCGGTGACCACCGGGCGGCCGGCGGCGGCCCAGTCGCCCATCCCGCCCTCGACGTTGCGCACCTGGTCCCAGCCGTTGCGCATCAGGTAGGCGACCACCTGCGCGGACCGCCCGCCGGAGCGGCAGATCACAGCCACCTCGCGGTCGTCGGGCACCTCGGCCATCCGGGCGGGCAGCTCGGTCATCGGCAGGTGGTGGGCGGCCGGCGCATGGCCGGCGGTCCACTCGTCGTCCTCCCGGACGTCGAGCAGGTAGAGGTCGTCGGGCACGGCCGACGCGGGCACGCTGGGAACCTGTGGTCCGAACACGGCTACCAAGCCTAGACGGCCCGTCCGGTCAGAGGTGGTTGACCCAGCGGGGATTGGCGGCGGCCCACTCCGGCATGCGGGTGCCGCGCAGCGCGTCGAAGAGCCCGCCGCCGCCGTTGTCCAGCACCACGTAGGAGACCTGGTCGATGGTCTGCGGGTAGGAGGGCACCTGGACGCCGTGCAGGGCGTCTGCGGGCAGCCCGCGGAGCGCGAGGAGCAGGTCCTCCAGGGGTACGCCGTTGCTGTCCAGGGTCAGCGCCCCGCCGGCCGCCCGGAGCACCCGGTCCAGCTTCACCGGGTCGCTGCGCAGGTGGGTCTGGCCGGCCCGGTCGAGCACCGCCCGGAGCATCTGTTGCTGGTGTCGCTGCCGGTCGAAGTCGCCGCCGGGGAGGTCGTAGCGCTGCCGTACGTAGTCCAGCGTCCGGGCGCCGTCCATCTGCTGACAGCCGGTGTCGAACTGGGTCTTCGTGTGGATCGACCGGACCGGGGTGTCGACGCACATCCGGATACCGCCGAGCAGGTCGATGACCTGTTTGAAGCCGGAGAAGTCGATCAGCGCGGCGCCGTCGAAGCGGACCCCGGTGAGCCGGGCCAGGGTGGCGCTGAGCAGCCGGGCCCCGGCCTCGCCACCGCCGCCGTGCTCGTACGCCGCGTTGACCTTGTCCTGGCCGCCGCCGTAGCCGGACGCCGCCGGGATGGCGACCAGCAGGTCCCGCGGGACGGAGATCAGGTACGCCTGCCGGAGCCCGGCCGGCACGTGCACGATCAGGATGCTGTCCGAGCGCTGGTCCTCGGGGTTCGCGCCGGGCCGGTGATCGGAGCCGATCAGCAGGTAGTTGAGCGGGCCGGAGAGGTTGGTACGCGACTTCCGGGCCGACGCGTCGAGCAGCTGTTCCTTGGTGACCGTGCGGTCGTACCGGTTGGTGAGCCAGTGCAGCCCGGCCACGCCGAGGGTGGCGAGCAGGAGCAGCGCGAGACCGGCGCCGAGCAGGAACCGGGACCAGCGGGCGGATCGACCCCGCCCGCGTGCGTTCCGTGCTGGCCTGGACGTGACATACCCCCCGTAGCCGCGACATGAGACCCGCTCACGTCAGGCTACGGGGGGAAGCCCCGGGCGGTGCCGCTTTCGCCGCGGCTACCGGCCGGTCACCAGGTCATTTGCGGGTGGACAGGACGGACGGGTTCGACACCACGAAGTCCGCGAGCTTGTCCTTCTTGACCGCCTGGAACATCTCCATGGTCGTTTCGTTGAACTTCTCCCGGCCGTTGCCGGCGCTGCTGTAGGTGCCGCCGTTGGTCCGGAGGGTGACCAGGTCGTTCCCGCTGACGCCCTTGAGCGTGTAGATGAAGGTCGCCATCGGCACGCCGCCGGTGTCCAGGATGAAGGCCTTGCCGGCCGCCTTGATCAGCGCGTTCAGCTTGATCGGGTTGGTCAGCATGCCCTTGTCGGTGGCCTTCTTGGCCATCGCCTTGATCAGCTGCTGCTGGTTCTGCTGCCGGTCGTAGTCGCTGTTCGGCAGGCCGTAGCGCTGGCGGGCGTAGTCGAGGGCCTCCCAGCCCTCCATCTCCTTGCAGCCCTTCTTGTGCACCACCGGAGTCATCGCCTTGCCGGTCTTCTTCGCGTCCGCGTTCCACATCGGCTTGCCGTCGACCATCATCATGTGGTGCGACTTGACCTCGTGGCTCACGCAGATGCGCACGCTGCCGAGGGCGTCGATCACGTTCTTGAAGCCGCCGAAGTTGATGATCGCGGCGCCGTCGAAGCTGATGCCGGTCATCGACTTGATGGTCTTGGCCATCAGCTGGGCGCCGCCCTCCCAGCCGCCGCCGTTGCGGGCGCCGATCTGGAAAGCCGCGTTGATCTTGTCGGTGCCGCCCCGGTAGCCGCTCTTCTCGAAGGCCGGGATCTGTGCCTCGGTGTCCCGGGGGATGGAGATCAGATAGGCCTGGTCGTGGGTGGCCGGGATGTGCAGGATGATGATCGTGTCCGAGCGGACGTCGTCGGCGGCCCAGCGCTGGCGGGCGTCCACGCCGAGCAGCAGCATGTCGATCGGGCCTTCGAGGCTGTTGCCGCCCTCGGCGTCGGTCTTGCCCGCCTCACCGAGCAGGTTGCCCTGGTCGATGCTGCTGGTCGCCTGACCGATCACCGCCTTGCTGCCGACGATCGCGACACCGCTGGTCATCATCAGCACGGCACCGAAGATCACGGTGAGCTTGGCCCAGAACGGGTCCTTGCGCTTGGTGCGCTTCTTCCCGCCGCCGGGCCCGCGGCCGCCGTGGCCGGGCTGCGTGGGGATGATCGGGGGAACCCGCCCGGGCGAACCGGGCTCCAGTGACTGAGGGCGACGGCTGGTCTGGACCGGCATGCGTGCTCCAGCTCGGTGATCGGGGGCGGGACCACTGTACGTATCTGTTCCCGTTCTCGCGACCTCGTGCGAGGGCTATTCCCGTCAATCTCGGCCAATGGCTCAGGGTTGTGACCGAACGGCCAATTGAAAAGATCCGGTCGGCGGTTGGCTCACCGTTGAAAGAGCCTTGACCGCCGACCGGATGTGTTGCCTCGCGGGGGCGGCGTCAGCCGCCGCTCCCGTCGGTGTCGGTCTTCTGGTTGGCCTTCACCCAGTCGGCCATCGTGTCCGCCGCGATGGCCTTGTACATCGCCAGCGCCTTCTCCCGGTCGGAGACCACCACCGACTGGCCGTCGACGGTCTGGCCCCCCAGGTTCGGGCTGGTGAGGAAGGTCAGGTTCTCCCCGCGCAGGTTGCGGAACTGCAGCGCCATGTCGGTCAACGAGAATCCCTGGTCGACCGTGACGGCGGCGGTGACCGCCTTGAGGAAATCGTTGAGCTTCTTGGGGTTGGTCAATGTCCCCGTGCTGGCCGCCTTGTCCATGAGCGCCTTGAGGAACTCCTGCTGGTGGCGCATCCGGGCGAAGTCGCCGTCGGGGAACTGCTTGCGCTGCCGGACCCAGTCCAGGGCCTCGGCGCCGTTCATGTGGTTCACGCCCTTGGTGAACGTCCGGTACGGCTTGTGGATCGAGTTGATGGTCCGCTCCACCTTGAGGTCCACCCCACCGAGGGCGTCGGTGACCTCCTTGAAGCCGCCGAAGTCGATCGCCATGACGTGGTCGATGCGGACGTCGCTGAAGCACTCCACGGTCTTCACCGCGAGCGGCAGGCCGCCGAACGCGAAGGCAGCGTTGATCTTGTTGCGCGAGCCCGAGTCGCAGGACGCGCCGGCGCTCTCCGGGATCGGCACGTAGAGGTCACGCGGGATCGAGACCAGGTAGGCCTGCTTGTGGTCGGCCGGGATGTGCATGACGATCAGCGTGTCCGCCCGCCACTTGCCGGCGGCGTCCACCTCGGCGTCCGGGTCCCGCGAGTCGCTGCCGACCAGCAGGATGTTCAACGCGCCGTCGACCTGCTTGGCCGGCCGGCCCCCGGTGATCTGCGAGAAGGGGTCCGTCCGGGCCAGATCGCCGTTGAGGTTGCGGGCGTAGAGCCAGGCGCCCGCGCCGCCGAGCAGCGCCAGCACCAGCACCGCGACGCCGGCCACCAGGCCGATGCGCCCCCACCTCGGCCGCGGGCCGCGCCGGCCGGGACCGCCGGCGCCGCCGCCGGGCCCGCCCGGCCCGGCCGGCCCGGCCGGTCCGCCCGGACCCCCGGGGCCGCCGGAGCGCGGCTCGTCGTCGTGCGAGGGGTACCAGCGGGCGTCGGTCGCGCGGGCACGCCCGGTGGTGCCCTGGCCGGAGCCGGGAACCTGGGCGCGGCCCGCGCTCCGACTCAGACGTGCGGGAAGCGGGACGCCGGCAGACGAGGTCGCTGACATGTAACCGAGGGTAGGTCGGCGGAGCCACCCGCGCCCTGAGGCGCAGCCGGGTGTCAGCCTCCTCCCAGCGGGACTCAGTACCCTAGCCGGCCGCGGAAGTACTCGATCGTGCGTCGGAGGCCGTCTTCGGGCGTCACGGTGGGCTCGTATCCCAGCAGCTCACGGGCGAGCGTCAGATCGGGGCGCCGCTTCTCCGGATCGTCGGCGGCGCGGGTGATGTAGCTCACCTCGGAGCTGCTTCCGGTCAGTGACACGATCGTCTCGGCCAGTTGCCGCATCGACATCTCGTGCTCGGTGCCGCAGTTGATCGGGCCGGTCTGGGTCGAGTCGAGCAGCAGCAGGATGCCCCGCACCAGATCGTCGACGTAGCAGATCGACCGGGTCTGGTTGCCGGTGCCGTGCACGGTGATCGGCTCGCCGCGCAGCGCCTGGGAGATGAAGGTCGGGATGGCCCGGCCGTCGTCCGGCCGCATCCGCGGGCCGTACGTGTTGAAGATCCGGACGATCGCGGTGTCGGTGCCCCGGCTGCGGTGGTAGGCCATGGTGGCCGCCTCCGAGAAGCGCTTGGCCTCGTCGTAGACGCTCCGGATGCCGATCGGGTTGACGTTGCCCCAGTACGTCTCGCGCTGCGGGTGCTCCTTCGGGTCCCCGTACGCCTCGGAGGTGGAGGCCATCAGGAACCGGGCGCCGTCGGCGGTGGCCCGCTCCAGCAGGTGCAGGGTGGCCACCGAGCCGACCCGCAGGATCTCCACCGGCAGCTTCTCGAAGTCGGTGGGGCTGGCCGGGGAGGCCATGTGCAGGATCCCGTCGAACCGCTCGGCCATCGCCGGGTGGTCGGTCGGCAGGCCCTCGGAGATGTCCGCCTCGATCAGCGTGAAGGTCGGCTTCTCGAGGAGGTGGGCGATGTTGTCCTTGGAGCCGGTGACGAAGTTGTCCAGCACCACGACCGTGCACCCGCGCTCGACGAGCCGGTCGACCAGGTGGGACGGGACGAAGCCGGCGCCGCCGGTGACGAGGATGCGATGTCCGGAGCCGAAGCGGGGAGCGACCTTCATGCCGGCCAGCCTACTCAAGCCGGTGGGCCGGAGCCGTCGTCGGCTCCGGCCCACCGGGGGTGGGGGGGGTGTGATCAGTGCGCGCCGGCGCCGGTGACCGAGCGCACCTCCAGTTCGGCGTACTTCTCCTCGTCCTGCTCCTTCGACAGCAGCGTGCCGATCCAGCCGCAGAGGAAGCCGATCGGGATCGAGATGATGCCCGGGTTCGACAGCGGGAACCAGTGCCAGTCGTGGTCGGGGAACATGGCCGTCGGCGCCCCGGAGACCACCGGGGAGAAGAAGACCAGCACCACGGCGGCGAGCAGGCCGCCGTAGATCGCCCAGACCGCGCCCGAGGTGTTGAACCGCCTCCAGAACAGGCTGTAGAGGATCGCCGGCAGGTTGCCCGAGGCGGCGACCGCGAAGGCCAGCGCCACCAGGAACGCCACGTTCAGGCTCTGCGCGAAGATCGACAGCACGATGGAGACCGCGCCGATCACCAGGGCGGAGATCCGGGCGACGTTCACCTCCTGCCGCTCGGACGCCTGGCCGTCCTTCACCACGTTGGCGTAGAAGTCGTGCGCCAGGCTGGACGAGGAGGCCAGGGTGAGCCCGGCGACCACCGCCAGGATCGTGGCGAAGGCGACCGCCGCGATGATCGCCAGCAGTGTCGCCCCGCCCAGGTCCCCGCCGAAGAAGTCGATGCCGAGCGCCTCGGCGAGCTGCGGCGCGGCCGTGTTTCCGGCCTTGTCCTGCGCCGTGATCGCCTGACCGCCGACCAGCGCCGCCGCGCCGAAGCCGAGGGCGAGGGTGAGCAGGTAGAAGGTGCCGATGATGCCGATGGCCCAGAGCACGCTCTTCCGGGCCGCCTTCGCGGTCGGCACGGTGTAGAAGCGGATCAGGATGTGCGGCAGGCCGGCGGTGCCGAGCACCAGCGCGATACCCAGCGAGAGCAGGTCCATCTTGCTGTAGAAGGTCTTCAGCGCGTCGCCGGGTGTCTCCACGCCGTAGCGCAACCCGGGTTCGAGGAAGGCCGCACCCTTGCCCGACTGCTTGGCGGCGTCACCCAGCAGCGAGGACAGGTTGAACTTGTAGTGCGCCAGCACCAGCAGGGTCATGACGATCGCGCCGGTCATCAGCAGGAACGCCTTGACGATCTGGACGTACGTGGTGCCCTTCATCCCGCCGACCGTGACGTAGATGATCATCAGGGCGCCGACCAGGATGATCGTGGCCACCTTGGCGGTGTCCGCGTCCATGCCCAGGAAGGTGGTGCCCGGCTTGATGCCGAGCAGCAGGGCGACCAGCGCGCCCGCACCGACCATCTGGGCCAGCAGGTAGAAGATCGACACCGTGATGGTGGAGACCGCCGCCGCGGTCCGGACCGGACGCTGGCGCATCCGGAACGCCAGCACGTCCGCCATCGTGTACCGGCCGGAGTTGCGCAGCAGTTCGGCCACGAGCAGCAACGCCACCAGCCACGCGACCAGGAAGCCGATCGAGTAGAGGAAGCCGTCGTAGCCGTACAGGGCGATGAGGCCGGCGATGCCCAGGAAGGACGCGGCCGACATGTAGTCGCCGCCGATGGCCATGCCGTTCTGGAAGCCGGAGAAGGACCGGCCGCCGGCGTAGAAGTCGGTGGCGGTCTTGGTCTGCCGGCTGGCCCAGACCGTGATGGCCAGCGTGATCGCCACGAAGATCAGGAAGAGGGTGATCGTCAGGTTCCGGGCGGTGGTGCTGCCCGCCTCAGCCGCGAGGACCGCGTTCATGGGTCACCTCCCCCATCTCGGCGCGGATCCGGTCGGCGACCGGGTCGATCTTCCGGTCGGCGAACCGCGAGTAGAGCCAGGCGATGACGAACGTGGAGACGAACTGGAGCAGGCCGAAGACCAGGGCGACGTTGATGTTGCCGACCAGCTTCGTGCCCATGAAACCCCGCGCGTACGCGGAGAGGATGACGTAGAGCGCGTACCACAGGAAGAACGCGACGGTCATCGGGAAGACGAAGCCGCGCAGCGCGCGCCGCAACCCGGCGAACTCGTCCGACCGCTGGACGGCGAGGTACCGTTCCGCCGCCGACTCGGCGGGTGCGGACGCGGGTGTGTCCGTGGACATCTGTGGATCACCACCTTCGCAGGCGTGGGGAGTTTTCGCGCACGGTAGAGAGCGCGCTCCCCGCCGGGGAAGGCCGCGATCGGCCATGGTCGACGTCTGCGCCGAACGGCAGTCCGGCTGCGCCGAGTGACCCAGGTCACTCCGCTCAGCGGTCGGTGGTCAGTCGGTCAGCCCCCGGTAGCGACCGCGGTAGTGGAGCAGCGGCGCGGTCTCCTCGGCCAGGTCGACCGCCTCGATGGTGGCCTCGACCAGCAGGCCCCAGCCGTACTCCCGGGCGGTGTCGAGCCGGCACCCGGCCCACCCGCCGGCGTCCGCAGGCACCGGCCCGTAGGGGGTGTCGGTCCAGGAGTCGAGGGCGAAGAGGCCGCCCGGGGACGGGAAGAGCCCGGCGAACCGGTCGGCGAGCTGCCGGTGCCCGGGGCCGAGCGGAGCGACGGCGAACCGGCCCGCCTCCTCGACCGCCGCCCACAGCTCCGACTCCGGGTCGACCAGCCCGAGCAGCCGGTCCGGCTCCCCCTCGGCCACCAGGGTGGACGAGACGGTCAGCCCGGCCGGGCCGGGCGCTGTCCAGAGCGTCACCGGGGCGGCCAGCCGGCCGCGCAGCCGGCGGACCGGCGAGCGCTGCCCGGCCGGTACGGCGAACGGGTCGGTGTGATGGATCTCGGCGCCCGGCTCATGATTCACGTGAAACATTGTGCCGCCCCGGCCCCGCGCCCAGCCGAGGAAGCGCTGGTGCAGGTCCCGGGCTCGCGGAAGCTGCTCGCCGGCCTCCGCCATGAGGCGACCCAGATAGAGCAGCAGCGCGGTCCGATCGTGCCGGTACTCCGTCAGCAGCGCGAGCCGCGCCGGCTGGCACGGCCAGTGCGCCCCGCACACCCGGCACCGCCACACGGGCCGCATCGCCACGTGCGCCCGGCCCGGCCTCGTCCAGATCTTGGACGAATTCGGCCCCTCGGGGGGCCGTTTCCGTCCAAGATCTCGGCGGTCGTCTCCCATCACGCCTCCCGGGGAAGGGGTCGCCCCGGCCGGGGGATGGCCGGGGCGACCTGCCGCAGGACCAGCCGCCGGGTCGTCGCCTCCACCAGCCGGGCCGCGCCTCTCCACCCTGGACTCGGCGCGCCCGGCGCGGGAGGATGCCAGGGCTTACTACACAGCGCGATCACGTACTTACCGGGGACGTAAGGATGGACATCGAGATGTGGATCCGGGCGCTCAAGGCCGCCCGGGCCGGTGCGGACGTCTCCCAGGAGGGGCTGGCCACGCTGATCAGGTGGAGCCCCTCCACGGTGGCCGCCATCGAGACCGGGCGACGCCGGCCGACCATGGAGTTCGCCGTCGCCGCCGACGAGGCCTTCGGCACCGGCGGCCTCCTCACCAACTTGATCAAGAAGGACGAGGAAAGGAGCGGGCCGACCTCGTTCGAGCCGTGGCCGAGCTATGAGCAGAGGGCCAACCGGTTGTGCAACTTCGAACCGTGCTTGATCCCCGGCCTCCTGCAGACCGAGGAGTATGCGCGGGCGGTCTTCTCGGCGGGCGGCCTGTACAACAGCGATCGAGTCGAAGAACTCGTGAGCTTCCGGATGAACCGGCAGAGGTTGTTCCACCGGGATGATCCACCCGAGTGCGTCTTCGTCGTCGACGAGAGTGCGTTGCAGCGCCGAGTCGGCGGTCCGGCCGTGATGGACCGCCAGCTTGGCCACCTGGTGGAATCAGCTGAGCTGCCGCAGGTGCGGCTGCACGTCCTTCCGCTGGAGGTTGGCGCGCACCCCTCAATGGGAGGCGGTTTCGCTCTCGCGCAGCTACCCGGCGACGATCGTCTGCTCTGCCTGGACAACGCCGCTCGCGGCCAGATCGCGGACTATCCGGAGTGGATAGGCTGGGTGCAGCGGAAGTGGGAGCGTCTCCTGGCGGAGGCGCTCGGCGCGAGCGCCTCCATCGAAGTGATCAACAAGCTGAGGGTGACGTCATGACCAGTGCCCTGCCCCGCTGGCGGAAGTCGAACCGGTCCGACAATGACGGCAACTGTGTCGAGGTGGCGGGCAACCTGCCCGGGGTGGTGCTGGTGAGGGACAGCAAGGATCCGGCCGGGCCGACGCTCGCCTTCACCCCGGACGCCTGGCGTTCCCTGATCACGAGCCTCCGCCGGGCCGATCTAGGCTGAGCGGCCTACGCTGCCGGGCATGTCTCTCGTCCCACCGCAGCAGCTCGCCCAGGACCGGGTCGTCACCGCCGACGCCATTCTCGGCGGTCAGGTCGACCTGCGCGCCTACCCCCACCGGCACCTCGTGGTCACCGCCAAGCACTCCTGGGGGCGCAGCGGGTTCCGGCCGCTCATGGAGGCGGTCGAGCACCTGTCGAACTACGGCTGGGAGCTGGTCAACGTGACCAGCGTGGGCGACGGCCACCACCTCTACGCGGCGATGCGCCGCACGGCCTGACCCGCGAATCTTGGACAGTTGCCGTTCCGGTCGAACGGAAACTGTCCAAGATCCCTCGCCTACGCGGCGAGGGAGCGGAGGGCGGCGGCCAGCACCTCGGGGTCGGCGCAGCCGGCGGCGTACCCGGCGATGCGGCGGCGGATGTCCCGGCCGAGCAGCCAGACTCCGATCCGGTCGGCGACCGGGCGCAGGAACGCCGGGCGGCAGCGGAAGTTGTACCGCCAGGTGGCCACCGTGGTGCCCGGGTCGGGGCCGGGCGCGAACCGCCAGCCGCCGCCGAACCGCTCGAAGAACCACGGCCCGCGCACCATCTTCATGCCCACGTTGGTGGGCGGCGCCCAGGAGACGTACTCGCTGACCATGACCAGGCCGTGCCGGGACCGGGTGAAGGTGCGCACACCCTTGCCGGGCCGGGTCGCCCCGTCGACGAAGTGCTGCTCCCGGACGAAGGGGTCCCAGCGGTAGCGGACCGGCGCCACGGTCTGCGACACCGCGAAGGCCAGCTCCGGGGGCACCGGAACGGTGGTCACCGCCTCCACGACCGGCATCAGCGCCTCGGGGTGACCGCGGCCAGCAGTTCCGGCTGGCGCCGGTCCAGCGCGTCCCCGGCCAGGTACGCGCCGAGCAGCGCGGCGCCCAGCCCGTACGCCAGGCCGATCGGCAGCGCCAGCCAGAGCCAGACGTCGCCGAGCAGCGCGGCGGCCACCACCAGCGGCACGGCGGCCGTGGCCGAGGCCACCATGGACACCAGGGCGTACAGGCTCCGCGCCATCCCGGCGCCGGTGTTCATGGCGAACGGGTTGCTGGTCTCCGGCAGCGAGTAGCCGCCGAGCACCGAGACGGCTGCGTTGATCGCCAGCCCGCAGCCGTACGCGGCGAGCAGCCCGCCCGCCATCAAACCGAACCAGCCGGGCCGGCCGAGGACGACGGCCAGCACCACGGCGACCGCGGCGAGAATCGGCACCACGTAGAGCGAGAACGCGACCATCCGGGCCCGCAGCTCCACCCGCCCCGGCACGCCCGCCACCACGTTGGCCGCGTACGCGCTGCCGTCGAAACCGAACTGGTTGGCCAGGGTCACCGAGGCGAGCACACCCACGAACAGCATCGAGAGGCTCACCAGCACCGGGGACGAGTTGGCCGTGGCCTCGCCGAACGCCGCCCCGCCTTCGGTGGCCAGCCGGGACCCGCCCAGGTTGACCATCAACGGCACGAAGATGCCGACCACCGCCACGGTGATCAGGTTGGCCCGCCGCCGGGCGTCGCGCCACCAGTAGCGGCACTCCCGGGCGACCAGCGCGCCGAACCGGTCCCGCCGGGCCCAGCCCACGGCCCGGGGGAAGAGCTGCCCGACGGGCGCGCCCGCCACCGTGCCGCGCCGGTCCCGGGCCGGCCCGCCGCTCGCCGCGCCCACCATGGCCGACTCCAGCGACCGGGACCACCACAGCAGGAGCAGGCCGATCGTCGCCACGGTGATGAGCAGCTTCAGCCCGGCCGCCGCGGCGTTCCCCTCGGCCACCTCGACGCCGGCCGTCCAGGGCGCCCCGAACGGGGTCCAGCCGACCACCCGGGCCACCCCGGTCAGCCGGTCCCAGTCGGCCTGCTCGACCGCGCCGAGCACCAGCAGTTGCAGCGGGCCGAGCAGGGCGGCGAGCACCGCGAGCAGCACGGCGGCCAGGTCGCGTACCCGGCGGGAGCGGAGCATGGTCGCGAAGGCGCTGGTCACCGCGCGGGCGGCGGCCACGCAGAGCAGCAGGCCGAGAAGCACCCCGAGCACCCCGACCAGCGCGGCGAACCAGCCGCCCAGGACGCCGGCGGTGACCACCAGCCCGCCGACCATGAGCAGCGTCGCCACCACCGGGACGCTGACCAGGGCGGCCGCGAAGAGACCGGTGACCAGGGTGCGGCGGGAGAGCGGGAGCAGCGCGAACCGGGCCGGGTCCAGGGTCTCGTCCACACCGAAGAAGACCAGCGGCAGCAGCAGCCAGCCGAGGGTCAGCAGGCCGCCGCCGAAGGCGGCGGTCATCAGGGCGTACCGGGACTCGCCGGCCAGGCCGGGCGCGGCGAGCAGGAAGAAGCCCCCGACGGCGAACCAGAGCCCGAACAGCACACCCCCCACGAACATGGCGATCCGCCAGGCCTGACCGCGGAAGTTGTTGCGCAGCACCCGCAGCTTCAGCCGGACGAAGTGCCGGGGGGACACGGCCCGGGCCGGCCGCTCGGCGGCGGTCACCGGGACAGCCACGACAGCTCCTCGCCCGTCGCCGTCCGCCCGCCGACCACCTCGACGAAGACCTCCTCCAGCGACCGTTCGCCGCGGACCTCGGTGAGCGTGCCGACCCGCTTGATCCGGCCGTCGGCCAGGATCGCCACGTGCGAGCAGAGCCGCTCGACGACCTCCATGACGTGGCTGGAGAAGACGACCGTCCCGCCGCCCACCACGTAGCGGTGCAGGATGTCCCGGATCAGGGCCGCGGAGACCGGGTCGACCGCCTCGAACGGCTCGTCCAGCACCAGCAGCCGGGGGCCGTGCAGCAGCGCGCAGGCCAGGCCGATCTTCTTCTTCATGCCGGCCGAGTAGTCGACCACCAAGGTGCGGCCGGCGTCGGTGAGCGCCAGCACGTCGAGCAGTTCCGCCGCCCGCTGGTCGACCACCGCCGGGTCCATGCCGCGCAGCAACCCGTGGTACGCCAGCAGCTCGGCCCCGCTGAGCCGGTCGAAGAGGCGTACCCCGTCGGGCATCACACCGAGCAGCCCCTTGGCGCGTACCGGATCGGCCCACACGTCGTACCCGAGCACCCGGGCCTGGCCGGCGTCGGGCCGCAGCAGGCCGACGGCCATGGAGAGGGTGGTGGTCTTGCCGGCCCCGTTCGGGCCCAGCAGTCCGTAGAACGAGCCGGTCGGCACGTCGAGGTCGACGCCGGCGACCGCGACCTTGGTGTCGAACCGCTTGGCCAGGCCACGGAGGGACAGCGCCGGGTGCTGATCGGTCATGCCCACGACCGTAGCCCGCCCCGACCAGTAGCCGATCCGGCCAGAGGAGGATCTTCGGGTCCTCCTTCAGCCGTACCGCCGTCCCGCTAGAGGCGCAGCGTCTCCGGTGTGTGCAGGCGGAGCATCGTGACGCCGACGTCCCGGGGGAGCCGCCGCCGGGTGGCCATCGACACGGCCACCATCACGGTGAACGCCAGCGGCACCGTCCACGCGGCCGGCTGAGTGGTGAGCGTGGCCGGCCAGCCGGACAGCGGCGGGCCGAGCACGGTGAGCAGCACCGCGCCGATCGCGGCGCCGCCGCCGGCCAGCACCCCGGCCGCCGCGCCCAGGTCGGTCAGGCCGCGCCACCAGATGCCCAGCACCAGCAGCGGGCAGAAGCTCGACGCGGCCACCGCGAAGGCCAGCCCGACCACCTGGGAGACGTCCAGCCCGGAGACGTTCAGCGCGAGGACCGCCGGCACCCCTCCGGCGATCACCGTGGCGAGCCGGAAGCCGCGCACCGAGCCGCGGCCCAGGACGTCGGTGGAGATCACCCCGGCCACGCTGGTGAGCAGGCCGGACGAGGTGGATAGGAAGGCCGCGAACGCCCCCGCGGCGACCAGTGCGGCGAGCAGCCGGCCGGTGGTGCCGTCGCCCAGCGCCGCACCGGGCAGCAGCACCACCACGGCGTCGGTCTGGCCGGTGACCAGCAACTGCGGCGTGTAGATCCGGCCCAGCACGCCGTAGATCGTCGGCAGCAGGTAGAAGACGCCGACCAGGGCCAGCACCACCAGCGTGGTGCGCCGGGCGGCGGCCCCGTCGGGGTTGGTGTAGAAGCGCACCAGCACGTGCGGCAACCCCATGGTGCCGAGGAAGGTGGCCAGGATCAGCGAGTACGTCCCGAACAGCCCCCGGTCGTCGTCGCCGGCCGTGTCGGGCAGCAGCCAGTCGGTGGCGGCGGTGGCCGCGCCGGAGACCTCGGGCACCGGGTCACCGGCGGCGAAGTCGAGGCGGTCGCCGGGGCGTACCTCCCGGGTGTCGCCGTCGGGCATGGTGAGCGTCGCGCGGTGCTCGACCACGACGGTGGTCGCGGTCCGGAACGCCGGCCCGTCGGGCGGGGTCACCGCCGGGCGGGCGTCGGCCTGCCACTGCAACGCCAGGAAGATCGCGGGTACGGCGAGAGCGGTGAGCTTCAACCAGTACTGGAAGGCCTGCACGAAGGTGATCGCCCGCATCCCGCCCAGCGCCACGTTCGCGGTCACCACCACGGCCACCAGCAGCGCGCCCACCGGATAGGGCGAGCCGGCCACCGTGGCGAGGGTCAGCCCGGCGCCCTGGAGCTGCGGCACCAGGTAGAGCCAGCCGATGAAGATCACGAAGACGGTGGCCAGCTTCCGCAGCCGCCGCGAGCCGAGCCGCACCTCGCAGAAGTCGGGCAGCGTGAACGCCCCGGAGCGGCGCAGCGGGGCGGCCACGAAGAGCAGCAGCGCCAGGTAGCCGGCGGCGAAGCCGACCGGGTACCAGAGCACGTCGACGCCGTACTTGAGGATCAGCCCGGCCACGCCGAGGAAGCTCGCGGCCGACAGGTATTCCCCGCCGATCGCGGCGGCGTTCCAGGTGGGGCTGACCGCCCGGGAGGCGACCAGGAAGTCGGAGGTGGTCCGGGCCAGCCGCAGCCCGTAGAAGCCGATCCCGACGGTGACCAGGGTGACCGCCACGATCGCGGGGACCACGTAGCCGTTGCCCATCAGCGCTCCGGCCGCTGGACCAGGTCGGTGAAGTCCTGCTCGTTGCGTTCCGCAAGCCGCACGTACGCCCAGCCGACCCCGATGAGGAACGGGAAGGCGGCCACCCCGAGCAGCAGCCAGGGCAGGTTGACGCCGAGCAGGGTGACCCGGCCGACCGAGGGCGCGATGGCGAAGAGCCAGGGCAGCCCGCCCAGCCCGATCAGCACCAGCAGGCTCAGCCGCAGGGCCAGCGAGAGCTGGGCCCGCATGAGGCCCTGCACCAGCGTCTCGCCGACCCGGGTCTGCTGGGTCAGCTCGGAGCGGGTGCGCTCGGCCCGGCTGCGCGGCCGGGCGACCTCGGCCAGCACGACGCGGGTCCGCCGGGGTGGCTGCGGGGCGCGTGGGGCGGGGACCGGAGCCGCCTGCTCGGGCCGCCCCGGAACGTCCTGCTCCTCCGCTCCGGTCATCCCCGGCAGTCTCGCCTGATCAGCGGGAATGTCAAGGGTGCCGGGGACGGGCCTGTGGACAACGTGTGGACAACGCTTCACTCCTGTGGACAACCCGGTGGATGACGGCCGCCTCGTTGTGGACGACGGAGCGGGATGTCAGGGTGAGCCGGTAGAGAGGAGGTGTGACGGTGACCAATCCAGCTCGTCCGGGCGGCGGCGCCTGGACGGTCGACGACCTCCAGGATCTCCCGGAGGACGGCCAGGACTACGAGATCTTCGACGGGAGCCTGCTCGTGTCCCCTCACGCGGACGTCTTCCACGGCGCGATCGCCAACCGCCTCCGCCGCCTCCTCGACCGGCAGGCCCCTCCCGGGCTGCTCGTCGGGCAGGACATCGGGGTCAGCGCAAAGCGCTCCTCCTACTTCGTTCCGGACGTCTTCGTGGCCCGGGAGGACGCCCTCGACCGGGGCGGCCCCGCGTTGGCCCCGGCCGACGTGCTCCTCGTGGTCGAGGTGGTCTCGCCCGGCAACGCCGGCCGCGACCTGGTGCTCAAGCGGCACGAGTACGGGGTGGCGGGCATCCCCCACTACTGGCTGGTCGAGCCGCGCAAGCAGGCCCTGACCGTGCTGGATCAGGTCGGCGGGGCCTACCGCGAGGCCGCCGTGCTCACCGTCGCCGATGTTCTCCGGACCGATCAGCCGTTCCCGCTCGTGCTGCCCGTCGGCGACATTTTCTGATCGTTCCCCGGAACCTTCCGGCCGCCTGGTGAGTGGAACAGGTGGAGAGGGGAGGTGGCGGTGTCCGACGGCGAGCTGATCTCCGAGTTGTACGCCGGCTGTTTCCGCCGGCTGGTCGTCCAGCTGTACGCGGTGACCGGTGATCTGAGCGAGGCGCAGGAGGCGGTCCAGGAGGCGTTCACCCGTGCCCTGGCCGCGCCCCGGCGAATCGCCGGCCTGGACAACCCCGAGGCGTGGCTGCGCCGGGTGGCGGTGAACGTGGCCCGGAGCCGGCACCGGCGCCGGCGGCTGTTCGACACCCTGCTCCGGCGGCTCGGGCCAGCGCCCGTGGTGGCCGACCGGTCGCCCGAGCACCTGGCCCTGCTCAGCGCGCTGCGCGAGCTGCCCGAGGGTCAACGGCAGGCCCTGGCCCTGCACTACCTGGTCGACCTGCCGGTGGACGAGGTGGCGGCGACCCTCGGCGTCTCCCCGGGCACGGTCAAGTCCCGCCTCTCCCGCGGCCGGCAGGCCCTGGCGGCGCTGCTCGCCGACTCCGACACCGCCGAAACCAGCATCGGGAGGATCGATGTCCGATCGTGAGTTCACCGGCTTCCACGTCGATACCGTGGCCGAGGCCGTGCGCCAGCCGCCACTCGCCGACCTGCGGACAGCGGCGCGGTCCCGTCGGCGACAGCGGACCACCGGGTTCGCGGTCGCTGCGGTCGTCATGGCGGGTCTGGTGGTGACGCCGCTGTTCGGAGGGTCGAACGGGTCCGGCTGGGCCGGTCCGGACCAACCGCCTGCCGGTCCTGCGCGGGCCGGCGAGGTCGTCCTGACGAGCCGGGACTCCGGCGTGGCGGTCATCCGGATGGAGTGCGCGCTGCTCTTCTCGCACAGTGCGGACGAGGGGCGCAGCTGGTCGGACTGGGACGCGGCCCGTTACGAGGCCGAGAGCTGCCCGACCAACAGCGCGGGCAACCGGAACGCAGATCTGGAGTACGCCGTGCTCAGCAACGGCATCTACCTGGTGCGTGATGGCGAACGCGATCTGCTCAGCACCGACCACGGTCGCACCTGGCAGGACGCGGACGAGGCCACCGTGCCGGTCGCCGACTTCCCCAAGCGGGCGCGACCGGTCTTCTGCCAGCAGGGCTGCGCCGCGGTCCGGGAGCCACTGGCCGTGGACGATGCCACCTCGACGGTCTACCGGCTGACCGGGAAGTCGCCGTCTTCGTACCCGCCGTTCAGCATCTACCCGGCCGTCGACGGCTCGATCTGGGTGACGTACTGGCCCGGCGAGGCTGACCAGCCGATCGTCGCCCGCAGCGCCGACCGCGGTGCGAGCTGGGTGAGTTGGCGCCCGCAAGCCGGCGCCAATGTCGTGGCGGTGCTCGGGGTGGACGCCCGGGAGGGTTACCTGTTGATCCAAGCGACGCCACCGCCCGGCTCCACCGTGCCGACCGGCCCTGCCCGGCTGCTGCGGACCACCGACGGGGCGCGGACCTGGGCGGACACCGGCACCGACCTCCCGGCGACCCAGCAGATACCGTTCCTCACGATCGGTGCCGACGGTGCCGTGCTGGTTCCGTTCGCCTTCGCCGACACGCCGGATCTGTCGGCGAAGCTCCTGGTCAGTCGCGACGGCGGGCGCCACTTCACCGTGTCCCGCGACTATCGGGCGCAGGAGGGCACGGGCGCCGTCGCTCCGGGTCTGGCCTGGCTGTACGGCCGCGACGACCCCTCCGACGCCGGGCCGGATCACGTGATCGTCACCAGCGACGGCACGACCTGGAAGCGCTTCGCGCTGCCGCACTGAACTCGCGTCGGCGCGGCCCGGTGAGGCCGCGCCGACGGGAGGGTTCAGTCGAGCCCGATGCGCACCGGATCGGCGGTGGCGGAGCCGAGCCAGGTGTGCGGGTTGCCGAACCAGCACCAGCCGAGCTTCGGCGCGCCCTGGCTGATCCAGAGCGCCGGCACCCGCTTGTCCCCGCAGCGGGAGCCGACCAGCGAGAAGCACCGGTTGCTGGCCAGCGCCGGCGGGTGCAGGGTGACGAAGGCGAGGCCCTCGTCGATGGTGATCGGCAGCCGGTCCCGCTCGGTCATCTGGGCCAGCGCGGTGGACGGCGGGAGGTTCCGGTACTCCTCGCCCCGGTCCACGTCGAAGAGCAGGTAGGCCGGCCCGGGCGGCACCTCCAGCTCCTTGATCGGGTCGAACGTCGGCAGGTCGTCGGCCGGGAAGTTCCGGTCGAGGATGCCGGGCTTCCGCTTGCCGGCGAGCGTGGTCAGTGCGATCCGCTCCTGGACGGGCACCAGCTCGCGCGTGGTCACCAGCAGGAAGGGCACCCGCCCGTCGCTGGGCGCGGCCAGGTCCGCCGCCCCGGCGACGGCCCGTGCGCGGAGCGGGGTGAGCAGGTCGCGGAAGGCGGGCTCGGTCAGCCCGGCCAGGGCCGGGTAGCCGAGCTGCACCAGTCGGTCGAGTTGCCGGTCGAATTCGGTCGCGGCGTCGTAGCGGCTGTCGGGCATGCGGCCTCCATCTGTCGTACGGCGTCCCGTACAGCGTACGACAATGGGCGCGTATTCCCGACCGGCGGAAGAATTCTGAGCTCAGCGGTTCCAGTCCTGCTTGGCCGCGCGCACCAGCTTGTCCTTCAGCTCCCGGGTGTGCCGGCGGCTCACCGGCAGCTCGGCCCCGTCGATCACCACCACGTAGCCGGAGTTGACCAGCCGCAGCTCGGCGATCAGCTTGAGCTGCACGAGGTAGGACCGGTGGACCCGGACGAACCCCGCGTCGGCCCAGCGCTCGGCGAGGGTGGCCAGCGAGACCCGGACCAGGTGGGAGCCGTCCGCGGTGTGCAGCCGGGCGTAGTCGCCCTGCGCCTCCACCCAGCGCACCGCCGAGCGGGGCAGCATCCGGGTGGTCCCGGCCAGCTCGATCGGGATGGTCGGATCCTCCTCGGCCCGGGCCAGCGCCGCCGGGTGCGAGGGGACCACCCGCGACCCGATCACCCGGCGCAGCGACTCGGCCAGCCGCTCGGCACGCACCGGCTTGCGCACGTAGTCCGTGGCGCCCAGGTCGAAGGCGTCCACCGCGCCGTCGTCGTACGCGGTGACGAACACGATGGCCGGCGGCCGGGCGAACCGGCGCAGCACCCGGGCCAGCTCCATGCCGTCCAGCCCGGGCATCCGGATGTCCAGGAAGACCACGTCCACGTCGCCGTCGCGCAGCACCCGCAGCGCCTCGGTCGCGTCGCCGGCCGTGTGCAGCCGGGCCACCCGGGGGTCGGCCCGCAGGTGGTACGCCAGCTCGTCCAGGGCCGGCGGCTCGTCGTCGACCGCCAGCACGCGGAGAAACCCGGTCGCGGCGTTCATGACGTCGCCCGTACCCCGGGGTGGAACTTCGGCACCCGCATGCTGACCTTCGTACCCGAGCCCAGGCCGGTCTCGACGATCAGGCCGAACCCGTCCCCGAAGGCCGACCGGAGCCGCTCGTCGACGTTCGAGAGGCCGACGTGCTGGCCCGGGTCGTCGGCCGGGTCGCTACCGGCCCCGGCGAGCTCGGCGATGCCGGCGGTCAGCGTCGTCGGATCCATCCCCACCCCGTCGTCCTCCACCGTGATGTGGCACTCGGCGCCCGCGTCCCGGGCCTCGATGCTCACCATGCCGGTGCCCGGCTTGCGGGACAACCCGTGCCGGACCGCGTTCTCCACCAACGGCTGGAGGCAGAGGAACGGCAGGGTCACCGGCAGCACCTCCGGGGCGATCTGGAGGCGCACCTGGAGCCGCTCGCCGAAGCGGGCCCGCTCGATCGTCAGGTAGCGGTCGATCGAGCGCAGCTCCTCGGCCAGCGTGGTGAACTCCCCGTGCGCCCGAAACGAGTAGCGGGTGAACTCGGCGAACTCCAGGATCAGCTCCCGGGCCCGCTCCGGGTCGGTGCGGACGAACGAGCCGATCGCGGTCAGCGCGTTGTAGATGAAGTGCGGGCTGATCTGGGCGCGCAGCGCACGTACCTCGGCCCGGGCCAGGCGCTCCCGGGACGAGTCCAGCTCGGCCAGGGCGAGCTGGTCGCCGGCCCAGTGCGCGGTCTCCAGGGTCGCCTGCACCAGGCCCGGGGCCGGCCGCTCGCCGGCCAACGCCACCAGCGCACCGACCACCCGGCCGTCGGCGCTCAGCGGGGCCACCACCGCGCCCCGGACCGGGCAGTCCACCAGGTCGCAGTGCAGCTCCGACTCGCGCAGCACCGTCGAACGCCCGGTGCCGACCGCCCTCCGGGCCGCACCGAGCAACTGGTCGCCGTGGTGCGCGCCGTGCCCGTCGAGGGCGAGCAGGGCCTCCCGGTCCGTCAGGGCCAGCCCGGCCGCGCCCACCAGGGCCCGCAGATGGCGTACGGCCTTCGCCGCCCCCGCCGCGCTCAGGCCGCCCCGCAGCGGCTCGGCGGCGAGCCCGGCGGTGTGCAGCACCTCGTAGGTGGCCCGCTGGGTGGCCGTGGCGATGCCCCGGCGGGCGCGCAGCCGCAACACCGCCCACAGCGCCGCGGCCAGCGCGGTGACCAGCGAGACGACGCCGAACACGGCCGAGAGGTTGCCACCCACGCCCGCGATCCTGACGGGTGGCGGCCCGGAGCGCTAGTACGCGCCCTTGCGGGCGAGCACCACCCCGACGGTCCGCCACAGGATGCTCAGGTCGTAGGCCAGCGACCAGTTGTCGACGTAGTAGAGGTCGAGCCGGACCGCCTCGTCCCACGAGAGGTCGGAGCGGCCGGAGACCTGCCAGAGGCCGGTCATGCCCGGGCGGACCAGCAGCCGGCGCCGGACGTCGCCCAGGAAGTCACCGTCGTCGGCGGGGAGCGGACGCGGGCCGACCAGGGACATCTCGCCCCAGAGCACGTTGATCAGCTGGGGCAGCTCGTCCAGCGAGGAGGCGCGCAGGAAGCGGCCCACCGGGAAGACCCGCGGGTCCTGCTTCATCTTGAACAGCATGCCGTCGGTCTCGTTCTGGTCGACCAGGCCGGCCAGCCGCTCCTCGGCGTCGACGTACATGGTCCGGAACTTCCAGACCCGGAAGGTGCGCCCCTCGTGCCCGACGCGGGGCTGCCGGAAGAAGACCGGACCGGGGTCGGAGATCCGGATGGCGATGGCGACCGCGGCGAAGAGCGGGGCCAGCAGCAGCAGGCCCAGCCCGGCGCCGACCCGGTCCATCAGGCTCTTGACAAGCAGGGCCGGCCCGGACAGGGTCGGCTCCTCGACGTGCAGCAGCGGCAGGCCCTCGATGGGGCGGATGTGCACCCGCGGGCCCGCGATGTCGGTGAGCTGTGGCGCGACCACCAGGTCGACGCCGGAGCCCTCCAGTTGCCAGGCCATCCGGCGCAGCTCGCCCGGCTCGGCGCTGGCCGAGCCGCACACCGCGATGGTGTCGCCGCCGACCTCCCGCACCAGCGCGAGCACGTCCCGGCCGGCGTAGACCGGCACCGGGGTCTCGATGCCCCGGGCGGCGGCGTACCCGTCGGTGAGGTGGATGGCCACCGGGACCAGGCCGGCCCCCGGGTTGCGGGTGACCGCGGTGAAGACCTCCAGGCACTCCGGCAGGGTCCCGACCAGCACCATCCGGTGCCCGGCCTGGCCGACCCGGCGGCGGAGCGCGTGCAGCGTGGCCCGGGCGATCATCCGGCCCAGCAGGATCAGCAGCATGGCGCCGAGCAGCGCGAAGCCGACCGTCCACCGGGACAGCGAGTAGGTCTTCGTCGCGAAGGCGATGAAGGAGACGGTGGCGGCGACCGCCACGCCGGCCCGGGTCACCCGCTTGAACTCGTCCGGCCCCAGGCCGAGGTAGCGCCGGTCGTAGGCGCGGTTGCCCCACAGGATGAGCAGCCAGCCGAGCGGCAACAGCAGGAACGCGACGGTGTAGAACCACGACTGGGGCGCGTGCCGGAAGCCGGAGTCGGCCTGCTCGAAGATCTGGATGGCCAGGTAGCTGGCCAGCGCCGCCGCGCCGAAGTCGAGCAGCAGGAGGATCGCGATGTAGGGGCGATGCCAGCGGGACACCCGGCGGCGGGCGCGGGCCCATGCCAACCGGGGCACGCCGTTGTGCGACGGCGGAGTCGGCGGCTGGATCTCGAAGCTGTCGACGTGCCGCACGCTCTCGCTCCGGCCTGTGTTGGTTACCGGGCGCTGGAGGCTTGTCGTCACCTCAACCCATGTCCTCCCGCATGACACGCGCCCTCACTCGCCGTGAGGGCCCGGGTCGCCCACCGTCCCAGTCTCCCACGCGGGCCCGGCCCGGACCGCCCCCAGAGGGAGAAGCCGTCCGATGATGCTCGCGAGGATCTGGCCGGCTCCGAGTCGGTTGTGAAGCCGGGGACCGAGCCACTATACCGATGGATGGCGGCCCCGGTAGAGGTGCGGAGTGGGACCTTCGGCGATCCGCGGACGATTCCTCTCCGTAACCGGGGAGTGTGGTTACTCACCGTACGAGGCGGGACAACCGTCGGTCAGCCAGCGGCTTGCCGCCGGTCTGACAGGTGGGACAGTAATGGAGGCTCGAATCGGCGAACGAGACCTCCCGCACGAGGTCGCCACAGACCGGGCAGGGCAACCCCTTCCGGGCGTGGACCTTCAGCCCGGAGCGCTTCTCGCCCTTCAGCTCGGCGGCTCGCTGCCCCATCGAGCGCCGGACCGCGTCGCCGAGCACCGCACGGGTCGCCGCGTGCAGCGTGGCGAGCTGGTCGTCGGTCAGCCGGTCGGTGATCGCGAACGGGGAGAGCTTCGCCGCGTGCAGGATCTCGTCGGAGTACGCGTTGCCGATCCCGGCGAGCACCGACTGGTCGGTCAGGACCCCCTTGACCTGCCCCCGGCGGCTGCGCAGCCGGGCGCCGAAGGTGGCCAGATCGGCCTCCAGGGCGTCCGGGCCCAGCTTGCCCACCCCCGGCACCAGCGCCGGGTCGGTCACCAGGTACGCGGCCAGCTTCTTCTGCGTGCCCGCCTCGGTCAGGTCGAAGCCGGAGCCGTCGTCGAGGCGTACCCGCAGGGCGATCGGGCCCTTGCCGGGGCGCAGCGGGGCGGTCGACGGGAACGCCTCCCGGTAGTGCAGCCAGCCCGCCCGGGCCAGGTGGACCACCAGGTGCAGGCCCTCGTCGAACCGGACATCCAGGAACTTGCCGTGGCGGGCGGCGCCGACCACCGCCCGGCCGGCGACCGCGCTCGGCGGCGGGTCGTACGTCTTCAGCGCGCTGATCGCGGCGACCTCGAACCGCTCGACCCGCCGGCCGACCGCCCGCTCGCGCAGGTAGCCGGCGAGCGCTTCCACCTCCGGTAGTTCAGGCACCGTACAAAGGTAGCCTTCTTTGCCGTGAGCGCGAGGAATGAGCTTGCGAGTCCCGCAGTCGCGAACGAGAGGCGAGCTCCGTGAGAATCGTGGTGGCGCACAACCGGTACCGGGAAGCCCAGCCCTCCGGCGAGAACACCATCGTCGACGCGGAGATCGCCCAGCTGACCGCGGCCGGGGTCGAGGTGCTGCCGTTCCTGCGCAGCTCCGACGAGATCCCCTCGATGTCGAAGCCGGCCAAGGCGCTGCTGCCGATCTCGCCGATCTGGGCCCCGAAGGCCCAGCACGACCTGGACCGCCTGCTCGCCGAGCACCGCCCGGACGTGCTGCACCTGCACAACCCGTACCCGCTGCTCTCGCCCTGGGTGGTGCGGACCGCGCACAAGCGCGGCGTGCCGGTGGTGCAAACGGTGCACAACTACCGCCAGGTCTGCTCCTCCGGGCTCTACTTCCGCGACGGCGTGATCTGCCAGGACTGCCGGGGCCGGACGCTGGGCGTGCCGGCGATCGTGCACCGCTGCTACCGGGGCTCCCGGGCACAGAGCGCCCTGATGGCCACCACGCTCGCCGTGCACCGCCCGACCTGGAAGTCGGTGGACCGGTACATCGCGCTCACCACCGCGGTCGCCGACCACCTGCGCGACTACGGCATCCCGGACGAGCGGATCGTGGTCAAGCCCAACGCGGTGCCCGACCCGGGGACCCCGGCGCCGCCCGGTGACGGGTTCCTCTTCATGGGCCGGCTGAGCCCGGAGAAGGGGCTCGACCTGCTGCTGAACGCCTGGCGGCGGCACCCGGTGGGGTCACTGGGCCCGCTGCGGATCGCCGGCGACGGCGAGCTGCGCCCGCTGGCCGAGGCGGCCGCCGCCGAGCGGCCCGACGTGGTCTACCTGGGCCAGCTGGACCGGGCCGGGGTACGCGCCGTGCTGGCCGACAGCGCCGTGGTGCTGGCCACCTCCACCTGGCACGACGTGCTGCCCACCGTGATCATCGAGGCGCTGGCCAGCGGCCGGCCGGTGCTCGGCACCGCGCTGGGCGGCATCCCGTACCTGGTCGGCGCGGACGATCCCCGGGAGCCGGCCGGCACCGGCCCGGCCGAGGTGGCCACCGCGGCGCCCGGCGACGGGCACGTCTCCCTGCCCCGCGGGGTGCAGCGCGGCGAGGCCGGCTGGGTGGTCGCGCCCGACACGGAGGCGCTGGCCGCCGCCCTCCCCGTGGCCCGGGCCGGCGCGCCAACGCTCGCCCCGGCCGCCCGCACCCGCTACGAGCGCACCTTCCACCCCGACGTGGTGACCAAGCGCCTCATCGACATCTACGCGGCCGTAACCCCCACCCCCCACTGACCCACCCGGCCCTCACCGCGGCGCCACTCGGGGTGGCGGCCGGCTGACGGTGAGGCGAGGCCTCACCGTCAGCGGAGGGAGGCGCGGGCGGCGAAGGCGATGCTGGCCAGGAGGAAGCCGCCGTTGACGATCGTGAAGGCGACGATCACCCAGACGGTCAGGGCGGGGGCCACGGTCAGGACCAGGCCGGCCAGGAAGATCACGGCGCCGTAGTCGCGGACCAGCTTCGCCAGGCGGACCGGGAGCGAGGTCGAGGTGACCATGCTGGCCGCGTTGGGGCCGGCCTGCATCACCGAGGTGACCAGGTTGACCATCCAGGTGCCGGCGAAGACCGCCACCAGCCAGGTGGGCGTCGACGGGCGCTGCGCCACGGCGGTCGCGCCGAGCGCGGTGACCAGGGCGATCTGGGCGGCCACGTCACAGAGCACGTCGACCCGGGCGCCGGCCGCGCTGCCCTGCCCGGTGACCCGGGCGAGCTGACCGTCCGCGCAGTCCAGCGCGTACGCGATCTGCCAGGCGACCAGGGCGACCAGCCCGACCGCCCAGGCCGGGACGGACCCCGCCGCCACGTCGTCGGCGAGCGCGACCACGGTGACCGAGGCGGCCAGGCCGAGCACCAGGTTGGTGATGGTCAGCGCGGTCGGGCGCAGCCCCAGGCGCTGGGCGACCAGCGCGAAGGCGGCGCCGATCCACTGGCTGATCGACTCGCTGAACAGGCCGCCGCCCCGGTTGACCCGGTGGAAGTCGGCGACGGAGGGGCGGGACGGCTCAGCCGAGGTGGTCGCGGAGTGCACCGGCGTAGTCTGCCAGCCGCTCCCGCGTCTCGGTAGGCGACATCGCCAGGTGTTCGAGGATGGTGTAGCGGTCCGGCCGGGTGGCCGGCGCGAACTGCACCGCCTCCACGAACTGCTCGTCGGTCAGGCCCACGTCGGCGGGCAGCCGGGGCAGGCCGTGCCGGGCCAGGCAGGCCGACATCTCGGTGAGCTTGCGCTCGTCGCCCCGGAGGAAGGTGCAGAACAGGGCGCCCAGCCCGGCCAGCTCGCCGTGCGAGGCGGTGCCCGGGTAGAGCGAGTCGACGGCGTGCATGATCTCGTGGCAGCCGCCGCTGGCCGGGCGGCTGGTGCCGCAGACCGCCATGGCCAGGCCGGTGGAGATCAGCGCCTCGGCGAGCACCGTGACGAAGCTGTCGTCGCTCATGTCGCCCCGGTGGGCGAGCACCGCCTCGGCGCCCATTCGGGCCAGCGAGGCGGCGAGGCCGTCGACCGGCTCCCCGCGGACCTGCCGGGCCAGCTCCCAGTCGGCCAGGGCGCTGATGTTGCTCACGACGTCGCCGATGCCGGCCCGGTTGTGGCGCTCCGGCCCCGCCTCGACGAAGTCCAGGTCCACGATCACGGCGATCGGGATGTGCACCCCGTAGGAGCCCTTGATGCCCTCGGTGACCAGGCTGGCCACCGGCGAGGCGATGCCGTCGTTGGCCAGCGCGGTCGCCACGGTGACCATGGGCAGCCCGCGCCGGGTCGCCGCGTACTTCGCCACGTCGATGGTCTTGCCGCCGCCGATGCCCACCACCGCGTCGTACGACCGGTTGCGCAGCTTCGCGCCCAGGTCGTCGGCGGCGTCCAGGGTGCCGCCGGCCACGGTGAACAGGTCGGCCGACCGCAGTGAGGGGCGGATCAGCTCGGCGATCTGCTCGCCCTGCCCGGGGCCGACCACCACCGCCACGTCGCCGCCGGCGGAGATCCGCCCGTCGGCCAGGATCGCGGCCAGGTCGGCCACCGCACCGCGCCGCACGTCGATGTGCAGCGGGGTGAGGATCGTCCGGGCTAGTAGCGGCACGCGATCTCCCGCGCCCGGGCCAGGTCGGCGTGGTTGTCGACCTCGACCCAGGAGACGTCGCCGATCGGCGCGGCCCGCACCTCGCCGCCCCGGTCGGCGAACTCCTGGTAGCCGTCCTCGTAGTAGAGGTTCGGGTCGCGCCGCCAGGTCGCCTCCAGGGCGTCCGCGAGCGCGCCCGCCACCTGCGGCTCGATCAGCGTCGCGCCGATGTACTCGCCGTACGCCTCGCCCGGGTCCATCAGCTTGGTGATCCGGGTGAGCTGGCCGGCCGCGTCGAAGGTGGTCTTCATCTCCTCCTCGGCCAGCGCCTTGATGTTGTCGACGGCCAGCAGGATGCCGGGGCCGCGCTCGGCCAGCAGGGTCTTCTCCACGCTCACCGGGTGCACGGTGTCGCCGTTGACCAGCAGCACCCCCCGGGAGAAGTGCTCCCGGGCCAGCCAGAGCGAGTACGCGTTGTTCCACTCCTCGGCCTTGTCGTTGTGCACGAGGGTGATCGTGACGCCGTACTTCTCCTCCAGCGCGGCCTGCCGCTGCCGGACCGCGTCCGCCGCGTAGCCGACCACGATCACGACCTCGGTCAGCCCCACCTCGGCGAGGTTGCGCAGGGCGATGTCGAGGATGGTGGTCTCCCCGTCGACCGGCACCAGGGCCTTGGGCAGGGTGTCGGTGTACGGGCGCAGCCGGCGCCCCGCACCGGCGGCGAGCACCATCCCGATCATGCCGGCACCATCCTCTTCTCGACTGCGCTCCACTCGGTGGAGGATATCGTCGTGCCGCGGCCGGCCGTGGTTCAGCCCGGCAGGGCCGCCAGGTCGGCGAGCAGCTCCAGGCGTTCCTCGGCGGCGAGCACCGCCCACGGGCCGGCCGCCCGCCGGTCCGTCTCCTGCTCGATCGCCAGCCGCTCCGGGCCCGCGGGCAGCTCGACGACGCTGGCCGCGGTGTGCCCCGCCGCCGTCCACGCCGCCGCGTGCGCGTCCGCGCGGTGGTAGCGCAGCGTGCCCAGCCGGTTGAGCAGCAGCACCCCGGGCGGGGTGCCGTCCGGCTCGTGCGGCGGGGCCATGGTCGCGAAGGCGCCGGGCCCCGCCGACGCGAACGCGTAGGCCAGCACCCGGCCCAGGGCCGGGACCAGCCGCGCCACCCGCTCGTCGTGCCCCGCCCACAGTTCCTCGGTCACCTCGGCGTGCACGCCGAACAGCTCGGCCAGGAAGGCCAGCCCGCGCTCGGTGGCGCAGAAGCCGCCGTCCGGGAAGCGCTGGATCATCCCGTACGCGACCTGCTTGTCCAGCGCCCGCTGGCAGGCGGCCGGGTCCCGGTAGCGGGTCACCGCCGCGAAGCCCGCGGCGTCCACCGTGCCGCCCGGTACGGCCAGCCGGGTGCGGAACTCCACGAGGAAGCCGGTGGCGGCGGGTCCCCCGTACCGGGAACTCAGCTCCGCGCCGCCGCCGTCGCGGCCGGCGAGCATGCCGGCGACGAAGGCCCGGTCGACGGCCGGGGCGACCAGCCCCGCGAACCGGTGCGGCGGCAGTTCGACGGCGTCGCCCGGGCCGACCCGGTGCGTCGGAGACCGCGGAGCGCCGCGGCCCGGAATCGTCGCGCTCACAGACCGATCGAACGCAGGGCGGCGAACGCGTTCTCGGCGATCCGCCGGATCAGCCCGTCGTTGACGTCGCGGTGCTCGTCGAGCAGGTCGACGTCCTGCTCCGCCAGCCAGCGGAACTCGGTGTGCTTGCCCGCCTCCAGTCGGGGCCGGCTCAGGTCGCCGTCCACCCGGACCAGGAAGTCGGTCTCGACCCGGGTCAGCCCGTCGTCGCCGGTGTACCGGTATTCGCCGACCTGGCCGAGCACGTGCGAGACGGTCCAGCCGGTCTCCTCGGTGACCTCCCGGCGCAGCGCGTCGTCCACCTCCTCGCCCGGTTCGAGGTGGCCGCCGACGATGTCCCAGCAGTTGGGGAAGAGACGCCGCTCGGGGGACCGGCGCTGGATGAAGATGCGGCCGTCGTCGTCCACGATCAGCGCGCCGGCGCAGCGGAGGGGCTCGGTGGGCACCTCACGACAGTAGCGATCCGGGGCCGTTCGTGGCGATGCCCGGTCTTGTCCCGTTCCGCATCGATGGCCCACCATGTCCGTACCGAGGCCGCCGTCCCACAGGAGTGATGTGATGCAGGTACGGGAAGCGATGTCCAGTGAGATTCTCGTGGTCGGCCCGGAGCACACGCTCCGCCAGGCGGCCCGGATGATGTCGGCCCGGCGGGTCGGGTCGGCGGTCGTGATCGACCCGGACTCCGAGGGGGTCGGGATCATGACCGAACGCGACGTGCTCAACGCGATCGGGGCCGGGCTCGACCCCGACGTCGAACGCACCGGAGCCCACCTGACCTGGGACGTGGTCTACGCGGGCCCGGACTGGACCGTGGAGGAGGCGGCCGCCGCGATGGCCCGGGGCGGCTTCCGGCACCTGGTGGTGCTCGACGGCCGGGAGGTGGCCGGGGTGATCTCGGTACGCGACCTCATGCGGGTCTGGGCGCGGGAGCACACGGCGCCCCGGGTCTGAACCGACGACGGAAAGGGCGATGGCCCGGCCGATACCGGCCGGGCCATCGTCGTGTCGTACCGCCTCGGGTCAGGGGCCGACGAAGACGGCGGTGCCCCGCCAGTCCACGTTGTCGACGCCCGGGCCGCTGCGCACGGTGGCGGAGCCGGTCGGCGCGCCGTCCGACCACGCCATCGAGGAGAGGTTGCCGGTGGTGCGGGAGACGACGTAGAGGTTGTCGCCGTCCAGGAACAGGCCGTTCGCGTCGGCGAAGGCGGTGGTGCCGGTGACCGTGCCCCGCTCGGCACCGACGACGCCGGTGTCGGGCGTGAACCAGCGCCAGAACAGGGTGCTCTGGCCGGCCAGCGTGTAGTAGATGCGGCCGCCGGTGTAGAACATGGCGGTCACGTTGGGCAGCTCGGCGGAGAAGTTGACCGTCATGCCCGCGTAGGTCGAGCCCTCCGGGGCGGAGCCGGTGACGACCAGGTCCCACTTGGCGTCGTGGTACGGGTCGAGCTTCTTCGGGGTGCCGAACGCCTCGCCGTCGAACGAGCGCTTGTAGAGGTCGCCGTTGACGCCGTAGAACAGGTCACCGCCGACCCAGAAGGCGCCCTTCACCGTGGACCACCGGGTGCTGTCCGAGTTGGCCACCGTGGTCGCGTTGCCTACCGCGGTAGCGCCGTCGTACGACCGCTTGGTGATGCTGTCCACCGTGGTGGCCGGCGGCACCGGCGGGAGCTTCACGATCTCGATGCCCTGGACCAGCGGGTTCTCCACGACCCGACCGAAGTCGATGTCGATGTTGCCGTCGCTGGTGACCGCGAAGGCCCGCATGGTGCCCTTGTTGGTGGCGCCGATGGCGGCGATCGCGTCGAAGTCGTTCAGCTTGAGCACGCCGTCGATGCTGACGTCGAACTTGCGCTTGCCGGCCGTGGCGGTGCCGTTGAAGCGGTTGGCCAGGTAGAGCCGCACCTGGACCGGGGTGCCCGCCGGGACCGGGAAGTCCCACTGCATGTCCGGGGCGGTCGCCAGGTCCCAGCGCTCGCTGTTGTACAGCGCCCCGGGAGTGCCGGCCGGCACGGTGGCGTCGAGCGTCGCGTTGGTGGTGTACGTCGAGACGTTGCTACCCGTGTTGTGGTAGCTGCTCGGCGCCGCCACGGTGTCCGCGGCCCAGGCCGGCCCGCTCGACGCGGCCAGCTGGTCGCCACCGGCGTTGACCCGGTAGAGGATGTCCGCCGCGTCCGGCGTCGGCGCGGTCTTCACGATCTCGATGCCCTGGACGAGCGGGTTCTCCACCACCCGGCCGAAGTCGATGTCGACCACGCCGTCGCTGACCAGGGAGAAGGACCGCATGGTGCCGCGGTCGGTGCCGCCGGCGCTGGCCACCGGGTCGAAGTCGTTCAGCTTGAGCACGCCGTCGATGCTGACGTCGAACTTGCGTGCGCCGACCACGCCGGTCCTGGCGTACCGGTTGGCCAGGTAGAGGCGCACGTCGACGCGGGTGCCCGCGGCGATCGGGATGTCCCACTGCATGTCCGGGGCGGTCGCCGCGTCCCAGCGCTCGGCGTTGAACAGAGTCGCCGGGGTGCTCGCCGGCACCGTGGCGTCGAACGTCGCGTTCGTCGGGTAGGTCGAGACGCTGTTGCCGGTGTTGTGGTGCGGGCTGGGCGCGGCGGCGGTGTCGCCGGCCCAGTCCGGGCCGCCGTCGGTCGCCGGGATGGCCGGACCGCCGGCGTTGACCCGGTAGAGGACCTCGCTCTGCGCCGCGCGGCCGGCCTGGTAGACGTTGCCGGGCAGGCCCTTGGTGCTGGTGGAGTGCGGGGTGGCGCCGTCGCTCAGCGGGAAGAAGGCGAGCCGCTTCCGCTGGTAGTCGAAGTCGCCGATGTACTCCTGGTCGCTGCCCAGCCAGAGGCCCTGCGGGGTCACCAGCATCTCGGTGACGCCGTAGCCGCGGGGGTGGCGGCCCGGGTTCCAGGACAGGGGCAGGCCGCTGACCGGGTCGAGGGCCGCGATGCTGGCCCGCGGCACCGCGCCGGGGCCCGCCTTGTCCCGCGCGAGCGGGTTGTTCGACCAGCGGAAGTGGCCGCCGACGTAGATGGCCTCCTCGCTGATCCCGGTGGAGAGGAAGGTGTCGCCGCCGCTGTAGTTGACCCAGGTCGGCTGCTGGCCGTCGCCGCTGGCGCTGGTCTCCCAGCGGGCCGCCGAGTCGCAGAGCGTTCCCGGGTACGACGCGCCGGTGGTCACCACGACGAAGTACTTGCCGTTCGGGGAGAACTGCACGTCCCGCACGTACGAGTCGAACGAGGTGTACTTGCAGGCCGCCGAGTAGCGGTCGGTGTTCCAGTCGGCGATGGTCGCCGTGCTCTCGCCCAGGTCGATCCGGACGATCTGGTCGTGGACGACGCCGTCGGCCTTCTTGAAGTTGCCGATGACCACGAGGTGCTTGCCGTCCGGCGAGACGGTCAGCTTCTCCACACCGACGCCGGCCTTGGCGCCGCCGTTGGTGCTGGTCCAGTTGTGGTTCTCGGTCAGACCCACGGTGAGGTAGTCGGTCACCGCGCCCGTGGTCGGGTTCAGCGAGGCCAGCCCGTTGCGGGTGGTGCCGAGCACCGTGCTGAAGATGCCGCCCACCAGGAGGTGGCCGTCGACCAGGGCGATGTCGGTGACCGTGCCGTTGAACGCCTGATTCTTGAAGGTGTCCACCGGCGTGCCGTCCGCGATGTTCAGCAGGACCAGCTTCCGGAAGTTCTTGTCGCCGACCTTGTTGAAGGTGCCGGCCACGTAGACCGTGCCCGGCGTCGGCCCGGCGATCAGCGCGGTCACATCGCCGTCGAGCACCGGGGCGAAGGAGTCGTCGAGCTTGCCGGTGGCCTTGTCGAAGGCCAGCACTCCCCTGCGCGCGACCTCGGTGGTCGCGGAGCCGCGGTTCTGCGCCTTGGTGAACGAACCACCGACGATCACCTTGCTGCCGGCGTCGTAGATGGCCACGACGTTGCCGTCGTTGATGTTCGGCGTCTTGTCCGTCGGCACCTCGCTGACCAGCGTGGTGTGGTCCGGGGCGGGTGCGGCGAGCGCGGGTACGGGGGTGAAAAGGGTGGCGATGCCGAGCACGGCGGCGCCGAGAGCGGACACCGAGCGGTGTCTCAGGATCGAGGAAGGCACAGGCTACTCCGGGGGAAACGTCGGAGGCGCTGCGGTGATGGCCGGTGCCGGCGCGAGGTGGGGCGCCGCACGGCCGACCGCAGACGTGAGAGCAATACCTTCTCGCATCCGGCCGTCGCCCGTCCACCCGGGATCGGCGTTTTTGACCGAGCAAACGCACCAGGTCACACGAAAAGACGAGGGAAGATCATCGACCCGGTACGGAGGGTGGTGTCGAGGAGACACTGAGGTCCGGCGGCGGCGGATTGAAGTACGGGTCGGTGGCCATCTCGCGGAACACCGCCTCGCTCTCCGGGTCGTTGCCGAAGGTGCTGTCGTACAGGGGTTTCGTGGTCTGTCGGGCGGCGAAGTAGACGGCTGCCTTGATCTGCGGGTGCTTCTTCAGGTACGGCCCGACCTCGCGCATCCAGTCGGCCCGCTGGCCGGGCCGCCCCTCCTGGGTGAGCCCGAACTCCCCGATCACCACGGGCCGCGGGTGCTTCTGGGCGAAGGCCATGAAGTGGTCCATCCGGTCGGTGAAGCTGTTCCACTCCGGGCCGGGGTAGACGTCGGCGCAGAGCCAGTCGACCTGGTCGTCACCGGGGTAGTAGGCGGCGGCGTCCCGGTCGGGCTCGGCGAAGCCGTCCGCGTGCGGGCACCACACCCAGGCCGCGTTGGTGACGCCGGCCTCGGTGAAGATGGCCCGGACGTGTTTCCAGGCGGCGACGTAGTCCTCCGGGGAGTGCATGCTGGCGGCCAGGTTCGGCCGGTCCATCTCCCACCGGTAGCGCAGCAGCACCGGCACCCCGAACGCCTTGACGTCGGCGGCCCGCTGCCGGATCAGGGTGTCGTAGACGCCGCTGACCGTCGACCGGGTGTCGGTGCCCTGCCAGGAGATCATCTGGAGCTTCCCCTGGGACTGGAAGGCCCGCTCCGTGGCGCCCGGGAAGGCCTCGTTCCACTCGTGGAACATGTGCGCGATGGCCAGTTCGCCGCCGGCCGCGCGGTTGAACTCGTCGAACGCGGCGGCCCGCCCGGTGGCGTTGTGGAACTGCGGCTTGACCCAGGCGCCCACCCAGGCGCCCCTCTCCGGCAGCTCCGGCCCGCGCCCGGTGGTCCGGACCGGGCCGGTCCGGGGCGTCACCGTGGGCGGGGGCGGCGCCGCCGCCGTCGTCGCATCGTCCGGCCCGCCGGTGGAGCCGAAGTCACAGCCGGCCACCGCCGGCACGAGACAGGCCAGGGCGAACACGGACGCCATCGTCCGTCGTAACCGTCGTACCACCGCAACCTCTCCCCAGGATGGTCGCCGGCCCCACGGTCGTCGGCCCCGGCGGCCCCGCGTCAGCGGAGCGGCGCGCCGGGACGGGCGGGCGACCCCTGGCACTCTACCGCTGCGACGGGCCTCACGCGGTGTAGCCGAGGTCCCTGAGCAGCGGCCCAGCCTCGGCGAGCACGTCGGCCAGGTCCTGTTCGGTCAGTCGCTGCCGCCAGCGGCCGACCGAGTTCGGCCGGGCCTTGGCGAACCGGGCGTGCAGCGCCTGCCGGCCGGCCGGGTCGTCGACCGCCAGGAAATCGGCGACCACCTCGGCCGCCTCGGCCGGCCGGTTGACGATGTCCTCGTAGCGGAGGTGCCGGACGCGCTCCGCCGGCACCTCGGCGAGCTGGGCCAGCGCGCTGCCGGTGAAGCGGCGCCACATCCACGCGGACCGGCCCAGGTCGGAGACCCGGCTGAACTCGTCGCGCCGCTCCGGCTCCACCCAGAACCGGGGCGCGGCGCCCCACGGCGTGCCCCCGCGTCCGCTCTGTCCGGTGCCCGTCGAGGCCGCGTTCAGCCACGGCTGCTCGGCGTGCGACACCGCGACGTCCCGGCCGTCCCGGTAGACGTGCAGGAAGACCGCGTCCGGGAAGACCTCGGTCAGGAACGGCACGATGAAGCAGTTCTCCGGGTCCTTCTCGGCGAACCGCAGCCCGCCGTGGCCGGAGGCGGCGAGCAGCGCCCCGTAGTAGCCGCGGAAGTAGCGGGCCGCCCGCTGCGGGGTCCAGCTTCCCTCGTACACGCAGCGGGCCACGGCCTTGGTGAGCCGGGGCTCGAAGTGGTACGACACGTCCGGCAGCGCGCCCACGCAGCTGCCCAGGAACGTGGTGCCGGAGCGGGGCGCGCCGAGAATGAAGATCGGCCGCTCGACCTTCAGGCTGAGCTTGCGGTTCGCGGCCTCCACCGGCCGCTCCAGCTCCCGGCGTTCCTTCCGGTCCGCCAGCAGGCCGACGGCGGCGAGCCTCGCGGCCTTCACGGTCGACAGGCCGGAGTGCGGGGAGAGGGGCGTGCTGCTGGTCATCGGGGTCCCATCGGTACGCAGGAACGGGTCAGGCCGGGTTCGCGCCGGCGCGGTTGCGGCCCCGCCGCAGCGCGCGCAGCGCGTCGAGGTGCAGGGTGGTCCGCCAGCGCCAGGCGCCGGCCAGGTACGCCGCCGCGCCGCCGACCGCCACCAGCGCGCGCACCGGCGCCGAGGCGTCGAGCAGGCTGGCCAGCCCGAGCGGCAGGCCGAACGCGGCGACGGCCAACGCCATCGCGGCGCGGGTGCCGGCCCCGAACGGGTGCAGCCGCATCGACCACCAGAGCTGGGTCAGCGGCACCAGGTTGGTCAGGAGGATGGAGACCGTCCAGGCCAGGGCCGCGCCGAGGATGCCGTAGCGCGGGATGAGCAGGACGTTGGCGACCACGTTGAGCACCGTGCCGGCCATCGCGTTGTAGAACGTCCAGGCGGTCCGGCCGGCCATGTTCAGCACCATGTCGACCATGCCGCAGCCGGTGGCGACCAGCATGGTGAGCGCGAGCAGCACCACCACCCGGTGACCGTCGCCGTAGCCGGAGCCGAACAGCGCCAGCATCGGCGTGGCGAACGCCGCGAACACCAGGTAGGCCGGCCAGGAGAGCAGCACCAGCCACCCGGTGGCGGCCTGGTAGAGCTGCCGCGCCTCGGCGCGGTCGTCACGGGCGAAGGCGGCGGCCAGCCGGTGCTGCACCGAGCTGGAGAGCGCGACGCTGGAGAGCTGGCCCAGCGCCAGGAACCGGGTCGCCGCCGTGTAGACAGCCGCGTCGGCCGGCCCGCGCAGGGCGCTGAGCAGCACGATGTCCAGCCGCTGCACCACGATCGCGGCCAGGCTGCTGACGGCGCGCGGGCCGGTGAACCGCCAGAACGGCCCGACCAGCTCGCCCGCCGGCACCGGCCGGGTCACGTTCCGGCCGGCACGGCGGACCAGCTTGCCCAGCCAGGCCAGGGCGACCGCCGCGGCGATCAGGTAGGGCACCACCCAGGCCAGCGGCAGGGCGACGGTGGCGGAGAGCCCGAGCCAGGCGGCCACCGCCACGGCCAGGAACTGCACCAGCGTGCGGCCGAGCCGTTCCACGGTGAGCAACGGCCGCATCTGGCCGAACCCGCGGCAGGCGGCGAGCGCGTAGTCGTTCAGCGCGGCCAGCGGCACGAAGGCCAGCAGGATGCGCAGCGCGGTCACCGCGCCCGGACCGGCCTCCGGCATGGTGGCCTCGGCCAGCGCCGGGGCGGCCAGCCAACCGGCCAGGCCGAGCAGCACGCCCACCGCCAGCACCGGCAGCAGCCCGGCCAGGATCGTGCCACGGATCCGGTCCCGCTCGTCGAGGGTCCGGTGCCGGCTGACGAAGTAGACGGTCCCCACGTCGGTGCCGAGCCGGGCCGCCGAGGCGGCGATCATGAAGGCGCTGGTCGCCGCGAAGAACATGCCGGCCTCGCGGACCGACCAGCCCCGGGCGATGACGATGTTCAGGCCGAAGCCGGCCACCGCGGCAAGGCCCACCCCGACCAGGTTGGCGAAGCCCTGCCGGGCCGCGCCGCCCAGGCCCGCGCCCGCACCGGGGCCGCCGGCCGGTGCGGTCAGCGTCGGGGTGGCGCCGGCGTCCGCCCGGGTCACCGCCGCCACGACGGCACGCGTCCCCACCAGGAGGCCAGCCGCTCGTCGTACGGTGCGAAGTGGTCCTCCAGCCGGGCCCGCAGCTCGGCCGACATGGGCGAGCGGGACCGCGAGTTGTGCTTGCCGAAGGCGATGTCCGCCCACCGGGGCAGGCCGAGGAAGTCGCAGACCGCGTCGAAGGACGGGCGCGGATCGGCGAAGAAGTCGTCGCTGTCGATCACGTGCAGCCGCTCCCGGCCGACCAGCGCCTCCAGCCGCTCCACCTGCTCGATGTAGCGCCCGCGGGCCAGGTAGGCGTTGTGCTGCAGGTGGTGGCTCGAGTACGTCGGGTCGGCGGTCATCCGCTCCCGCTCACCGGCCGTCCGCTGCTCCTCCAGCGCCAGCGCCCGCTCGAAGTCCCGCTCGGTCTCGTAGCCCCGGGCCAGCTCGTGCGAGTGCGCCGAGTAGGCCCGCTCCACCGGGTCGCGGAGCAGCACCAGCAGCTTCACCGAGGGCAGGTCCCGGGCGATCCGCTGCGCGGCCAGCGGGTGGAACATGTAGTAGGGGCTCGACTCGCCGGTGATCCCGCGTACGCCGAGCTGCGCCTTCACCGCCTCCGCCTTGCCGGTGGTGGGGAAGTGCCCGAGGTACCAGCTCATCCCCCGGTGGTAGTCCATGTCGAAGTAGTGCACGCCCTTGTGATAGGCGGGCGGCAGCATCCCCGGATGCTGCGAGAGCGTCTTGAACAGCGAGGTGGTGCCGCAGCGCTGCGCCCCCACGATCAGGAATCCCGGCACCATCCGCGACCCGGCGGTCAACCGACCGACCGTCCGGCTCACCGACTTCACCGCGCGGAGCGCCTGCTCCTTGGCCAGCGTCACGTCCCCACTCCTCACTCTCACCGGGCCCGACGGGCCAGGTGCTCCTCCACGGCGGGCAGCAGCCAGGTGTCGACGTGCCCCAGTCGCGCACCCGCCTCCGCCTGCCGGTCCCGGAGATAGCGTGCCGCCAGCTCCACGAGGTAGAGCACGGCGACCAGGTCGGTGCCCCGGCCGTCGGCGTCGAACGGCGCCAGGCTCCGCGCCGCCCCGGCGATCAGCGCCCGCGCGGCCTCGGTCGGCTCCACCCCGTCGTTGCCGATCGCGGTCTGCACCACCCGGTGCAGCGCGTCGTAGCCGACCGGCACGTCCGCCTCGAACCGCTCCCAGTCCCAGACCAGCACCCGGCCGTCGGCCAGCACCGCGCTGTTGCCGCCGTTCCAGTCGCCGTGCCAGGCGCCGAACGCGACCGTCGGATCCAGGTCCGCGACCGTCTTCAGCACCGCGCGCAGCCGCCCGGCCTCCGGGCGCGCGCCGAGCGCGTCCACCGCGTCGGCCAGCCGGGCCGCGTGGTCGCTCCCGGCCCAGGACCGCCGGCGTACGCCCAGACAGCCGGCGACCGCCACCATGGCCGCCCGCTCGGCCGCCTCGGCGGCGGCCGGGGTGGCCCGGGGCAGCCGCACCGGCAGCGCCTCCTGCACCAGCAGCGCGTGCCCGTGCCAGTCGCCGTGGTGGCGTACCCCGGCCACGGTCACCGGGCCGAGCGGCAGGCCGGCAAGCCGGGCCAGCGCGGCGGCCTCCGCGTCGACCAGCGCGCGGGTCAGCGGGTCGACGCCCAGCTTCGCGTACCCGAGGGCCCGGCCGTCCGGGGCGAGCAGTTGCAGCACCGGCTTGCGGTTCGCCCGGGCCGGCCCGATGTGCAGGCTGACCAGCGCCCGCTCGCCCAGCACCTCGGCCAGGTACGCGTCCAGCCCACCGCCGGCCACCACCAGCCGGTCGCGGAACACGAGCGGCCCCAGCCCGAGCCGGAACGCGGTGGCCAGGCCCTGCCGGACCAGCCTGGCCTTGCGGCCGACCGCCTCGGTGGAGTGCCGGACGGCGCTCGCCGCGGCGCGGCCGGAGCCGGTCGGGACCAGCAGCCGGGGGCGGGACGCCGACGGCACCACCACCCAGCCGGCGCCGCCCCTGCGCAGGGCGGGTTCCGCCGGCTCGGGCCAGATCAGCCCGGCCAGCTCACCGAGGTAGGCGGAGCGGCCGTCGCCGTCCGGGGGTACGCGGAACACCATCAGCGGTCACCGGCTGCTTCCAGTCGGGCCCGTAGCCCGGCCACGGTGCCCCGGGGCGGCGCCGGCGCGAGCGCCCGGCGGAGCCGGTCGTTGCGGGCGAGCAGGGCGACCGAGATCAGGCCGTAGGCGAGGGTGGCTTCCAGTGCGCCGTAGGTGAACTGGAAGAAGAGCATGAGGATGAGCACGAGACTGCCGGCGATCCCGATGGCGCTGTGGTCGCGCCGGTAACGCCAGAGGCAGTAGAGGAAGAAGCCGTTGTAGGCGATCGCGCCCACGTAGCCCTGGCCGACCAGCAGCGCCCAGAGCTGGCCGTTGCTGCCCAGCTCCCGGTTGCCGCACTGCTTGCAGTCGTCGGACTTGCCGATGGCGATCGACCGGTTGCTGCCGATCAGCGCCCGGTTGCCGCCGTAGCCGAGGATCGGTGAGTGGTTCGCCGCGGTGACCGCGCCCTCGGAGAGGGTGGTGCGGATGTCGTCGCTGTGCCCGTTCTGGAGTCGCTCGTCGAAGGTGCGGCCCAGCGGTGTGGCGACGATCAGCACCCCGATCAGACCGACCGCCAGGGCGAGCCCGCCGAGGACCACCATCCGGCCGCGCAGGGCGAGCCGGATCGCCACGTAGACCGCGGAGATGCCGAGGCCGATCCAGAGGCCGCGGTTGAGTGAGTAGATGATCGGGAAGATCGCGGCCAGCGCGATGGCCACGCCGGCCACCCGGCGCAGCGGCTTACCCAGCACCACCCAGCCGACGATCAGCCAGACGAGCAGGATCGCCGTGTTCTCGCCCCAGGAGTTCGTGTAGGTGAACGGCGCGGACGGCCGGGGCGAGCTGGCCTCGCCCTCGATCACCTGCTGGACCTGGGCGAACTTCACGTCCATGAGCGAGGCGACGAAGGGCTGGCTGGCGATCGAGTGCGGCAGGATGAACCGCAGCGGCGCGACGAAGCCGAGGGTCGGGAAGAGCGAGCCGAGCCAGCCGCCGATCACCACGACCACGCCCATGAACCCGAAGAGCCGGACGACCCGGCGCCGGGACAGCTCCCGCTCGCCCAGGTTGTAGACGTAGAGCATGACCACGGTCATGCTGACGAAGTTGGCCAGCCGGATGGCCCAGCCGATGTACCGGCCGCCGCCGCCGGGCGGCAGCGTGTTCGGCGCCGTGAGGCCGAGCATCGCGGCGGAGAGAACCAGCCAGAGCAGCAGGAGTAGCCAGATCCCGAAGCCCGGCGGCACCCGGAGCGGGCCCCGGCGGACCATCTGCACCAGCATCGGCACCGCGAAGATGACGAAGACGAAGCTGGACACCCCGAGCGCCCACCACAGCGGGTAGAGCACGAAGAGCGCGATCAGCGGCCACGCCGTGGGCAACCGCAGCGACCAGCCCTTCGGCCGCATCGTGGCCGGCGGGAGCCGGTTCCCGGCGGGCGGCGGTCCCGCCGCGTCGACCGGGGCCGACCCGCGCGCCGGGCGGGGCGGGGTGACGGTGCTCATTTCACGGTGACCTTGGCGGTGGTCGGCGCGTAGATCACCCAGGCGTTGCCGGGTTGCGGGTGCAGGAGGTCGCCGCCGGCGTCGGCGAGGGTGCAGACCATCCCCAGACCCGGCTTGCGCCACCGGCCCTTCGCGCTGGACGGCCCGGAGACCGCCACCACCGCGCCCTCACCGAAGACGTTCGCCGACGGGAGCGACCGCGGCGACGGGTTCCGGACGTCGAGGGTCCGGTATTCCATGGTCAGCACGATCACCGACGCGGCGCTCACCTTCGCGGTGCCCACCTTGCCCACCCAGAGCGACTTCTGCTGGTCGTACCGCCAGACCATGGGCGGGCCGCCGGAGACGGTGACCGACAGTTCGGTGGCCGGGACGAGGTCCCGCCCGGCGAGTACGGCGCCGTCGGTGGCGTGGTCGAGGGGTGGCGTGGGCGGCTGGCCGCCCTTCGGCGCGGCCTTGAGCAGCGCGGCCGTCGAGGTGTACCCGTCGTCGATGGCGTCGCCGTCGTCCGGGGTGACCCCGGCCAGCCCGGACTTCTCGAACTGGGTCAGGAAGCCGGTGGGGCCGCCGGCGTAGCCGACGACGGGGCGCAGCACGGCGACCGACCGGATGTCGACCGGGCGGATCTCGGTGACCGGGCCGACCTTGGCGGCGTCACGGGAGTGGAACACCGCGGTCAGGTGCAGCGTGTCGGACTCGGCGAACTCGGCGTAGACCAGGTCGGCCGCGTCCAGCCCGGCCGGGGTCGTCGAGGGGCTGACCCGCAGCGGCACGGCGACCGCCTGGCGGCCGGCCAGCGGCGCCGCGCTCACCGGCGCGCCGGTCAGCGGGCCGGCGGGCAGGCTCGGGGTCGGGCTCGGCGCGGGCGTCGCCGGGGCGTTGCCCGGGTCGACCACGTCGACGCTGCCCGCCTCGGGCTGGGGCTCGCTGCAGGCCGTGCCGAAGCCGACCACGAAGGCCGGGGCGAGGGCGGCGCGAAGCAACTGCCGACGCTTCACCCCAGGTCCTCGCCGGAGTCGAGGGCGTAGCTGCGGCCGTCGCCGTCACCCCGGGACCGGTAGGTGCCGCCGCTGCCGTTGACCGGCAGCGGCTTGCCCGGCGCGGGCGGCTTGACCGACGCCTTGCCCGGGGCCGGCGGTTTCGCGGAACCGGAACCGGCGGAGGCGCCCGAGGCGGACGGGTGCATGCGGGGCAGCACCATCGTGGACTCGGCGGACGGGCCGGGGCTCGGCCGCGGCTTGGGCCGGTTGGCCGGGGCCGCCGGCCGGGTGGCGCCGGGGGTCGGTGCGGGCAGGCGCGGGGCCAGCACGGCCCCGATCACCGGTGCGTTGACCTGCTCGAACTGCTGGAGCGCGGCGGTGATCTCGCCGCTGCGGGTCCGCCCGCTCTCGGCCACCACGATCACCGCGTCGACGTGCCGGCCCAGCGCCTGCGCCTCCACGGCGAGGGTCGGCTGGGCGGTCTCGATGATCACGTGGTCGAAGCGCGCGGACAGCTCGCGGAGGATCTCCAGCAGGCCGGAGACCGGCAGCTCGACCTCGGCGTCCAGGTCGCCCGGGACGAGCACCCGGAGCTGGCCGAGGCCGGGCAGCGGGGCCAGCGCCTTGAGCGCCGGCACGTCCCGGCGGAGCACCGACGCCAGGCTGTGCCGCCCCTCGGCCACCCCGGTGATGCTGCTCAGCGCCGAGTCCGGCTTGGTGGTGATCAGCGCGACCTGCTGGCCGGTGCGGGCGTACGCGGCGGCCAGGTTGGCGGCGACGAACCCGGCGGCGGTGCCGGCCGAGCCGTCGCAGAGCAGCAGCTGGCGCCCCCGGCCGGCCTGCGCCGGCTCGGGCACCGCGGAGAGCAGCACGTTGCGCAGCCGGCCCAACTCGCGGGAGATCTTGTGGGTGGCCGGCAGCACCGTCAGCGACGGGGTGCGCGCGGGCAGCTCCTGCAGCAGCGGCAGGCCGACCCGGTCGGAGATGTCGCGCCCCCGGCGGATGCGGGTGTCCAGCCGGTCCAGCACCAGCGCCAGCACGATGCCGAGCAGCAGGCCGGCGCCCATGCCGCTGGCCAGGTTCAAGGTCCGGTTGGGCGAGCTGGGGCTCTCCGGCAACCGGGCGTCCGAGATGATCTCGCCCGGGTCGCTGTCGGCGGAGAGCAGCGGGCTGAGCCGGTTGTTCAGCGAGGTGAGCTGGTTGGTCAGCACGCTCCGGTCGGCCTCGGCGCGCTCCCGCTCGGGGCTGTTGGCCGGCGCCGCGGCGATCCGCCCGGCGACCGCGCTGAGCTGCTTGTTCACGTCGGTGATCTGCTGCTTGAGCGCGGTGGTCTCGTTGTCCAGCGCCTTCTGCGCGGTGGCCTTGCGCAGGTCGAGGTAGGCCTGCGCGAAGGCGTGCGACCCGGACTGCGCCTGGGTGGGGCTGTCGGCCTCGTAGGCCACCTGGAGGATCTGGCTGTTCGGCGGAACGGTGACCGTCACCGACTTCACCAGCTGGTCGGCTCCGGTGTCGACCTTCATCAGGCCCTTGGCCCGCTCGGCCACGACCAGCGAACGGATCACCTGCGCCTCGGTGTCGAGGTTCACCTTGGCGTTGGGGTTGCTCTCCGCGCCGGCACTGAGCGGGCGCACCAGCAGCGACGTGCCCGACGTGTAGCGCGCGTGCTGGAGCTGGCTCACCGCCAGGCCGCCGGCCAGACCGAGAACCGCGGCGAGGAGCAGGATCCACCAACGGCGGCGCAGCCAGCCCAGGTAGGCCATCAGGGCAAGCCCGTCGGAGTCGCTCTCGGCCAAATGGGGTGAGGGCATCAGAGTCTGTCGCTCCCTTTCGACCGAGCCGGGCAGTCCACGGCACAGCTGGACCTGACCGTGACCTTGAGTGTCCCCGATCCGAACGATGAGGGAAAGTCTGCTCACGTTCCGGTAAGCCTGCCCAGGTGTAGGCAGCCCGCGTAGATATGGCCGATCGGCGCTGGCCATTCGGCGGGTTTCCCGGTGTCGGGCCCGACCTGCCCCCGGGGTCGGCGTCGCCGTCGGCCCTCGTGCGGAGCGGTGACGGAATCCTGACACATCATCGGCCGGCGCGGTTGGCCCGGCCCGCCACGACGGTCGTACGCGGCCTGACCTCGGTCCTCGCAGCCTCCGCCGGATCCCGTTCACGGGAATCCCGGGGTGACCCGACCGGCCGGTGGGGATCCGTCCAACGGCCCCTTCAGTTGTCCACCCCTGCGCCAGTAGGTTGTCATGACGCGTCCGAGGGTCATTCACGAAAATCCGGACGTGGTCGCGGCGTACGGGGAGGAACATTCTGGTGAGCGGGTCAATCGACGACTCGGGGCAGGTCCTGCTGGTCGGCTCCAGTGGCGGGCATCTGGCCCAGCTCCTGGCGCTGGAGCCGTGGTACCGGGAGCGGCGTCGGGCGTGGGTCACCTTCGACACCCCGGACGCGCGCTCGCTGCTCGACGGCGAGGACGTGGTCTGGGCCCACCACCCCACCACCCGGAACGTCCGGAACCTGGTCCGCAACGCCTTCCTGGCGCTGAAGGTGATCCGCCGGCGCCGGGTCGACGCCGTGGTCACCACCGGCGCCGGGGTCGCCCTGCCGTTCGTGGTCGCGGCCCGGCTGCGCCGGATCCCGACGGTCTACATCGAGGTCTACGACCGGATCGACAGCGCGACGCTGACCGCCCGGCTCTGCCGCCCCTTCCTCTCCGCGATGCTCGTGCAGTGGGAGGAGCAGCGCCGCATGTACCCGGAGGCGACCGTCGTGGGGAATCTCCTGTGAGCGCGAGGAGTGAGCCGGTTCTGCGAGCCCCGCAGTCGCGAACGAAGGTGGTGCTGTGAGCGCCCAGTTGCCCCGGCAGCGTGACGGGCGGACGGCGCCGTACGTGCTGGTCGTCGTCGGCACCGACGTGCACCGGTTCGACCGGCTGGTGGGCTGGCTGGAGCGGTGGCACGCCGGCCGGCCCGGCGTCCGGCTCGTCCTCCAGTACGGCCACAGCCGCCCACCGGCGCTGCCCGAGGCCACCCCGTTCCTCGGCCACGAGGAACTCCAGCGGGCGATGGCCGAGGCGACGCTCGTGGTGAGCCACGGCGGCCCGGCCACCATCACCGAGGCCCGGCGCACCGGCCACCTGCCGATCGTGGTCCCCCGCGACCCGGCCCACGACGAGCACGTCGACAACCACCAGCAGCTGTTCTCCCGGCGGCTGGGCGCGGCCGGCATGGTCCACCTGTGCGAGTCCGAGGCCGCGCTGGTCGCCGCCCTCGACGAGGGCCTCGCCGACCCGGCCCGGTTCGTCCTGGCCGCGGACCCGGACCGGCCCGATCCGCGCGCCGAGGCGGTGGCCCGGGTGGGCGCGGTGATCGACGGCCTGGTGGCCCGCCGGGTGCACCAGCGCGCCGGCGGGCGGCGCCGGTGAGCGCCCCGGAGCCGGCCGAGCCCCGCGTCCTCTTCGTCGGCGGCCTCGGCCGCAGCGGCTCGACGCTGCTGGAGCTGCTGCTCGCGCAGAGCGCCGACGTCTGCGCGGTCGGTGAGGTCGTGCACCTCTGGGAGCGGGCGCTCGGCGCCGACGAGCGGTGCGGCTGCGGCGAGCGCTTCACCGCCTGCCCGTTCTGGCAGCAGGTGGGTGAGCAGGCCTTCGGCGGCTGGTCCGCCGTCGACCGGGACGACGTGCTGGCCCTCAAGGACCGGGTCGACCGGACCCGGCACATTCCCCGGCTGGCCAAGAACTCGCTCTCCGCCGAGCAGCTCGCCGATGTCCGCCGCTACGCCGACCTCTACACCCGCATCTACCGGGCCGCCCTCGCGGCGACCGGCGCCCGGGTGGTGGTCGACTCCAGCAAGCACGCCTCGCTCGCCTTCGCGCTGCGCTGGGCGGAGGGGCTCGACCTGCGGGTGCTGCACCTGGTCCGGGACAGCCGGGCGGTGGCGTACTCCTGGGGCAAGCAGGTGCGCCGGCCGGAGGTGGTCGACGGCGAGGACTTCATGCCGACCTTCTCGCCGTTCGAGGTGAGCAAGCTGTGGACCGCGCAGAACGCCGCGTTCCACCTGCTCGCCGCCCGGGCGCAGGTGCTCCGGCTGCGCTACGAGGACTTCACCGCCGACCCGGCCGGCACGGTCCGCCGGCTGCGCGAGTTCGCCGGCCTGCCGGACGACCCCGAGGCGCTGCGCATCCTCACCTCCGACGAGTCCAGCTCGGCGCGTCCGTCGCCGCACCCCGACCTGGAGCCGTCGCCCCCCGCCGCCCCGTTCCGGGCGCACAGCGTCGCCGGCAACCCGCTGCGGTTCAGCGGCGGGCCGTTGACCGTGCGGCGGGACGAGGCGTGGCGGGATCGCCTGCCGCGCCGCAGCCGGGCCGTGGTCAGCCTGGCCACGCTGCCCTTCCGAGTCCGCTACGGCTACCTGGGCCAGCGGGGTTCCGACGAGTCCGTGGAGAAAGCATGAGTGGGCCGAGCATCTCGGTCGTCGTACCGACGCGGGACCGTCCGGAGCTGCTGCGCGCGGCACTCGACGCGATCCTCAGCCAGGCGCATCCCGGCCTGATCGAGGCCGTCGTGGTCTACGACCAGTCCGAGCCGGACCGCTCGCTGGAGCTGGACCGGGGCGACCGGCGGGTCCGGGTCATCACCAACACCCGCAGCCCGGGGCTGGCGGGGGCGCGCAACACCGGCATCGAGGCGGCCACCGGCGACCTCGTCGCGTTCTGCGACGACGACGACGAGTGGCTGCCGGGCAAGCTCGCCGCCCAGCTCGGCGCGCTCGACGTGCACCCGGACGGCGCGCTGGTCAGCTGCGGCATCCGGGTCAGCTACGACGACCGCACGGTGGACCGGTCGCTGGATCGGTCCCGGGTGTCGCTGGAGGCGCTGCTCCGCGACCGGCTCACCGAGCTGCACCCGTCCACGTTCCTGATCCGCCGGGCCGCCCTGCTCGATGCGATCGGGCTGGTCGACGAGCAGATCCCGGGCAGCTACGCCGAGGACTACGAGTTCCTGCTCCGGGCCGCCCGGTACGCGCCGCTGGTCAACGTCGAGAGCCCCTACGTGCTGGTTCGCTGGCACAAGCGCTCGTACTTCGCGCAGCGCTGGGAGACCATCTCGACCGCGTTGCAGTGGCTGCTGCGCCGCTACCCGGAGTTCGCCACGGTGCCGCACGGCGAGGCGCGGGTGGCCGGCCAGATCGCCTTCGCCCAGGCGGCCATGGGCAACCGGCGGGACGCTGTGCGCTGGGCCCGGCGCACCCTCGCCCGCAACCCCCGGGAGCCGCGCGCCTACCTGGCGCTGGCGGTGGCGAGCCGGGCCGTGCAGGCCGACCGGGTGCTGCGCACCCTGCACAAGCGCGGCCGGGGCATCTGAGCCGTACGCGGAACGGGCGGGCGACCAGCCGGTCGCCCGCCCGTTTCCCCGCACGGGGTCAGGCCACGCAGAAGGACTTCCACGCCTGGATGCTCGGCTGGTCGAGCAGCCGGAAGTCGCCCTGGCTGACCACCTGGTTGTAGTAGGCCACGAACTCCGGCCGCTGGCCGTTGAGGAAGCCGGTCATCGAGCGGATCCAGGTCGCCCGCCCGCTGCCCGAGTCGCCCGGCACCAGGTCACTGCCGGTCTCGGCGACGCCCCAGGGCTTGCCCAGCGCCTTGGACTTGCTGATCATCTCGCCGTAGATCTCCTGCGGCGAGGCGTACCGCTTCCACTTGGCGCCCCAGTTGTAGCAGTCCCAACCGAGGGTCTCGATCACGTCGCCGCCGGGGTAGAAGGCGTCGAAGCTGCGCCCGGACTTCGGGTCGAGCGTCCAGCACATCAGGATCAGCGTGTTGATCAGCTTGGGGTTGCCGGCCCGGTTCGCCAGCCCGGCGACCCGCTTCCACGCCGTCCGGTACGCCGCCGTGGTGAACGCGCCGCGCTCGACGTCGTCCTCGGGCTCGTGGAAGTAGGACCAGTACACGTTGTGCTCGCGCGGGATCGAGGCGAACCAGGAGGCGAGCCGCGAGTCGTACTTGCCGGAGTTGATGTCCTGCGGCGAGGCCTTGAAGGAGACGACCACGGTCCGGTCCACGACGTCGGCCCGGCTGCCGTTCCAGGCCGGCGGCAGCCCGGGGAAGAACACGCGGGCCATCCGCAGCTTGCCGAAGGTGCGGTCGGAGCGGCTGAGCGCCTGGCCGAAGCTCTCCCCGTTCTGCACGCCGATCGACGCGCCCGGGAGGGTCAGCCGGGTGCCGGCGAAGCCCGGTGTGGTGCCGGCGGAGGTCGACGGCGACACGGCTGGCTTGCCGCCGAGGCCCTGTTCGGCGCTCGGGGTGGCGGCGCCGGGCGTTGCCGCGCCGCTCGGGCCGGCCGACTGCGCCGGCCCGCCGGTCCGCGGCGCCTCGCCGGCCTGCCGGGTCTCGTCGGGGCGGAGGGTCGCCACGGCGACGCCGCCGCCCGCGACGGCGAGCACGAGGGCCGCGGCGAGGGCGACCCGCCAGCGCCGGCGGGAACCCCCGGGCGGCGTCGGGGTCGGCGCGACCGGCGGCGGTGGCGGCTGGTCGGCGCCACCGGCGCCCGGCCCGGTCCAGGCGCCCTCCGGGGGCGGCCCGGGCGGGGTGGCCGTGGTGGCCGGCGCGCCCTCGGCCCACCCGGCCTCCAGGCCGGTCCCGGCGGGCGGCGGCCCCCAGCCGCCGTGCCCGGCCCGATCGGTGTCCACACCCTGTGGCGGCCAGTCGTGCTCCCCGCCCGGTGGCGGCCAGTCGTGCTCCCCGCCGCGCGGGGGCCAGTCGTGCTCCCCGCCGTGTGGCGGCCAGTCGGCGTCCGCCGCCTGAGGTGCCGGGTCGGCGTCGGGATGTCCAGCCGGGGCGGCCTGCCGCGCCGGCCAGGCGGGTCCCCGGTCGGCGCCGGCCCACCGGGGGTCGGCGTGGCCGGCGTCCGGCCCGGTCTCCGGCCAGGGCAGGCCGGATCGGGCCTCGGCCGGTGGCACCGGCGGCGCGGCCTCTGGCCAGGGCAGGCCCGGCGCGCCCTGCTGGCGCGGGACGTCCTGCCCCGGCCAGAGGCCGGTCGGCTGTCCGAAGGCGTTGTGCTGGTCTCGCTCGGCCGGCATGACCCTCCCTGGCTGGCGGTGGCCCGTCTCTCGGGGCTCAGGTCGGACGTGCATTCCGACCGACGATATCCTCCGGTCACCTGAGCCGTGCGTACCGCAACACTCAGCCGAACGCCCCACCCGGGGTGTCGGTGACGGTTGAAGCGGGCATCTCGACCCCGGTGCGGGCGATCGCGTCGAGCAGCCGGTCGGCCAGCTCGGGGCGGCAGACCAGCAGATCCGGCAGGCGCGGGTCGGCCCGGTTGTAGCGCAGCGGCGACCCGTCGACCCGGGACGCGTGCATCCCGGCGCCCAGGGCCACCGCCACCGGGGCGGCGCTGTCCCACTCGTACTGGCCGCCCGCGTGGACGTACGCGTCGACCTCGCCGGTCACCACGGCGCAAACCTTGACCCCGGCGGAACCCATCGGCACGGCCTGCGCGCCGAGCAGCTCGACCAGCTCGCCGACGAACGCCGGTGGGCGGCTGCGGCTCACCGCGATCCGGATCGGCCCGTCGACCGCCTTCGGGGTCGGGCAGGCGGTGCCGAGGATCAGCTGGTCACCGTCCACCGTGGTCCGGGCCGGCATGCCCACGGCACCGGCGACCAGGGCGCCGTCGGGCGCGGCCGAGCGCTGCCAGAGCGCCACGTGCACCGCCCAGTCGTCCCGCCCGGCCTCGGAGAACTCCCGGGTGCCGTCCAGCGGGTCGATGATCCAGACCCGGTCGGCGTCGTGCCGGGGCGCCCGCTCGCCGTCCGCCCAGGCCCGGCGCGAGTCGGCCTCCTCCTCGGAGAGCACCGCGTCGGCGGGCCGCCAGCGGGCCAGCGCGGCGGTCATGAGCTCGTGCGACGCGCGGTCGCCGGCGTCCTTGAGCGCCTTCGGGTCGGCGAAGCCCTGCCGGTCCCGCAGGGCGGTGAGCGCCTCGCCCGCCCGGCCGGCCAGCCACTGCGCGAACTGCTGGTCGTCGAGCCGTCCGGCGTCGTCCTCGGTCACGAGCCTCACCACCTGTCTCCCCGGGCCTGCCGCGACCCGCAATCCTTCGGCGGCCGGTGGTCCCGGCGCCAGCTTCCGGTCGGATGGTAGACAGCCGTGAAATCGTTTCGAATCCGCGTCGGCCCTGGTGGACGGAGCGGCCGCCCGCATGTTGAACTTCGCGTGTATGGCGGTCGGACCCGGCGGGCCAGGCCCTAGGCTCGTGCGCATGACCGCCGAGCAGCTGATCTCCTTCGCCCGTGGGGCTCCCTCGCTGGACATCATCGATGTCGAGGGGCTCAAGGCCGCCGCCGTCCGCGCCTTCGACGCCGACCCCGCCGGGATCACGGCGTACGGCACCTCCGTCGGTTACCCGCCCCTGCGGAAGTGGATCGCGGAGAAGCACGGCGTCGAGGCCGACCAGGTACTGATCACCAACGGCTCGCTCCAGGCCGACGCGTTCCTCTTCGACCACCTGGTCCGCCGGGGCGACGCGGTGGTGGTCGAGCGCCCGACGTACGACCGGACGCTGCTCAACCTCCAGCAGATGGGCAGCGAGATCCACGGCGTGACGATCCAGCCGGACGGCCTGGACACCGCCGAGCTGCGCAAGCTGCTGGAGTCGGGGGTCCGGCCGCGGCTGGCCCACGTCATCCCGAACTACCAGAACCCGGCCGGTGTGACCCTCTCCCTGGAGAAGCGTCGCGAGCTGCTCGACCTGGCGGCCGAGTACGACTTCACGATCTTCGAGGACGACCCGTACGCGGACATCCGGTTCCGGGGTGAGCCGCTGCCCTCGATGCTGTCGATGGACACGCGGGGCGTGGTGGTGCACGCCTCCAGCTTCACCAAGACGGTCTGCCCGGGCGTCCGGGTCGGCTACCTGGTGGGTCCGGCCGACGTGATCGCGAAGATCGCCAAGCGGGCCACGAACCTCTACATCTCGCCGGGCATGGTCTCCGAGGCCATCGTGCACCAGTTCTGCGTCTCCGGCGAGATCGACCGGTCGATCCAGACGGTGCGGACGGCGCTCGGCGAGCGCGCCGAGGTGCTGGCCGAGTCGCTGCGCCGGCACATCCCCGAGGCCCGGTTCGTGGAGCCGGACGGCGGTTACTTCCTCTGGATCGAGCTCCCCGAGGACGTGGAGGTCGACCGGCTCGCCCCGGCGGCGGCGGAGCGCGGCGTCGCGGTGGTCAAGGGCAGCGACTTCATGATCGACGGTGGCCGGCACGCGCTGCGGCTGGCCTTCTCCGCGGTGACGGCCGACCGGATCGACGAGGGCGTCCGGCGGCTCGCCGAGGCGATGGCGGCCGTCCGAGGCTAGCTGTCTGTCGGGTTTCCGACAGAAAGGCGATACCGACCGGTCCGGCTCTCCCGCTGGGCCGGTCGGCGACCCACAATGCTGCGAGCGCCGCTCACCTTTCCTCGGTGACCGGTCCGCCGACCGGGGAGCCACGGGCTGCCCCGTCCGGGCCGTCGGCGCGCACAGCACAACTCCCGCCCCCAATGGGTGCCGGGTGGGCCGTGTCGCCCCTCACCCCCCTGACGCGGCCGGCCCGCCCGGCGCCGTCACCGCTCTCTCGACCGGGCGTGACGCGGATCGCAGTCCGGCCGCCCGCCCCGTGCTCGGCCGCGCTGCGCCTCGTCCCGACCGGCGTAACCTGCAAGCCGCAGCTTCGTGGAGAGGGGGCGAGATGACGGACCGGGTGGCACGCGACCGCGACGCCGCGCAGAACAGCGACCGGGCGCCCAGACCACGGGCCTGGGCGGCGCCGGTACGTGCCATGTCCCGCATCCTCAACGCCGACGGCTCCCCGCGTACGACGCTGCCGGCCGACCGGGACCGGAGCGGGATCGTCGACTGCGGTCTCTACGTCGACGGCGAGCGCCGGCCCGGCGAGTGGACCTACGCCGACGCCCTGACCGCCGCCCGCCAGGAGCGGAACGGGTTCGTCTGGCTCGGCCTGCACGAACCGGAGCTGGACGAGATGACCGCGATCGCGGCCACCTTCGGCCTGCACGAGCTGGCCGTCGAGGACGCGGTCAAGGCCCAGCAACGCCCGAAGCTGGAGCGCTTCGGCGACGTGGCCTTCCTGGTGCTGCGCACCGCACGCTACTGCGAGCACACCGAGCTGACCGAGAACTCCGAGGTGGTGGAGACCGGCCAGGTGATGCTCTTCATCGGGCCGAACTTCCTGATCAGCGTCCGGCACGGGGACGCCTGCCGGCTGTCGCCGGTCCGGGCCGACCTGGAGGCGAAGCGGGACCTGCTGCTGCACGGCCCGTGGGCCGTCGCGTACGCGGTCACCGACCGGGTGGTGGACCTCTACCTGGAGGTGGCCGACCGGCTGGAGGACGACCTCGACGTGCTGGAGGCGGACGTCTTCGACCGGCAGAGCAGCGGCCGGATCCAGCGGATCTACCAGATGAAGCGGGAGCTGGTGGAGTTCAAGCGGGCCGTGGTGCCGTTGCAGCGGCCGCTGCTCACCCTCACCTCGCAGGTCAACCGGGAGGTGCCACAGGAGGTGCGGCGTTACTTCCGGGACGTGCAGGACCACCTGAGCCGCACCGTCGAGCAGGTGAACTCCTACGACGACCTGCTCAACTCGATCCTCCAGGCGCGGCTGGCCCAGGTCACCGTCGACCAGAACAACGACATGCGCAAGATCGCGGCCTGGGCCGCCATCGGTGCGGTGTGGACCGCCATCGCGGGCATCTACGGCATGAACTTCAAGAACATGCCGGAGCTGGGCTGGACCTACGGCTACCCGGGCGTGTGGGCGCTGATGCTGATCTCGTCGTTCACGCTCTACCGGCTGTTCCGCCGCAACGGCTGGCTCTGACCGGCAGACGGAAGCGCCGGCCGCGCGGGGTCATCCCCGCACGCCGGCGCTGTCCGTGACCGTCGGGTCAGCGGCGACCGCTGGACTTGGCGGTGCTCCGGCCGTTCTGCGTGGCCTTGGTGACGTCGTCCGCCGGGCGGCCGGAGACGTCCTTGGCGCCCTCGGCGACCGAGGGGACCTTGTCGGTCGGCTGGATCACCGGCTGGCTGCTCGACGTGGCGGTCGAGGCGCTGCCGCTGCCGGCCACCGCCGAGCTGCCGGCGCCGGTCGGCCCGGCCTGGGTGACCTTCGCGGTCGCGTCGGGGGTCTCCACCACGATCGTGTCCACGTCCTCCCGCATCGGCTCCAGCTTGCCGGTCGGGTCGTACTCGGCCCATTCCTGCTGCTCGCGGCGGCGGCGCATGGCCATCGCGCCGGCCAGGCCGGCGACGGTCCCGGCGACCAGCAGGCCGGTCGTCATGCCGCGGGACCTCTTCTGCTTCTTCTTCGCGGCCTTCATGTTCTTCGCCTTCACCTTCTTGCTCGTCGCGGCCTGCTTGGCGGCGGCGGCCTTCCGGCCGGTCAGGGCCTTGCCGGCGGCCTCGGCCTGGGCGTTGCGCATCGCCATGAGCAGCGGCGCGAGTGCGGCGACCGTCGACGCGACGCCGCTCGACGCCCGGTCCCGGACGACGATCGCGGTGGGCGCGACGGCGCCCCGGGCTGCCTGGACGCGCGGGCCGACCGTGGCGCCGGCACCCTTCGCCGCGTGCGCGGCGGCCTGCCTCAGGTGACCGATGCCCTGGTTCAGCTCGACCTTCGCGAGCTGCCCCTGGGTCTTGCGCCGCCCGATTCCAAACACGGTCCCACCTCCTGGGAGTTGTTCCTCCGTCATCCTCCACCTTCGGATGCCTCCGCATGACCAGATCGGGCACATGGGAGGATCCGCATGGAACTGACCAACGAGTGAGGAGTACCCGTGGCCGAGGCTGTCTACGCCACCTTGCACACCAACGCTGGCCCGATCCGGTTGGAGCTCTTCCCGAACCACGCGCCGAAGACCGTCCGCAACTTCGTGGAGCTGGCCGAGGGCACCCGGGAGTACATCGACCCGCGCACCGGCCAGCCGGGCAGCGGGCCGTACTACGACGGCACCATCTCGCACCGCGTGATCAGCGGCTTCATGGTCCAGATGGGTGACCCGACCGGCACCGGTCGCGGTGGCCCGGGCTACAAGTTCGGCGACGAGTTCCACCCGGAGCTGCGCTTCGACCGGCCGTACCTGCTGGCGATGGCGAACGCGGGGCCGGGCACCAACGGCTCCCAGTTCTTCATCACGGTGGGCCCGACGCCGCACCTGAACAACCGGCACACCATCTTCGGCCAGGTCGCGGACGAGCAGTCGGCGAAGGTCGTCGACTCGATCGCGAACACCCCGACCGGCCCGAGCGACCGGCCGCTCCAGGACGTGGTCATCGAGCGCGTCGAGATCGAGCGCAAGCCGGCCTGAGCGCGACGCGGGTACCTTTGCTCGCATGACTGAGCGCTCCGGGCAGGCAGGCGACGCCACCGGCGGGCCGGCGCCGACCACTCCGGTCTGCTACCGGCACCCCGATCGGGAGACGTACGTCCGGTGCACCCGCTGTGACCGGCCGATCTGCCCGGAGTGCATGCGGGACGCCTCCGTGGGCCACCAGTGCCCGGAGTGCGTCAGCGAGGGACGCCGCAGTGTGCGGCCGGCGCGTACCGCCTTCGGGGGCGGTGCCGCCGGCCGCCAGGGCTACGTCACCAAGACCCTGATCGCGCTGAACGTGTTGGTGATGGTCCTTTCCATCGCCTCCGACCGGGGTGGGGACGCCGCCGCCGGCGGGTCCGGCTTCGGCGGCCTCATGGGCGGCTCGACGCCGCTGACCAACTGGGGCGCGGTGCTGGGCTACGCCCCGTATGCCGCCTTCGGCGAGCCGCACGGCGTCGCCGCCGGTGAGTGGTACCGGCTGGTCACCGCGATGTTCCTGCACTACGGCGTGGTGCACCTGCTGCTCAACATGTGGGCGCTCTGGGTGCTCGGCCGGACCCTGGAGGCGGTGCTCGGCCCGCTGCGGTTCCTGGCGCTCTACCTGATCGCCGGGCTCGGCGGCAACGTCGCGGTCTACCTGTTCAGCGCCCCCAACCAGCCCGCGGTCGGGGCGTCGACGGCCATCTTCGGCCTCTTCGCCGCGATCTTCGTGATCATGCGCCGGCTGGGCCGGGACACCTCGGCCATCGTGCCGATCCTGGTGATCAACCTGATCTTCACGTTCACCGTGCCGGGCATCTCGGTGGCCGGGCACCTCGGCGGCCTGGTGGTCGGCGCGCTGATGGCCCTGGTCCTGGCGTACGCCCCGCGGATGCGGCGCACCGCCTTCCAGGTGGCCGGCGGGGCGATCCTGCTGGTGGCGCTGCTCGGAATGGTCCTCGTCCGCACGGCCGCGCTGACCGGCTGACCGGGCGCGGCGGGCTCAGCCGGCGGCGGGCTCAGCGCGCGGCGGCGCGGGCGGCCTCCAGGGCGGCGGCGACCTCCTCGGGCGGCGCGTCCAGGTCGTAGCGGCCGAACAGGTGCAGCGACTCGCCCGCGTCGATCTCCAGCGTCTCGGCGGTGAGCCCGCGCCGGGTACGCCGTTCCACCCGGACCGCCTCCACGGCCGCCCAGGGCAGCCGCCGCCGGCCGGCGTAGCCGTGGATCACGGTGATCCCCTCCCCGTCGGCGGCCAGCCGGACCGGCGCGACCAGGTCGCGCAGCGCCCAGCCGAGCAGCGCGGCGGCGGCCAGCGCGGCGAGCACCAGCTGGACCCGGTCCTCGGCGGCGAAGAGCAGGCCGAGAGCGACCAGGACGAGCGCGCCGAGCGCCTTGACCGCCGGCAGCACGGGCGACACCCGCCACTGGCGGGCCGGGGACGACTGGGGAGTCACCGCCCCAGCATGCCAGCCGGGCGGGCCCGGAACCGGGGGGAGGACGACCGGCCGGGTCAGCACGTAGGATCGGGGCAAGCCAGGTTACCGGGGAGTAGACATGAGTGACGCGGTCATCGTCGGTGCGGTACGGACCCCGGTCGGGCGGCGCAAGGGCAGCCTCGCCGGCGTCCACCCGGTCGACCTCTCGGCGCACGTGCTGCGGGCCCTCGCCGAGCGGACCGGCATCGACCCCGAGCAGGTCGACGACGTGGTCTGGGGCTGCGTGTCGCAGGTCGGCGAGCAGTCGTGGAACGTGGCGCGCAACGCCGTCCTGGCCGCCGGCTGGCCCGAGTCGGTCCCCGGCACCACGCTCGACCGGCAGTGCGGGTCCAGCCAGCAGGCGCTGCACTTCGCCGCCGCCACCGTCCTGTCCGGCCAGGCCGACCTGGTGGTCGCCGGTGGCGTCGAGTCGATGACCCGGGTGCCGATGGGCTCCAGCGTGGCGGGCGGGATGCCGTTCAGCGCCGCGATCCTGGAGCGCTACCGCGGCGTCGAGGGCGTCGCCGAGGACAGCCCCCTCCCGTTCAACCAGGGCGTCGGGGCCGAGCTGATCGCCCAGCGGTGGCGCTTCTCGCGCACCCAGCTCGACGAGTTCGCCCTCGCCAGCCACGAGAAGGCGGCCGCCGCGCAGGACGCCGGGGCATTCGACCCGGAGCTGGCCCCGGTGGCGCTGGCCGACGGCGGCAAGTTCACCGCCGACGAGGGCATCCGGCGGGACACGTCGCTCGCCAAGCTCGGTGAGCTGCCCACCCCGTTCAGGGCCGACGGCGTCGTCACCGCCGGGTCCGCGTCGCAGATCTCCGACGGGGCCGCGGCGCTCGCGGTCACCACGAGCGAGTGGGCCAGCCGGCACGGCCTGCGGCCGCTGGCCCGGGTGCACACCGCCGTGGTCGCCGCCGACGACCCGGTCACCATGCTCACCGCCCCCATCCCGGCCACCGCGAAGGCGCTGCGTCGCGCGGGGCTGGGCATCGAGGAGATCGGGGTGTACGAGGTGAACGAGGCGTTCGCCCCGGTGCCGCTGGCCTGGCTGGCGGAGACCGAGGCGGACCCGGAGCGGCTGAACCCGCGCGGCGGGGCGATCGCGCTCGGCCACCCGCTCGGCGGGTCCGGCGCCCGGATCATGACCACGATGCTCCAGCACATGCGGGACAACGGGATCCGTTACGGCCTGCAGACCATGTGCGAGGGCGGCGGCATGGCCAACGCCACCATCGTCGAGCTGCTCTGAAATCGCTGGCCGCTGTCGGGGGCAGCGCCTAGCGTTCCGACCGTGACGACACCCGACTGGTCCGATCCGCTGTGGCGGGACGCTGCGCTGGCCTGGATCGCTGACGCGCTGGGCCGGCACGGCCGCCGGGCGGCCGGCCCGGTGGAGCCCCGGGTGCGCCCGTGGTCGCTGGTCTGGCGGGTGCCCACCGACGCCGGCCCGGTCTGGTTCAAGGCCAACAACCCGGGCACCCGCTTCGAGGCGGCGCTCCTGGCCGAGCTGGCCCGGCTCGCCCCGGGGGCGGTGCTCGACCCGCTCGCCGTGGACGCCGCGCGCGGCTGGTCGCTGCTGCCCGACGGTGGCCCGAGCCTGCGCGACGTGCTCGCCGGAGACCTGACGCGCTGGGAGCGGGTGCTGCCCGCGTACGCGGCGGTGCAGATCGCGGTCGCGCCGCGGGTCGACCGGCTGCTCGCCGCCGGGGTGCCCGATCACCGGCCGGAGCTGATGCCGGAGCTCCTCGACGGGCTGCTCGATGACTCCGACGCCCTGCTGCTCGGCGAGCCGAACGGGCTGACCCCGGAGCTGCACGCGCGGCTGCGCGCGTACCGGCCGGAGTTCGCGGCGACCTGCCGGCGGCTGGCGGAGTTCGGCGTCCCGGCCAGCGTCCAGCACGACGACCTGCACGACGGGAACGTCTTCGTCACCGACGCCGGCTACCGCTTCTTCGACTGGGGGGACGCCTCGGTGGCCCACCCGTTCGCCACCCTGCTGGTGACGCTCAACTCGGTAGCGCACGGCGCCGGGCTGCCGCCGGGCGACCCGATGCTGGGCCGGTTGCGGGACGCCTACCTGGAGGCGTGGACCGACCGGCACGACCGGGCCGCCCTGCGGGAGGCCGCCGGCCTGGCCATGACGGTCGCCACGGTGAGCCGGTCGCTGTCCTGGCGGCGGGCGCTGGCCACGCCCGACCCGGCCCGGGCCGAGTACGCGGCCGCGGTTCCCGGCTGGCTCGGCGAGGTGTTCGCCGCCCCGCCGGCCTGACGGGAGCCGCGGGGGCCGGAGCGGATGTCGCACCGGCGGTGCGATTTGCACGGGTGGAAGTTCCAGAAATCGGGAGTGACCCATATCACCCCTGCTCGCCTGCTCGTTGCATCTTGCATGGACGTGTTCTCGCGAACGTTCCTTCCGGCCGCCGCCGAGACCGGCCTGGCGACCCAGACCGTCAGCCGGCACATGCCGGTCTTCCGCCGGTGCGTCGGCTCGGGCGACGCGACCATCCTGGTCACCCGCTGCAGCCGTCCGGACCACCCGATCGGCGGCGACTACCTCATGCTGCTCACCCACCGCCGCCTGGTGGTCACCCAGCAGACCCGGGTGCTGCACCGACTGCGCCTGCACCTCAACACCGAGCTGCGCGAGCTGAGCAACGTCACCTGGAGCCCCGACCCGCGGTCGCACAGCGTGGAGCTGGCGGCTACCGCCATCGACGGGGTCCGGGAGCGGTTCCTCATCCGGACCCACCACCCGAAGCAGGTGTGGCAGCTCGACACCCTGCTCAACCACGCCTTCCGGACCCGGCTCCGGACGCCCGCGGAGCGGCTGGTCGCCACCATCGGCCAGCCGCCGGCCGCCACCCGCACGGCCGTGCTGCGTCCCGCGACGGTCCGCTGACCGGCTCCTTACCGAACCCGAACATTCCGCCGGCCGCCCGACCGGCCCCCGGTCGGTAATCATGGGCCGGTGACCGCCGACGCCGCGCCGCGCGGGCTCGTCCTCGTGGTGGAGGACGAGCCGGCCATCGCCGACCTGGTCCGGCTCTACCTGACCCGGGACGGGTTCGGCGTACACCTGGAACGGGACGGGACGGCCGGGCTGGCCGCCGCGCGGCGGCTGCGCCCGGTGGCCTGCGTGCTCGACATCGCGCTGCCCGGCCTGGCCGGCACCGAGGTGTGCCGGCGGCTGCGCGAGGCCGGCGACTGGACGCCGGTCATCTTCCTCACCGCCCGCGACGACGAGGTGGACCGGATCGTCGGCCTGGAGCTGGGCGCCGACGACTACGTGACCAAGCCGTTCAGCCCGCGCGAGCTGGTCGCCCGGGTCCGGGCCGTGCTGCGCCGCACCGCCGGCGCGCCCGCCACGGCCGAGCAGCCCCGGGTGATCGGCGCCGTCACCCTCGACCCGGCCCGCCGCACGGTCATCGCCGCCGGCGCCCCGGTGCAGCTCACCTCCACCGAGTTCGACCTGCTCGCCCACCTGATGGCCCGGCCCGGCCGGGTCTTCACCCGGGAGGAGCTGCTGGCCGGCGTCTGGGGGTACGCGGCACACGCCGGCACCCGGACCGTCGACGTGCACGTGGCGCAGGTCCGGGCCAAGCTCGGCCCGGCCAGCGTCATCCGCACCCACCGCGGCGTCGGGTACGCGGCCGATGCCTGAACAGCCCACGGTCGCGCTGCCGGTCATCGGGTCCGGGCCGCCGGCACCGCCCCGGCGGCGGTTCGCGCACACCCTGACCGCCCGCGCGGTGCTGGTCACCTGCGCGGTGGCGCTGGTGTCGGTGCTGGTCACCGCGCTGGTCGCGGTGCCCCTCGCGGTGCGCGGGGCGGAGCGGCGCGACCAGGAGGCCCTGGCCGCCCAGGCCCGGCTCGCCGCCGACGTGCTCCGGGTCCGCGCGGTGCGCCAGCGAGACAATGCCGGGGACCGGCTCATCCGCCAGCTCCGCCAGCAGCAGATCCAGGTGTACCTGATCCGGGCCGGTCAGGCCGACCACGCCGGCCTGCCCCCGCAGGTGGTGAAGCGGGTGGCGGCCGGCCGGGACGTCTCCGGCCGCCGGCTGGTCGGCGGCGAACGGGCCCTGGTCGAGGGGCGCGCGCTGCCCGGCGGGGACGGTGTCGTGCTGGCCCGGCCGACCCGGAACGGGCCATGGCGGCAGGTGCTGCTCAGCCTCTGGCTGCCGATGCTCGCCGGGCTCGCCGCCGGGGTGGCCGCCGGCCTGCTGCTGGCCCGCCGGCTGGCCCGGCCGATCCGGAGCGCGGCCACCGCCGCCGCGCGGCTGCGCGCCGGGGACCGGGCGGTCCGGGTGCCGGTCGAACCGCCCGACGAGGTCGCCGACCTGGCGTACGCGCTGAACGGGCTGGCCGCCGCGCTGGCCACCAGCGAGGGACGGCAGCGCGAGTTCCTGCTCTCCGTCTCGCACGAGCTGCGCACCCCGCTCACCGCCATCCGCGGCTACGCCGAGGCGCTGGCCGACGGGGTGATCGACGCCGACGGGGTGCCGGCCACCGGCCGGACCGTGCTCGCCGAGGCCGAGCACCTGGACCGGCTGGTCAGCGACCTGCTGGCGCTGGCCCGGCTGGAGGCCGCCGACTTCCCCCTGGAACCCGGGCCGGTCGACCTGACCCGGCTCGCCGCCGACGCGGCCCGCACCTGGTCCGACCGGTGCGCGGCGGTCGGCGTGCCGTTCCGGGTGGAGGCGCCGGACGGGCCGGTGCCCGCGTACACGGATCCGGGGCGGATCCGGCAGGTGGTGGACGGGCTGCTGGAGAACGCGCTGCGGGTCGTACCCCCGGGGGCGCCCGTGGTGCTCGCGGTCCGGCCGGCCGGCGCGGACCCGGCGGCGGGCGGCCTCGTCGAGGTCCGGGACGGCGGACCCGGCTTCACCGACGACGACCTGGCGGTGGCGTTCGAGCGCGGGGCGCTGCACCAGCGGTACCGGGGGGTCCGCAAGGTGGGCAGCGGCCTGGGACTGGCGCTCGCCGCCGGGCTGGTCCGGCGGCTCGGCGGCGACATCACGGCCGGGCACGCCCCGGAGGGCGGCGCGGCCTTCTCGGTCCGGCTGCCCGGCGATCCTTACCTGACCCGAACATCGGCCTGACCATCCGCTCGCGCACGCGGGGGAGGCTGACGGCACCACGGACGAGAGGAACACTGATGGCACGTCAGGGAATCGTCACCGGCGTCACCGCGCTGCTCGCGGCGGCCGCGCTCGGGCTCGCCGGATGCGGCCCGGCCCAGGTCGCCCAGGACTCGGCCAAGGAGACCGCCGTCGAGGTGGCCGCCGCCCTCGGCGCGGACGGCCAGGCGCTGGCCGCGCTCGGCGTCGACGCCGGCGACCTGGACGTCGACCCGGTCGCCGCCCCGGCGCCCTCGGCCTCCGGCGCGCCCGGCGAGCAGGCCGGCCCGCAGGGCAAGCGGGGCGAGCGGGCGCAGGAGTGGCGCAAGCGGCACCGCGCCCGGGTGCTGCTGCGGAAGAACACCCTGCACGGCGAGGTCGTGGTGCAGACCAAGGACGGCGGGACGAAGACCGTCGCGGTGCAGCGCGGCCAGGTGACCGCGATCGACGCGAAGTCGATGACCGTGAAGTCGACCGACGGCTTCTCGATGACGTGGACCTTCGACGAGAAGCTCCGGGTGGTCGAGCGGCGCACCACCGTACAGTCCAGCGACATCAAGGTCGGCACGACGGTCGGCGTGGCCGGCGCGAAGGACGGCGACAACGGGGTGGCCCGGCTGATCGTGGTCCCGCTCAAGCAGAAGTGAGGCGGGAGCACCGGGGCCGGCGCCACGCGCCGGCCCCGGTGCCGTTCCTCAGTAGACCCGCGACCCGATGAAGTCGTCGTGGCCGTAGCCGACCGGGTTCGCGAAGGACCGGGACTCGAAGGACCACTGCTGGCGGGTGCTCGACGAGCAGGTCGCCAGCCGCAGCCGCGGAGTGGTGAGCCAGGGGTTGTCGAAGGCGACGCAGAGGTTGGTCGCGCCGGCCGGCTTGAGCTGGTTGCCGGCGAAGACGAACTTCTGGTTGGCCCCGCCGTGGCAGTCGTAGATGTTGACCGCGGTGTTGGCGGTGAGGCTGCCGCCGCTCACGTCCAGGCAGCGGTCGTGGGACAGCTCGGAGTGCAGCGACTGCCGGGCCGGGTCGTACCAGAAGCCCTGGTTGCGGCCGCCGTGACAGGCGTACGACTGCTGGACCGTGCCGTTGCGGGAGTCGTAGCCCTTACCGTCCACACAGGTCCCGGTGGCCGCGTTGCGCAGGTGCCGGAACTCCAGCAGCCCGTCGACCAGCACGCCCTGCCCGGTGCTGGCCGGGTCGACGCAGGTGGCCCGCTGGGCGCCCGCGTTCCAGAACTGGGTGACGCACTGGGCGAACATGCCGTGCCCGCGGTAGTTGGGGTGGAACGACTGCCGGGCCGCGTTCTCGTCCCAGATCCCGACCTCGATGTAGAGGCCGCGGACCGAGGTGTTGTCGGTGCACACCTCGTGGCCGTGGAAGAGCCGGCTGGCGTCCAGGTAGCGGGTGCCGGTGTTGGCGGCGGCGGCCCGCAGCGCCGACTCGAACATCGGCACCGCCTTGTTGCGCGCGAACGCCATGTCGGCCAGGTAGAGCAGGCAGCCGCCCGAGTACCAGCCGGGGAAGTTCGGGTTGTCCTCCACGTCCGGGCTACCCGGGCTCGGGTACGACATGAGGACCAGTTCGTAGTCGGAGCGCAGGTAGCCGGCGGCGGTCATGGTCTGCCGGATCGAGTTCAGGGCGGCCTCGACCGCGAGGCGGCTGCCGTCGGTGCGGATGGTCCACTGGTCGGTGTAGGTGGGCCAGCACGCGCCCTGGAAGAAGACCCGGCGGATCGCGCAGTCGGTGGCCACCGGCCCGAACTGGATGGTGCCGTCGCCGTTCGCGCCGACCACCACCCAGATGAGCCGGACGTGCGTGTTGCGCGCCTTGATCGCCAACTGGTCGCCCTGGTTCAGCTCGTTGTGCTGGGTCGGGCCGCCGGCGATCAGGTTCCACGGGGTCGCCCCCGAGCAGGCCAGGTTGTATTTCTGGTCGGCCGGGATGCCGGTGCGGAAGACCGCCTGGTCGTAGGAGCGGTCGCACCAGTTTCCGTCGGTGTGGGTGCCGGGCACGTAGTTGCCGACGCCCTCACCGGAGATCTCGCTGTCGCCCATCGTGATCAGGGCGGTGCGCCGCTGGTCGAGCGGCCGGATGTCGGGGGAGCCGTAGAGGGCGGTGGCCTCGGCGGCGCGGACGGTCTCCAGCGCGGCGGGGAGCGGCTGGACGGCGGGCCGGTCGGCGGCGGCCGCGGTGGCGGCCGGTCCGACCAGCATCGGCAGGGCGAGGGCGGCGGCGGACAGGACAGCCAGGCTGCGGCGTCGGGTCGTCCGTGCGCGCCTGGTGGGGGTACCAGACATCGACGCACTCCTTTCGCCTCAATCGCGGGGTGTCGATTGAGTTACCAGAAGGTAACCGCCGCGTCGCAGGATGTGAATGCGTCTCGGAAACGTTGCGGCCGGGTGCGGAAGGGCACTTGTCCGGCAGATCGGGCGCGCGGCGCCGGGGTGTCCGGCCAGGCCGGGGGCAGGCTGTGGTGACCTCGGCGAGCAGCCGGGTTAGGCTAGGCCCGACTTGCCGTCGCCACCGTGGAGAACCCCCGTGAAGCTCTCGATCCTCATGCCGGTCTACAACGAGGAAGAACGCATCGCGGATGCCCTCAAGCAGGCACTGGCGGTGGACTACCCGTGCGAGATCGAACTCGTCGTCGTGGACGACGGCAGCCGCGACGGCACGGGCGAGGTGCTCGGCCGGGTGGACGACGCCCGCCTACGGGTGATCACCCACCAGCGCAACGCCGGCAAGGGCGCCGCCATCAAGACCGCCGTCGACAACGCTGAGGGTGAGTACATGGTCATCCTCGACGCCGACCTCGAGTACGACCCGCAGGACATCCCGCGGTTGCTCGAGCCGGTGCTCGACGGGCGGGCCACCGTGGTCTACGGCAACCGCACCTTCGGCAGCCACAGCTCCTACAGCTTCTGGTACGTGATGGGCAACAAGGGCGTGACGCTCGCCGCCAACGTGCTCTACAACTCGTACATCGGCGACCTGGAGACCTGCTTCAAGCTGATGCCGCTGGAGCTCTACCGCTCGCTGCAGGTCCGCTCGCGCGGCTTCGGCATGGAGGCCGAGGTCACCGGCAAGCTGCTCCGCCAGCGCATCCGCCCCTACGAGGTCCCGATCAGCTACCGCGCCCGGGGCCGCGAGGAGGGCAAGAAGATCACCTGGAAGGACGGCGTCGAGGCGATCTGGATCCTGGCCCGCGAGCGCGCCCGGCGCCGCCCGGTCGGCGCCGCCGCCCGCTGACGCCCCCGCACGACACGGACCCCGCACCCCCGGCCCAGGCCGGTGAGGCGGGGTCCCGTCGTTTCCTCGGTCAGGCGGCGGCCCGGGCCGGGGTGAGGAACGCGTCGACCGAGCGGCGCAGGCCGGCCGCGTCCAGGCCGTGCCAGCGGTCGTGGTCCTCGGGAGTGCCGTAGCGGCGCAGGTCCGACCGCCCCACCCCGAGGGTCAGCAGCCGGTGCGGCCGGTCCGCCAGCGCCGCGCCCACCACCCGGGCCGAGGTGCCCGCCAGGTACGGCTCCACCAGGATCACCTCGGTGCCGGCGAGCGCCCGCAGCCCGGCCGTGTCGAACGGGCGCGGCCGGTGGGTCCAGGCCACCGTGACCGGCCGGTCGGCCACCGCCGCGAGGGCCGCGTCCAGCACCGGCCCGACCGCCACCAGCAGCGGCGCGCCCGGCCCGGCGTCCCGCATCACCCGCAGGTCACCCGCCTCGGGGTACGCCCGGGCGTTGGTCTGCGTGGACAGCCGCAGGTAGGCCGAGCCCCGCCCGCACACGGCGTCGCGCAGCAGCCCCCGCACCTCGTCCGGGTGGCCGGGCACGTGCACCGTCCAGTCGTTCAAGGTGTCGATCAACGTCACGTCGGCCGGGGCGAGATGGGTCCGCCCCGCCGCCGCCCGGTCGTACGACGCGCCGACGCTGACCAGCACCGCACCGACCCCCTGGTGGTCGAGATCCAGCTTGATCTGCTCGTACGCCCGCTCCACGAGGAACGGCGCGTAGCTGTGCACGATCGGCCGCTGCCCGGCCAGCGCCAGCCCACCGGCAACGCCCACCATCAACTGCTCCCGGATGCCGACGTTGACGACCCGGCCCGGGTAGCGCGCGGCGGCCGGGGCGAACGCGGCGGCCGAGATGTCGGCGAGCACGACCGTGGTACGGGGGTCGGCCAGCACCTCCTCGGCCGCGGTCACGAAGGTCTCGCGCATGGTCATGCCCACTCCCCGTCGGTGACGACCGCGACGACGACGTGCGGCCGGTGGTGGTCGTGCCCGGTCAGGGCGGTGTGCAGCGCCTCGTGGTCCCGGCCGTCGACGGTCGCGGCGGTCCACCCGTTGACGGTGAACCGGCTCGCCGCGCCGCCCGGCCAGCCGTGGCTCGCCGACCGGTTGTCCAGCACGATCGCCGTCAGGTTGCCGAGGCCGCTGGCGCCCGCGTACGCGATCGCCTCGTGGTTCGAGCCCTCGTCCAGCTCGGCGTCACCGAGCAGCACGTACACCCGGGGGCCGGTGCGGCCCTGGGCCCGCAGCCCCAGCGCGGTGCCCACGCCCAGGCCGAGGCCGTGGCCGAGCGACCCCGAGCCGATCTCCACCCCGGGCACCAGCAGCCGGTCCGGGTGGTCGCCGAGCCGGCTCTCCGGGTCGCCCTGGCCGTCCAGCCAGGCCACCGGAACGAAGCCCCGGGCGGCGAGCAGCGCGTAGTAGCCGGCGACCGCGTGCCCCTTGGAGAGCAGGAAGCGGTCGCGGTCCGGGTCGTCCACGGTCTCCGGGGTGATCCGGAGCACCCGGTCGTAGAGCACCTGGAGCACGTCCAGCGTCGAGTACACGTTGGGGCCGAACTCGCGGCCGGCGCGTACCCGGTCGAGCAGTGCCCGCAGCACGGCGGGGTCGGTGGCGGTCGTCGTCGTCATGCGGATAGCCTCGGAGTTGAAGCGCACTTCAACTCAAGGCCCTGTGATGCATGAAGCAACCCTGACCATCGGCCAGCTCGCCGACCGCAGCGGCGTGGCGCCCTCCGCGCTGCGCTACTACGAGCGTCTCGGGCTGATCCGCGCCGAGCGGACCGGCGGCAACCAGCGCCGCTACGCCCGCACCGAGCTGCGCCGGGTGGCCTTCATCCGGATCTCCCAGCAGGTCGGCGTCTCCCTGGAGGAGATCCGGGAGGCGCTGGAGTCGCTGCCCTCGGGGCGGACACCCACCCCGGACGACTGGGCCGCCCTCTCCCGCGCCTGGCGGAGCCGGCTGGACGAGAAGATCCGGCTGCTCGGCAAGCTCCGCGACGACCTCGACGGCTGCATCGGCTGCGGCTGCCTGTCGTTGCAGCGCTGCACCCTCTACAACCCGGGGGACGCGCTCGCCGCCGAGGGCTCCGGCGCCCGGCTCATGCTTCCCCGCCCCGGGACGGGCACCGCCTGACCGGTCAGCGGACCAGCAGCACCTTGCCCACGTGGTCGCTGGTCTCCACCAGCCGATGCGCGTCGGAGGCGTCGGCCATCTTCGCCCGGGCGTGGACGATCGGCCGGACCTTCCCCGACTCGACCAGCGGCCACACCTGCTCGCGGACGCCCCGCACGATCTCCGCCTTCTCCGCCAGCGGGCGGGAACGCAGCGCGGTCGCGTGCACCGAGGCGCGCTTCGCCAGCAGCATCCCCAGGTCCAGCTCACCCTTGCGGCCACCCTGCATGCCGATCACCACGAGCCGGCCGCCCGTGGCCAGCGCCGTCACGTTCCCCGGCAGGTAGGCCGCGCCGATGATGTCCAGGATCACGTCGGCGCCCCGGCCGTCGGTGAACCGGCGCACCTCCTCGGCGAAGTCCTGCTCCGCGTAGTCGATCGTGTGGGCGGCGCCCAGCTCGCGCAGCCGCTCGTGCTTCGCCGCCCGCGCGGTGACCACCACCGTCGCGCCGAGCGCCACCCCGAGCTGGATGGCGAACGTGCCGATCCCGCTGCCGCCGCCGTGCACCAGCAGCGTCTCGCCCTCGGCCAGCCGGGCGAGCTGCACCACGTTCGACCAGACTGTGCAGGCCACCTCGGGCAGCGCCGCCGCGTCGACCAGGTCCACTCCCGCCGGCACCGGCAGCAACTGGCCGGCCGGCACCGCGACCCGCTCGGCGTACCCGCCGCCGGCCAGCAGCGCGCAGACCTCGTCGCCGACCGCCCAGCCGGTCACCTCCGGCCCGACCGCGGCGACCACCCCGGCGCACTCCAAACCGGGGTACGCCGGCGCGCCCGGTGGCGGCGGGTAGTGCCCCTGCCGTTGCAGCAGGTCGGCCCGGTTCACCGCGCTGGAGCACACCTCGACCACCACCTCGCCCGGGCCGGGCTCCGGGTCGGGCACCGCCGCCCAGACGAGCGCCTCGGGTCCACCGGGTTTCGGGATCGTGATCGCGTGCATGAACCAGTCTTACCCGATCCGGCCGGCCGTCCACGCCCGGGCCACGATCTCGTCCACCGTCTCCTCCGGGGTCTGCGCCGAGGTGTCCAGCCAGAGCCCGATCCGCGGCGTGGTCGCCCGGAAGTCCGCGTCCAGGTCGGCCACCGGCCAGTCGCCGTACCCCTGCTTGGGTCGGTCCCGCTCCCGCGCGGCGACCACGTCGGCGCGGGGCGCGAGCACCACCACGGCCAGCGGCCGGTGCCGGATCCGCTCGACCAGCGCCGGCAGCTCCGGACCGAGCACCACGTCCTGGAGCACCACGGTGAAACCCGCGGCGGCGTAGCGGTCGGCGGCCGACGCGGCGAGGTCGTAGCGGAGCCGGAGCTGCCGCCACGCCTCGTCGGTGAGTTCAGCGGTCATCTGCGCCCGCCCGCTGACGATCATGCGGCGGAAAACGTCGCCGCGCAGGTGCACCGCGCGGGGCAGCCGCCGGGCCAGCAGCTCGGCCACAGTGGACTTGCCGGCCGCCATGATTCCACTGATCAGCACCACCGCCGGGGTTTCCCACACGGGAGCATCCTGACAGCAGGGGTGGGACGGCGGCTCGCCGGTTTCACCGGCCGTGGCAGACTAGGCACGGCCGCGTACCCCGTCGGGGACGTGGCAGGGAGGGTTCGCCTAGTGGCCGATGGCGCTGGTCTTGAAAACCGGTAAGGGCAGCGATGTCCTTCGTGGGTTCGAATCCCACACCCTCCGCCCCTGACCGGCCGCTCACCCCTCGGCGAGCCAGGTCACCCCGTCCGGCCCGGGCAGTCGCGTCATGCCGGCGGGCGCCCGAGCAGGCCCTGCTCCGCCTGCCAGAGTCGTTCCTCCCGCTCAGCGGCTTCGTGGTTCGCTCTGACGAGCAGGTCGATCTCCGCCGAGTAGGTGGCGTAGTAGCGAAGCGCCGTCCCGATCTGCTCGCGGCCGAGCCCGGTGACCTCCATCAGCTCCGCGGCCAGCTCCTCGCCCTGCACGTCGGGGGATTCAGCGCGCACCGCGTGCAGGGCGCCGATCACCTCCCAGACGTCGGGGCCGCCGTTCAGGGCGGCGCGCCGGCCGGCCGGCCCCGCCCGGAAGACCACCCCGGGATGTTCGTAGGTGCGGAGCGACTCGTCGACGAACATGTTCGCCACCGCCGAGGACGAGGAGCCGGGATGCTCGCGCACGTAGCGGTCCAGGCGAGCGAGGACGCCCTCGTCGAAGCGGACACTCCGTGGACTACTCATGACTACAGCGTAGTCATGGTCGGCGGGGGCCGGTGGGACCGGACACCGGGCGCTTCCGGTTCGATCCGGGCCGCGGAAGGGGTATGAAGGTGCAGGACATTCGCGCGCACCCGGAAGGACCGTTTCGATGAGCCTGGAACGACCGATCGCCCCGGACCCGTACGAGCTGCTGCCGACGGTGCCGTCGTTCAACCTGACCAGTGACGACGTGCACAACGGCGAGCCGATGGATGCCCGGTACGCGCACGGCAGCGCCGGCGGCGAGAACGTCTCCCCGCACCTGGCCTGGTCGGGCTTCCCGGACGAGACCAAGAGCTTCGTGGTCACCTGCTTCGACCCGGACGCGCCGACCGGCAGCGGCTTCTGGCACTGGGTGCTGGTGGACGTGCCCGCCTCGGTCACCGAGCTGCCGACCGCGGTCGCGGAGGGCGACCTCGGGGGTGCGTTCAGCATCCGCAACGACTACGGCGACACCGGCTACGGTGGCGCCGCCCCGCCGGCCGGCGACCGTCCGCACCGCTACGTCTTCGCGGTGCACGCCGTGGACGTGGAGCGGCTCGACGTGGGCAGGGGCGCCAGCCCCGCGTACGTCGGGTTCAACCTGGCCTTCCACACGCTGGCCCGGGCGGTCATCCGCCCGACGTACCAGATCAAGGAGTGAGGTGACGGGGCCTCCGCACCCGCGGAGGCCCCGTTCCGGTCAGTTCGGGACGCGGGCGACCGCGAAGACCGACTGGCCGAACGGCGGCCGGAGCCGCTGCTCGGCGGCCTTGGTGGCCGGGAGGACAAGGGTGTCGTAGACCTTCACCATGGGGCCCTCCTTCGGCATGAGCCGGAAGACCTTGGTGGCCATGAAGTAGCCGATCAGGCCGAGCGCGTTCGCATAGTGGATCTTCTCCACGGCGAGGCCGGCCTCGGTCATCGCCGCGGCCAGGCTCTTCTTGGTGTAGCGCCGGACGTGGCCGGTGGCGATGTCCGCCGGGCTCATCGCGAACTGGAACGCGGGCACGATGATGATCACCGCACCGCCGGGGCGGACCAGGTCGCGCATGCTGCGCAGCGCGCCCACGTGGTCGTCGATGTGCTCCAACACGTTGTACGAGACGGCCGCGCTGTAGTCGCCGCGCTCGGAGTGCGGCAGCAGCATCTGCCGGACCTCGATGGCCGGGTGCTCGGCGAGCCGCTCCTTGAGCCGGACCAGCCGGTCCGGGTCCGCCTCCGTGGCTGTGATGCGGGGCAGATGCTCGGCCCACTCGAGGGCGTAGTCGCCCAGCCCGCTGCCGATCTCGATGGGGTTGTCACCGAGGTAGGGCACGGCGAGCTCGACGAACCAGCGACGGTGGTTGACGGCCGTCGCGAGGCCCTCGAGCACCTCCGACTGGACGCGCTGATCCCCAGTGATATCTGCCATGCGTCGATTCCTCACGATATGACTGACCCGCGCCTGGACCGACAGAGTCAACCATCCGGATGGACGGCGGGGGAATCGGGGCACCGGGGGTGGCCGAATTGCGGTCGGGGGTGGGCACGTGATCGGCGGTCGGCGAACCCGGCACATAGTACGCCAGTACCCCGAAACATGTCACGGCCCTGCCATACCCTGACTACGCTCTGAATTGTCATGACTACTCCTGAATCGGACGCCGCCCCGGGTGGTGCCACCGAGGACGGGCCCGACGAGGGCGGACGGCCGGGGCTGGGCAGGTGGGTCGACGTCGTCGCCGTGCTCAGTTTCGTGCTGCTCGCCTTCTGGATCACCGCCCGGCTCTGGCTGGACCCGGCCAACGGGGTCCGGGACAACCGCACCGATCAGGCGCAGTTCGAGTGGATGATGGCGCACGGTGCGCGGGTCGTGACCGATTTCGCCTATCCGTTCACCTCGGACCGGATGAATGTTCCGGACGGCGTCAATTTGATGGCCAATACGTCCGTATTATCCATTTCCCTGCCAATGACGCCGGTCACCGTCCTGTTCGGGCCACGCTGGTCGTTCCTGCTCTTTCTCACCCTCGGAATGGCCGCCACCGGCGCCGCCTGGTATTTCGTCCTCTCCCGGGTGCTGATCCGCGCCCGCGGCCCGGCCTGGCTCGGGGCCGGCTTCTGCGCGTTCGCGCCGGCCATGGTGTCCCACGCCAACGCCCACCCCAACATCGTCAGCCAGTTCGTGGTGCCGCTGATCGTGTGGCGGACGCTGCGCCTCACCGAGCCGGGCCGCTGGCTGCGCAACGGCCTGCTGCTCGGCGTGCTGATCGTCTGGCAGGCCTTCCTCAACCTGGAGATCCTGCTGATGACCGCCATCGGCCTGGGCGTCGTGGTGCTCGCGCTCGCCCTGGGCCGGCCCGAACTGCGTGCGGCGGCCCGACCCTTCGTCGCCGGGCTCGCGGTGGCCGCCGTGCTCTCCGGGGTGCTGCTGGCGTACCCGCTCGCCGTGCAGTTCTTCGGGCCCGGCGCCTACCAGGGGCTCTCCACGCTGATCCGGGGCTACCGCACCGACCTGGCCTCCTACGTCGCCTGGTCCCGGGAGTCCCTGGCCGGCGACGCGCGCGGCAGCGTCTGGCTGGCCAAGAACGCCACCGAGGAGAACGCCTTCTTCGGCTGGCCGCTCGCCGTCCTGGCGGTCGCGCTGGTCTGGTGGCTGCGCCGCAACGTCGTGGTGCTCGGCCTGGCCGCCGTCGGCGCGGTCTTCGTGCTGTTCTCGCTCGGCCGGGAGATCCGCTTCGACGGGCGGGACACCGGCATCCCCGGCCCCTGGGCGGCGCTGGAGCACCTGCCGATCCTGCACTCGGTGGTGCCCACCCGGTGGTCGCTGGCGCTCACCCCCATCGTCGGCATCGTGCTCGCGCTCGGCGCCGAGCACGTCCGGCGGCTGGCCGGGCGGCACCCGGCCTCCCGGGGACAGATCCGGTTCGCCACCGCCACGGTGCTCGCCATGGCGCTGCTGCCGCTCCTGCCCACCCCGCTGCCCTCGGTACGCCTCGACCCGACCCCGACCTTCGTCACCTCCGGCGCCTGGCGGCCCTACGTGGCCGGCGGGCGCAGCATCGTCACGCTCCCACTGCCCGACACCACGTACGCCGTCCCGCTGCGCTGGTCCGCCGAGACCCGGCTGGACATGCCACTGGCCCGCGGCTACTTCCTCTATCCGGACACCCGGCCCGGCGCCGGCCGGGTCGCCCTCTTCACCGCACCACCCCGCCCCACCAGCACCTTCTTCACCACCATCCGGAAGACCGACGGGGTGCCGCCGATCACCCCGCAGGACCGGGTGGCCGCCGTCGACGACCTGCGGTACTGGCGGGCGGGCGCCGTGATCCTCGACCCCCGGCTGGCGCAGGCCGGCTCGCTCTACCGGGGGATGACCGAGCTGACCGGGATCACGCCGACCTTCACCGGCGGCGTCTGGCTCTGGGACGTACGTCCCCTGGTCGACTGAACCGGGGGCGGGTCAGGCCTGGCGGACGCAGCAGCCCTGGCAGACCTTCGGCCGGGGCAGGGTGAAGGCCAGGCAGCAGGTGCGCCGCTGCACGGTCGGCTCGCCCGCCGGGCCCGGCACCAGCTCGACCAGGTCGCTCAGGTCGAGCGCGTCGAGCAGCGTGGTGATGGTCGCGGTGGAGGAGCCCGGCAGCGCGTCCGAGGCGCGCAGGATGCCGTGCGCGATGCCGGAGGCGACCGAACCGAGCAGGGTACGGGTGCCGATCCGGACCTCGCCCTGGATGGCCGCGATCAGCGGGGCGAAGTGGGCGTCGAGCAGCGTGGCGCGCAGCGCGTCGAGCAGCGCGGCCTCGTCGTCGACCACGCGGACGCCCGGGTCGCCGGCCAGCGCCAGCGGGTCGCCGGGGAGCACCGCGACCCTGGTCGAGCTGCGCAGGCCGAGGGTGAGCAGCTGGTGGTGATCCTCGAAGTGGACCAGCACGTCGGCCGGGTCGAGCAGCGGCACCCGCCGGGCCGAGGCCCAGCCGAGCACGGCCGGCAGCGCCGTCCAGTAGCTGTAGGACTTCCAGGCCAGCGCCGCGCAGGCGTGCGGAGTGCCGCCCCAGCGCCGGCCCGCCGCCCGCAGGAACTCGGGAAGCAGGGTGCCGTCGACCAGCCGGGTGGCCGGGATCCAGCGGGGCGCGCCGTCGGTGACCAGCAGGCCCGGCGCGAGACCGGGCAGGTCGTCGGTGCCGAACATGGCGCGCAGGGTCGCCGTGACCGGGGCGAACGGGGTTGCGACGTCCCGCCCCGGCAGCACCGCAGTCACCTGGTCGTCCCCTGTCTGGTCGCCCCACCGGCCGCCGTCCGCCGCCGATCCGAACTAAGGCTAGCCTAACCACAGATCCCCGGTGAGGGGAAGTGGGTCCGTGGGCTCCGGGGAGAGGTCCCGCTCACTCCGACGCCGCTCGCGTACTACCCGGCGGGATGGGCGGAAAACGCCGCCGAGCGGGGCGGCGGGCCGCGCAAGCATCGACGGATGCCGCTGAATTGTCAAGGTGAGTGTCGAATACGAGGCAGTTTCCGTACACGTTCGGCCACTGAACGTGAAAATGGTCTTCCCGCGTACGAGGAAGCCGATGACGACCTCACCCATCGAGCGCGCCGCCGACTCGTTCGCGGCCGAACTCGCCCGGCACCGCACCGGCCGAGGGCTGTCCAAGAAGCAGTTGGCGACGCTGATGGGCTTCGACCCGTCGTACGTCAGCCACGTCGAGGGGCGCCGGCACCGGCCCACCGAGGACTTCGCCCGCCGCGCCGAGGCCGTCCTGGAGGCCAGCGGCGCGATCTGGCAGCGCTTCCGGGAGTACGACGAGCTGCGGCACGGCCGCTCCGGCGGCGCACACCGGGACCCGCCCGTGCCCGGCCAGTGGCTGCCGCCCGGCACCGGGCTGGTGGTCGAGCGCGAGATCGCCACCCTCACCCACAGCGAGGACGGCTACCACTGCGCGATCCGGCGCGAGCTGTACAACGCGGGCACCGAACCGGTCACCCGCTACCTGGTCCGCGTCGCCGTCGACCGCTACCCCAACGACCCGGGCCGCTCCAACCGGCACCACCGGGAGCACCCGCTGACCTTCGCCGAGCTGCAACTCACGGCCTACCGGGACGACGGGGGCGCGCGGGAGCCGATGCACTGGCGGGCCAAGCACGACCGGGACGCGTTCAAGGAGATCTGGCTGCTCTTCGAGAACGACGAGGGGCGCTTCCCGCTCTACCCCGGCGACCGGGTCACCATCGAGTACGCGTACCGGGTCGGGCGGGACAAGTGGGGCCCCTGGTTCCAGCGCGCCGTACGCCTGCCCACCCGGCACCTCGCCGTACGCCTCGACCTCCCCGCCGACCTCGACCCCAAGGTGTGGGGGGCGGAGACCTCACTCTCCGCCGAGGAGGGGCCGCTGCGTACCCCCATCCAGCGCGGCGACGACGGTGGCCGGGCCATCTTCGAATGGGCGACCGACGACCCGCCACTGAACGCCCGCTACCGGATGCAGTGGCGGTTCCGGAGCCAGCCGCCCGACGTCGAGCCCGAAGGCCCGGCACCCGGCACCCGGATCCGGGCCAGCGACCGCATGCGTGCCGTCGGCATCGTGCAGCGCGGCGACGACCTGCTCCGGCAGCAGGCCCGCCCGTTCGACCTGCCGCGCGAGGAACAACTCGCCCGGGACGTGGTCGACCGGCTCTCCGGCCTGCTGGCCCGCCTCGACGAGCTGCACCCGTTCAGCAAGGGCGTCGGCATCGCCGCGCCGCAGCTCGGGCTCGGCTGGGCCGCCGCCCTGGTCCGCCCCGCCGACCGGGTGGCCGAACCCGTCGTGCTGCTCAACCCCCGGGTGGTGGACAGCTCCCCCGACACCGACGAGCAGTACGAGGGGTGCCTCTCCTTCTTCGACCACCGTGGCCTGGTGCCCCGACCGCTGCGGATCGACGTGGAGCACGCCCAGTGGGACGGCAGCCGGGTCATCACCTCCTTCGAGTACGCGATGGCACGGCTGGTCGCCCACGAGATCGACCACCTGGAGGGGCGCCTCTACGCCGACCGGATGGCCCCCGGCGTGCCGCTGGTGCCCGTTGAGGAATACCGGGAGAGCGGCAACCCCTGGCGCTACTGACCCGCGGGGACTCCGGTACGCGGGCCGGTTGCCGGCCCGACCCGCGTACCGGTGAACGGGGGCCGGGTCGCGTGCCCCAGGGGGCAGGGGCACGCGACCCGGCTCGGGGGGAGCAAGGTCTACAGGTTGCCGAAGGTGTCGTAGCGGATGTTGTCCGGCGGCACGTCGTCGGCGGCCAGCGCGCGCAGGGTCGCCCGGACCATCGCCGCCGAGCCGGAGACGTAGCAGTCGTGCGTGGTCCACGGGCCGTACCGGGTGACCACCTCGGAGATGTCGCCCAGCTCGCCGTCGAAATCCGGGTCGTCGCTGCACGCCGGGGTCACCGACAGCCACGGATGGGCGGCCACCAGCTTCTCCAGGCCCGGCAGCGCGTACAGCTCCGCGGGCCGGCGGGCCCCGTAGAAGACGTGCACCCAGCGCGTCCGGTTGACCCGGGTCAGCTCCTCCACCAGCGCCTTGATCGGCGCCAGGCCGACGCCGCCGGCCACGCAGAGGATGTCCCGGGTGGAGGCCCGGTCCAGGGTCATCGAACCCATCGGCGCGGCCACCCGCAGCAGATCCCCCGGCCTGGTCCGGCGGACCAGCGCCCCGGACACCCAGCCCGCCGCCCCGGCCGGCGTCCGCACGTGGAACTCCAGCACGTTCTCCTCGTTCGGGGCGTTCGCCACCGAGTACGTCCGCCACACCCGTGGGTGGTAGCGGGGCGTCTCGATGCTCACGTACTGGCCGGCCCGCCACGTCATGGGGTGCTGGAGGGCGCGCACGGTCAACACCGCGGTGTCCGGGCCGTGCCGCTCGTGGGTGAGCACCTCGGCATGCCAGAACGGCGGGTTGTCGTCGGCCGCCGCACCGGCGAGCATCCGCTCGCTGATGCTGGCGTACGCCTCCCGCCACGCCTGGTCGTACTCCAGGTTCCAGCCGTCGCCGGCGGTGCTGCGCAGCGCGTCCAGCAGGGCGACGCCCATGGTCTCGTAGTGGCTCGCCTCGACATGGAACTTCCGGTGGTCCCGGCCCAGCGCGCGCAGGTACTCGTCGAAGCTCTCCGGGTCGTCCACAGTCTGGGTGGCCGTGACGATCGCCTCCAGGATCCGGTCGCCCTGGCCGTTCATCTGCACCGGGAAGAGCATGCGCAGCGCCGGGTCGAGAAGGAACAGCCGGGCGTAGAAGTGACCGCTGAGCCGCTCCCGGTCCTCCTCGACCAGGGTCCAGCTCTCCTTCAGCAACCGCGCGAAGTTCTCCACAGGGGCACGCTCCTTCTCCGGACGGGCGGATCGGCCCCCATAGAATCTCCACGGAGCGTGCCGGCCGGTCGCACAGAATGTGCGATCGGCTCACCTGGCCGCAGGCGCGTGCCGACCGCCCTCCGAGTGGGGCACAGTGGTCCGGTGACGGTTGACGAGCTCACCCGCCCGGTCTCCCGCCGGACCCTGGGCACCGAGACGCTGCTCGTGCTCGGCCTCTCCCTCGGCCAGTCGGCCGTGTACGCCCTGGTCTCGCTGGTCGCCAAGCTGACCGCCACGGGCGGGCTGTCGAAGCAGACCGCCGCGCTGAACACCTCCGTGTCGGCCCGGCCGTACCTCGACCTGGCGTACCAGCTCCTCGGGATCCTCTTCGCGCTGCTGCCGGTGCTGCTCGCCGTACACCTGCTGGCGCGCGACCCCGGCGACCCGGCGCGGACGCTCGGCGCCGACCTCACCCGACCCGGGTCGGACCTGGCCCGGGGCGCCGGTCTGGCCGCGCTGATCGGCCTGCCGGGGCTGGCCCTGTTCTGGGTGGCCGCCCACCTCGGGATCAACGCCACCCTCGTCCCGGCCGCCCTGCCGCACCTCTGGTGGGCGGTGCCCGTGCTGATCCTGGCCGCCGTGCAGAACGCCGTGCTGGAGGAGGTGATCGTGGTCGGCTACCTGGTCACCCGGCTGCGGCAGCTCCAGTGGCGGCTCGGCGCGGTGCTCGCGGCGAGCGCCGTGCTGCGCGGGTCCTACCACCTCTACCAGGGCTTCGGCGCGTTCCTCGGCAACGCCGTGATGGGCGTGATCTTCGGCCTGTTCTACCTGCGTACCCGGCGGGTGGGGCCGCTGATCGTAGCGCACACCCTGCTCGACGTGGTCGCCTTCGTCGGCTACGCCCTCCTGCCGAAGTCCTGGTTCGGCTGGCTCTGACCGGGCGCCCCACCGCCGCCTGCCCGGGGGTAGGTGGATCACCGGCGGGGCGGGCGGTAGAGGCTTGTCGCGCGGGCGGCCAGGCGCTCGGCAGCGGTGGCGTCGCCGGTCGCCGCGGCGAGCGCCGCCGCGCCGGGGAGCAGCCGCGCGGCGAGCCGCAGGCCCAGCCAGCCGGCGGCCTGCGCGGCCAGCGGAGTCGCCAGCCGCCACGCCGCCTCGGCCGCCCGGGACAACGAACCCTCCGCCGGAGCGCCGGCCGAGCGCACCCCGTCCAGCGCGGCGCGCGCCGTCCCGGCGTCCGGGTGCACCTGCGTCAGCACCAGCAGCTCGACCACCCGGTCCGGATGAGCCGGATCCCGGCCGTAGACGGCGGCCAGGTGCAGCACCAGGTTGGCCTGGGTCCACAGCACCGCCGTGAGCTCCGCCACCGGCGCGAACAGCCCGGCACCGGCCGCGAGCGCGCCACCCGTGCCGGCCAGCCGGACGAACCGCCGGGTCACCAGCCGGGCCAGCCCGTCGGCGTCGGCGTCCGGGTAGGCGTCACGGGTCCGCTGCACCCAGTCCGCGGCGCGCGGCCCGAGCGCGTCCACCGCCGCGAGGGCCAGTAGCTCCGGTGCGAAGCCCGGGTGTTCGAGTACGCGTACGCCGACCGCCCGCCAGCCCTGCCCCTCCACCGGCCGGCCGAGGTGAGCGGCCGGCGCGGGAACGACCTCCCCGGCGACGGCCGGTCGGGCAGCGGACCCGGTCGCGGCCGCCTCGACCTCGGCCTGCGGATCGGGTGGGCCGACCTGCGCGGCGGAAACCCGCTTCGCCGGGGCGGTCTTGTCCGCCTGGGCGGCCCTGGTGCTCTTCCGCGTCCGTCCGGTCCGCGCCGCCGTGACGGTCTCCGCCGCCGGCGCGGCCGGCTCGGGCCCGACCGTCCCGGCCGCCTCGGTGCCCGCGGGTGCGGTGGTTCCGAGCGCCGCCGGAGCCTCGGTCGCGCTCGCGGTCGCGGTCGTGGGCTTCGGCGCTGCCGGCGCTTGGGTCGCGGTCGTGGGCTTCGGCGCTGCCGGAGCTTCGGGCGCGGTCGTGGGCTTCCGTGCCGCCGGGGTGGCCTTCTTCGGCGGGGTGGCCTTCTTCGCGGCCGGAGCACGGCGGGCCCGCTTCGGGGGCTCCTCGATCACCGGCTCGTCGGCGGGAGCCGCGGCCGGCGGCGGCGCGGCGGGCGGCGTACCCGGATCGGTCGTGGTGGCGATCTCGGCAGGCGGGCGCGGGCCCGGGGTCGCCGGAGCGCCGGCGGCGGGCGTGCTGGCCTGCACGGGGTCGGGTGGCTGGAACAGGACGCTCGGCGCGGCCTTTGCCCGCCGGGGCCGCGGTGGTGTGTCGTCGGCCACCTCGGCCGGGGCGGGCTCCGGCGTGGGTGGCGGGGTGAAGGTCGGGCGGGGGGAGCGGCTCCGCCGGCCCTGGGCGGCGGGCTCGCGACGGGGCTGATCGCTCGGCGGCTGCTCCTGCATATCGATGGAGCGTAGACCCGAGCGTGACATGGCACACGACGAAAACGCGGGGGGTGGGAGCTTCCCGGTAGTCGCTTTGCCCCGGGTGGGTGTGGGCCTGTATCCTCGGGCGCGGTGGTCTCCGGGCCACCAGGGAGACTTCGCCTAGTCTGGTCTATGGCGCCGCACTGCTAATGCGGTTGGGGTTTTAAAGCCCCTCCCGGGTTCGAATCCCGGAGTCTCCGCGCGAAAGCCGGTGTGTAGACTGGCCGAGCAGCAAGCGCCCGTAGCTCAATGGATAGAGCATCTGACTACGGATCAGAAGGTTAGGGGTTCGAGTCCCTTCGGGCGCACATAGGTAAACACTCAGGGCCGGTCGCTTGCGACCGGCCCTGAGTGCAACCGGTGACAGCAACGTCATTTTCTTGGAGTCCTCATCAAGGCGGCCCGCGCCGGTCCGGCTCCCGCCCGCTGGCGACCTCCGGCCGACATCGGCCCGGCCGGCCACACTCAGGGACGACGAGGGCTCCGAAGACCTCGGGACTCCGACCCGATCCCGGCCCTTCTCAGAGATCCCATTCAGCTCAGCTTGGCGCTCACAAACGCAGACAGATCGGCGCAGGTGTAATCCGTGTCTGGCTCGGGCCAGCCTCTACCGCCGTCACCGCCCAGGTCGATGAGACGGCCAAATCGGTGCGCGCAAGGCATTGCTCTGGCGAGCATGGTGGGATGGGGCGACCATCGAACCCGGCGCAGGCCGGGGGCATCCTGCGTGGCGAGGAGGACGCCCAGCAGGTCAGCTTCCTGGAGCTGTTCTTCGACCTGGCGTTGGTCTTCGCCCTGGTCGGGGTCGTCAGCCGGATGGTGCCGGACCTGCTCTCCCCCAACCTGGGCCTGCGCTGGCGGTCGCTGCTGTACACGGTCGTCTTGGCCCTGCCGTTGCTCTGGCTGTGGACGACCACCACGTACATAACCAGCCGGTTCGACTTCCGCAACCGCTGGATTCAGCTGCTGGTCCTGGTCAGCGCGTTCGGCCTGCTGATCATGGCGACGTCCCTGCCGTACGAGTTCGAGCCGCGCGGCGCCACCTTCGCCGTGGTGTACGTGGTGCTGCATGTAGGACGCCCTCTGCTGCTCCGGCCGTTGTTACGGGAGCACGACGAGGTACGGGCGCTCTACACCCGCCTGGCCATCTGGGCCAGCGTTTCGGGCGTGATCTGGCTGGCCGGGGCGGTGATGCGCGGAAACTTCCGGGTCGTGCTGTGGTTGATCGCCATCACTGTGGACCTGGTCGCGGCGCGGTTCAAATGGCCGATACCCGGCATCCACCGAGCGCCCACCAGCGCGTGGGCGATGGCCAGCAGCCGACACCTGCCCGAGCGCTACCAGCAACTGTTGCTGATCGCGCTCGGCGAGACGGTGTTGTCCATCGGCCTCACCTACACCAAGCACCCCGCCACGTTCGCCGCAACGGCGGCCCTGGTGATCACGTTCCTGTCATCCGTGCTGATGTGGCGGATCTACTTCTATCGTGCTGGCGAGGTGCTGGCCGAGGCCGTCGAGATGTCGTCGAACCGGGCAGCTGCCGGTGGGATCGTCGGCGTGGCCCATCTGCTCATGGTGCTCGGCATCACCGCCGTCGCGGCTGGCGCGGAGGTCGTGCTGGCGCACCCGTCCGGGTCCTCCGTGCCGGCCTGGCTCTTCGTCATCCTCGGCGGGCCGGCGATCTTCCTGTTCGGCCGCAGTCGGCTGGAACGGGTCGTCTTCAACCGGCTCGCCGTGCGCCGGCTCGTCGGCATCGCCGTCCTGATTCTGCTGGCGCCGCCGCTGTTCTTCGCCCCGCCGTTGCTCGCCGCCATCGCCGCTGCCGTCGTGCTGCTCGGCGTCGCCGCCGCGGACGCTCGACGCGCCGCCGGCCGCCCACCCGAGGCCCCATCCCCGTCCGCCTAGCGGTGGCGGTCCGCATCCACGCACATGTCGTCGGAGCGGGCCGGGCGGTAGCTTGCCTCCATGCGTGCGGAGGTGCGGTACGTCCGGTTCCCGGACCTCGAATCTGCCGAATCCTGCGATAACAAGGTGCAGCTCGCCGAGGTGTACGTCGGCGTCGTCGGCGAGCCGGGCGAGGAGCGGAGGGAGCCTGGAACCTCCCTCGCCGGGATCAAATCGCAAGTCGTACTCGGACGGAGGCCGCCGTCGAGGGAGGTGTGCCGAGCTCTTCGACGGGCATGTCGATGGCAGGTTGAGTGGTGAGACTTGCGCGCTCGATCCGATCGAGGCGGAACCACCGGATCGCCTCGCGGCGGTGACAGCGCGCCACGAGGAACCAGTGGCCGGCCGTGAACGCGAGTAGTTGGGGGTCAACCAGGCGGGTTGTCGGGGCACCGTGGCGATCGCGGTAGTGCAGCACCAGGACCTTGCGCTCCTGAAGGGCATGTTCGATCGCGCTGCGTCGGCGCGGATCAGCTGCTTCGGTGGGGCTCTGGTCGATCCAGACGCGCTCGGTCAAGCCGTCCGCGTGCCGCCGCGCCTGCGGGTCCATCACCGCCAGCACTTTCACCAGGGCGGCTCGGGCCTGCCTGTCGAATGGTTGTCCACGGTGTGCTGCGATCGCCGCGGCGAGCGCGGAAGCTTCGGCGGCGGTGAAGTTCACCGGCGGCAAGGTGGCGGCATGGTCGACGACGTATCCGCCGATCCGGCCCGTGCGCGCCCAGACGGGGAACCCGCCCTGTTGCAGAGCGGAGATGTCGCGCTTGACGGTGCGGACACTGATCTCGAACGTGGCGGCGAGCTGTTCCGCGGTGCGGCCTCGGGGACCGGCACGGCGGAGATCTTCCCGGATCGCGTAGAGCCGGTCGGTGCGGTTCATGCGTGAACGGTGCCATAACGGTGACATCCAGCGCCTCCAGAATCCGGCGCATGACACAGTCGCACGAACCCATCCTGCTGTTGAGCGGCGCCGGTCTTCCCACCTGGATCTGGGATCAGGTGCGCGAAGAACTGGCCCCGTCGCACCGGACGGTGGTCGCTGAGCGACCGCGTCATGATCGCGCTTCGCTCACGGAGTACGCCGCTGCGGCACTGGATTCGGCACCGTGGGAGCGTTTCGCGGTCGTGGCGCATTCCAGTGGCGGGACTGTCGCAGCGGAACTCGTCACCCGCGCACCTGACCGGGTGGGCGCGTTCCTGGCGGTCACGGCCGTCGTGCCGAAGCCGGGACGCAGCTTCCTCGCCTCGATGCCGTTGCCGAACCGGGTCGTGCTGAGCCTGGCCATGCGGCTGGCTGGCACCCGACCGCCCGATGCCGCCATCCGGCGAGGCGTGGCCAGCCGGGTCGACACGGAGACGGCCGATCGCATCGTGGCGGAGTTCAACCCCGAGTCCGTGCGCCTCTACCGGGACGCGCCGGAAGGCGGCGTCTTTCCCGAACGTCGGGGCTACCTCTCCGCCAGCCGGGACGCTGCACTCCCGATCGGACTGCAGCAGCGATTCGCGCGCAACCTCGACACGAGCTGGAATGAATCTTTCGACAGCGGACACCTACCCATGCTCGAAGCGCCCGACGCTCTCGCCCGGCGAATCAAGGACTTCCTCGCCCACAGACCCAGTTGACCGCAGTCGGCCACTGCGGACGGACAGGATCACGTCCCCTGGCTAAGCTCTCCGCAATGCAGGCCGAGCAACAGCCACAGGTCGGATCTGTCCAGGCGCGGAACAACCAGCCGGGGGACGCCCAGGCCGCCTACGCGGCCGGGTCAGCGCCCTCCGCACCCCGCCGTCGACCGTGGCGGCGCCCGTTCCTGATGGCGGCCATTGTCCTCGCGGTCCTGGCAGCCGCCGCGGCCGTGCTCACCTACGTTCGGGGCGGCTTCAACGACGACGGTCGTTTCCGCGCGGAGCCACCGCCGTGCGCGGCGCTCGAGCCGAGTGTGCATCTGCTCGGCACCACCTACACCTTGCAGCAGGCCGGCTCCAACAATTGCCAGCTCATGCTTCCGCAAAATCATCCCGACTACGTCGCGGCTCCCAAGATCGAGGTCTACTACAAAATCATCACCTCCCCCGGGAAGGATGCGCCGGATGCCGCCAGCCAGGAACTACGGCGGGTGATGAGGGAGCCCAGGCCACTGCCCGGCGTGGGCGACGAGGCGTACCGCTGGAGCGGGGGCCTGGCCCTGCGGGTGAGCAACCTCGTGGTGGGCATCGTGGTCCACCCACGGCAAGCCAGCACGGAGGAGCAGCTCCAGGCCTTTGCCGCTGACCTTGCTGACCGCCTGGGCGAAAGCTGAGTTGTCAGCGGCGGAGCTGCGTACCCGGAAGCGATCTTGGGTCCGCGCCGCCCTGGTCAGTCGGGGTGGTGGTGATCGCCGACGGATCTCCGCCCGAACTTGCCGGCGACCGCGTGCGCGGTGTCGGTGACCTCCCCTGTCTCCAGGAGTTGCTTCAGCCGGCGCAGGTTCGCCGCGACCTCCGCGGCGGGTGGCTTCCCGGCCAGGGTCAGCGCGATGCGGCCCAGTCTCCCGAAGGGTGTCTCCAGCACCTCGTGAACCTCGGTCCGGCCCGGGTCGGACCCGGGGGCGAACCGCACCGTCCAGCGACTTCTCATCCCGGGCGCGGCAGTGGTCTCGTACCGGAGCAATGTGTTCGTGCGCTCCTCGGTGAGCCTTACCGTGGAGCGGAGTCTCACGCCGAGGGGTCCCCGAATTGCCCATCGGAACGTTGCCGGCCCGATCTGTTCACTGGCCATGACGTCGCCCAGGAAGCGGGGCAGGTTCCGGAAGTCGCGGTAGAAGTCGAAGACGTCCGCCACCCGGCGCTCTATGGTCACTCTCGCCTCGGCCGGGTGGTCGCGGCGCGGTGGTGAGTGGCGCATCGCTGCCTCCCACGGATGCTTCGCATGTCAGCCCTGCTGCGATCCACGCCGCTTGCCCGAGTGCCCGTCCACTAAACCCCGGCTCGGGTCCCACTGCCGGTTGGCCTCCTCCGCCGCCCGTCGGCGCTCGGCGGCGACACGCCTGCCCGCGTCGAGTCCGCGCATCGACGCGCCGACCGTCACGGCGGCGAGCCAGGCAAGGGTGCCCAGCACCGCGACGGCCCGGAAGCCGCCGGTCACCCAGCAGGCGAGGATGACGGCGAGCCCGCCGGCCGCGATGCCCCGGCCCGGTGTGGCGGGCAGGTGTCGCAGCGCCGAGCCGATGAGCACGGCCAGCGCCAACGAGGCGATGGGGCTGGGCTCCTGCGGCAGGTCGGCGACCTGCGAGCCGAGGACCGCCATCGCGACCACGGCCAGGCCGGCGACGGCCGTCCAGGTCCGGTTGGTCCGGCGACCCAGCGCGAGCAGGGACACCACCGCGGCCACGGCGGTGTCGGGGACCGCGTAGCCGCCGCCCCAGCTGTCGCTGATCATGTACGCGGTGAAGGCGGTGCCGAGTAGGGCCGCCACGGCGAAGGCGACGTCGAAGGCCATTGCGGCCCCGCGGGCCGACCGGTCCGAAGTGTCCATGCGACGGACGCTAGGTAGTCGCCGGGGTCGCCGAACCGGTCAAAAGTACGGTCCGGGCGCGTCGAGCCGTGCTTTGGGCCGATGTTGCCGGGGGACCGCCTCCCCAGGATGGGCTCATGCCTACCGAAGAGGTGCCGCGATGCTCTGGTTGAGTTGGCGGCAGTTCCGCACCCAGGCCCTCGTCGGCGTCGTCGCGCTCGCGCCGCTGGCGGCCCTTCTCCTGTTCACCGGTCTGGACATCCGGCGGGCCTACGACCGTTACCGGTCGCGGTGCGGGGTCGCCGACCGGTGCCTGGACGCGATGAGCCAGTTCCAGGACGACTACCGGACCCGGCTGCTCCTTCTCGCCCTGCTGCTGGCGGTCCTCCCGGCCGTGCTGGGCGTGTTCTGGGGCGCGCCGCTGATCGCCCGGGAGTTGGAGACGGGCACCCAGCGGCTGGTCTGGAACCAGAGCGTCACGCGGCGCCGCTGGCTGGCGGTCAAGCTGCTCGTCGTCGGGTTGGGCAGCGTGCTGGTCGCGGCCCTGGCCAGCCTGCTGCTGACCTGGGCGGCGAGCCCTTACGACGAGGTGTCGGGGGAGCGGTTCGGCGCGCTGGCGTTCGGCGCCCGCAACCTGACGCCGGTCGCGTACGCGGCGTTGGCCTTCGTGCTCGGCGCGGTCGCCGGGCTGCTGGTGCGGCGGACGGTGCCGGCCATGGCGTTGACCGTCCTCGCCTTCACGCTGCTCCAGCTCCTGATGCCGAACCTGGTGCGGCCGCACCTGCTGGCGCCGGTCACCGTGACCAGGCCGATGACCGCCGGCGCGCTCCGCGAGCTGCGCGGGGTAGGCGCCGATGCCACGGTGAAGGGTCTGAGCGTCCCCGACGCCTGGGTCACCGGCACCAGCAAGCTGCTCACGGCCGGCGGACGGCCGGTCGACGCCAGGACGATGGACACCTGCCTGACCCGGCCGCCGCGGGGCGCCGGCGACACGGCGGACTGCCTCGGCGCGTTGAACCTGCACGTCACGGTCGTCTACCAGCCCGACAGCCGCTACTGGTCGTTCCAGTGGATCGAGTCGGCGGGCTGTCTCGCGCTCGCGGGGCTGCTGGCGGGCTTCGGCCTGTGGCGGATCCAACGGCAGGTCTGCTGATCGCCGCCCGCCGGGGCGGTGCCGGGGAACCGCGGCCGCCGCGCGCCGTCAGGAAAACCGGTCAAAAGTACGGTGACCGGAAGCGCCCGACCCGACTTTGGACCGATGCAGCGGCACACCCCGATCCGCAGGATCGATGCCATGCCACCGGAGAGTCCCTTTCCCGCACTCCAGGCCGAGGGCCTGACGAAGCAGTACGGCAAGCGGCCGGCGCTGGCCGACTGCGACCTCGACGTCCCCCGCGGACGGGTCGTCGGCCTGGTCGGGCCGAACGGCGCCGGCAAGTCCACGTTGCTGAACCTCGCCTGCGGCCTGATCACGCCGACCGCCGGGACCCTGCGGGTGCTCGGTTCGCCCCCGGCGGCGGACGCCGCACACCTGGCCAGGGTCGGGTTCGTCGCCCAGGACACCCCGGTCTACGGCGCGTTCACCGTGGCGGACCACCTGCGGATGGGTGCGAAGCTGAACCCGTCCTGGGACCGGTCCCTGGCGGACCGGCGCATCGCGCAGGTCGGGCTCAACCCCAAGCAGAAGGCGGGCCGGCTCTCCGGCGGCCAGCGCGCCCAGCTGGCGCTGACCATCGCCGCCGCGAAGCGCCCCGAGCTGCTGATCCTCGACGAGCCGGCCGCCGCGCTGGACCCGCTGGCGCGGGACGGGTTCATGCAGAACCTCATGGAGTTCGTCGCCGAACTCGGCGCCAGCGCGATCCTCTCCTCGCATCTGCTCGGTGACGTGGAGCGGGTCTGCGACTACCTGATCGTGCTCTGCGCCTCCCGGGTGCAGGTCGCCGGCGAGGTGACGGACCTGCTGGCCCGGCACCACCGGCTGGTCGCCCCGCGCGGCGAGCTGGACCGGCTGCCGGCCGGGGTGGAGGTCATCCGGGTGCGGCACACCGACGAGCGCAGCGAGGCGGTGGTGGGGGTGGCCGGGACGCTGCCGCGTACGCCCTGGAGCGTCGAGCCGGTCTCGCTGGAGGACCTGGTCCTCGCCTACATGACCCGGGCGGCCGGGGTTCCCGCCGGCCCGGCCGGCGCCCCGGTGGGGGAGGTCGTGCGGTGATCTGGTTGACCTGGCGGCAGTTCCGCGGGCCGGCCCTGGCCGGCGTCGTCGCCCTGGCCCTGCTCACCGCGTGCCTTCTCCATCTCGGGTTCGACATCCGGGAGTCCTACGACAACCACCGGGCACAGTGCGCCGGCCTGGCCGACTGCGGTCCGCAGCTGAGCCGGTTCAGCGCCGACCACGAGAACACCCTGCTCTACCTGGCCGCGGTGCTCGGGCTCATCCCGGGGCTGGTCGGCATGTTCTGGGGCGCGCCGCTGGTCGCCCGGGAGGTGGAGGCCGGGACCCAACGGCTGGTCTGGAGCCAGAGCGTGACCCGGCGGCACTGGCTGGCGGTCAAGCTGGCCGTGGTGGGGCTGGCCGGCATGGTGCTGACCGGCGCGGCCAGTCTGCTGCTGACCTGGGCGGCCGGCCCGGTCGACCAGGTGGCCGACAACCGGTTCAGCACCATCCTGTTCGGCTCCCGGAACGTCGCGCCGATCGCGTACGCGGCCTTCGCCCTCGTGCTCGGGACGATCATCGGGCTGCTGGTGCGCCGGACGGTGCCGGCCATGGCGCTGACCATCCTGACCTTCGTCGTCGTCCAGTTCCTGGTGCCCAACGTGGTCCGGCCGCACTTCCTGCCGGCGGAGCATCGCACCGTGCCGATGACCGCGCAGGCCATCAACCAGGCCCGCAGCCTGGGCAGCATCACCGGTGCTCCGGTGGTGAAGGGCCTGACCGTGCCGGACGCCTGGGTCACCGACGTCAGCGAGCTGCTCACGCGGACCGGCGAGCCGCTGGACGAGGGGATCTTCGACGGGTGCTTCACCGACGCGCCGGCGACCGGCACGGCCGAGGGCCCGTACGGGGACACCGCGGTGTGCCTGGCGGAGCACGACCTGCACGTGACGATCGCGTACCAGCCGGACAGCCGGTACTGGTCCTTCCAGTGGCTGGAGTCGGCGTTCTACCTGCTGCTCGCGGGGCTGCTGGCCGGCTTCGGGTTCTGGCGGCTCCAGCGCCGCCCGAGCTGAGCGCCGGACTTGACCGGTAGGAATTTCCCTACCTATTGTCGTCGCCATGGGAGAGCGCCGATGCCACTGATGATCGAGGCCGTGGGCCTCAGCAGGTCCTTCGGAAAGGTCGCCGCCCTCAACGGGCTCGACGTGCGCCTGGAGTCCGGCCAGGTCGCCGCGATCCTCGGCCCCAACGGCGCCGGCAAGACCACCTTCCTGCGCATGATCTCCACGCTCGTCCGGCCGGACGCCGGCACGCTGCGGGTCTGTGGCGTCGACGTGACCGCCGAGCCGGCCCGGGTCCGCCAGCTGATCGGCCTCGCCGGGCAGCACGCCACGGTCGAGCCCGCGCTGACCGGGCGGGAGAACCTTCAGCTGATCGCCCGGCTGTTCGGGCAGGACCGGCGCAGCGCCCGGGCCAACGCCGAGGAGATGCTGGAGCGGCTGCGCCTCGGCGAGGCCGGCGACCGGCTGGTCCGCACCTACTCCGGCGGCATGCGGCGGCGCCTCGACCTGGGCGCCAGCCTGGTCGGCCGTCCGCAGGTCCTGCTGCTCGACGAGCCCACCAGCGGGCTCGACCCGCGGAGCCGGATCGAGCTGTGGGACACCATTCGCACGCTCACCACCGACGGCACCGACGTCCTGCTCACCACGCAGTACCTGGAGGAGGCGGACCGCCTCGCCGACACCATCCTGATCATCGACCATGGGCAGGTGGTCGCCTCCGGCACGGCCAAGGAGCTCAAGAGCCGGGCCGGCCGCGACATCGTGGAGATCCACGTCCGCGACCGTGCCGATCTCGATCCGGCCGTGCGGGCGCTGGCCCGGATCGGCGCCGAGACGCCGGTGGTCGACCACGGCTCGCTGATGGCCTCGGTGGCGGTCGACGCCGGCCCGGAGCGGCTCCGCGAGGCGTTGCGGGAGGTCGGTGAGCTGGGCGTGCACGTCGAGGATGTGGCCCTGCGCCGGCCCACGCTCGACGAGGTGTTCCTGTCGCTGACCGGGCCGGTCGAGCCCCGTGGCGGCGAGCCGGGGCCGCCCGGGTCCTCCGCGGGCACCGAGCCCGAGCCCGAGACCGTGTCGAGGAGTGCCCGATGACCGCCGTGACCGCGCCGCACCCGGCCAACAGCGCCCGCATGCTGCCCAGCGTCGGTGTCCTCACCGGGCGCGCCCTGCGCATCTACCGGCGTACGCCCCAGCTGCTGTTCCTGCGGATCGTGCAGTCGGTGGCGTTCCTGCTGATCTTCCGGTACGTCTTCGGCGGCGCGATCGGCACCGGCACGATGCGCTACGTCGACTTCATGGCGCCCGGGCTGCTCACGGTGGGCATCATGTTCGCCACCATCGGCACCGCGCTCGGGGTGGCCGAGGACCACGTCGGGGGCCTCTTCGACCGGCTGCGGTCGCTGCCCATGCCGCGCAGCGCGGTGCTCACCGGCCGCGTGCTGGCGGACCTCGCCATGACCGTCGCGGTGCTCGTCCCGACCATCGTGATCGCGTTCGCGGTGGGGATGCGGGTGCACACCGGCTGGGCGTCCGCGCTCGGCGCGCTGGGCCTCCTGGTGCTGTTCGGGTTCGCCTTCGTCTGGGTCTTCGTGGCGGTCGGGCTGCTGGCCGGCAGCGTCCAGGCGGCGCAGGGCATCTCGTTCATCGTGATGCCGATCAGCTTCGCGTCCAGCGCCTTCGTGCCCACGTCCAGCATGCCGGGCTGGCTCCAGGCGTTCACCGAGCACCAGCCGGTGACGGTGGTGGTCGACGCGGTCCGCACCCTCACCCAGGGCGCGCCCGCCGAGGCGCTGCTCGGCCACGGCACCGGCTACTACGTCACCCGGGCGTTGATCTGGATCATCGTGCTGACCGTGGTCTTCGCGGGCCTGGCCATCGCTCGCTACCGGAGCCGCTGACCGGCGGCTATCGTTCCGGTGCCGGATCGCACCGGTTCCGGGCCAGGTGACCTCCAGGGGGTGCGGTGTCCTCCGCCACGGGAGTGGACGTCTTCGCGGCGCTGGCCAGCCCGGTCCGCCGCGACCTCATCCGGCTGCTGCGCGACGGCGGCCCGCAGTCGGTGCAGGATCTGGCCGCCTCGTTCGACATGCGCCGGCCCAGCGTCTCCGAGCACCTCAAGGTGCTCCGCGACGCCGGCCTGGTGACCGAGCGCCGCAGTGGCCGCAAGCGGCTCTACCGGCTGGAGCCGGAGCCCCTCATGGACCTGCGCGACTGGCTCACCCCCTACGAACGGTTCTGGCGCGAGCGGATGAGCGACTTCGCCGCGCTGGTGGCCGAGGAGTCCGCAACCGAGGGGGAGCCGGAGTGACCGCACCGGACAAGATCGAGGTCGACCAGTTCCTGCCGTATCCGCCGGCGCAGGTGTGGCGGATCCTGGTCGACCCCGATCTGATGGCCCGCTGGCTGATGCCCAACGACTTCAAGCCGGTGGTCGGCCACCGGTTCACCTTCCAGGGCAGGCCCATGCCGGCGCTGCGCTTCGCCGGCACCATCCACTGCGAGGTCCTCGCCGTCGAGCCGGAACGCCTGCTCCAGATCACCTGGGCGGACCGCGGCGGCAGTGGCCTCGACTCGGTCGTCACCTGGCGCCTGGAGCCCGAGGGCCGGGGCACCCGGATGCTGATGGAGCACTCCGGCTTCGACCTCGACAGCCCGTTCCAGGCGGTCGCCCACCGCACCATGGGCAGCGGCTGGCGTTCCTCGGTGGTGCGCTCCATGCTCACGGTGCTGGAGCAGGAGGCCTGACGGCCCGCGGGCGCCGCCCCGGACACTCGCCCTTACAGCCGCTCCGGGGTGCGGATGCCGAGCAGGTGGAGGCCCTGCCGGAGCACCCGCGCGGTCAGGTCGCAGAGCACGAGCCGGCTCTCCCGGACCGGCTCGTCGGCCCGCAGCACGGGGCAACGCTCGTAGAAGGCGCTGAAGGCGGCGGCGAGCCGGGACAGATAGCCGGTCAGGTGGTGGAACTCCAGGTTCTCCGCCACCTCGCCGACCACCGCGCCGAAGCCGACCAGCTCGAAGGCGAGCGCCCGCTCGGCCGGCTCGGCCAGCGAGATCCCCGCCTCCGGCCGCGCCGCCACCCCGGCCCGCCGGAAGATCGACCGGATCCGGGAGTACGCGTACTGGAGGTAGGGGGCCGTGTTGCCGTCCAGCGACAACATCCGCTCCCAGTCGAGCACGTAGTCCTTGTGCCGGTCGCTGGACAGGTCGGCGTACTTGATCGCGCCGATGCCGACCGCCCGGCCCACCTCGGCCGACTCCGCGTCGCTCAGCTCCGGATTCCGCTCCCTGGCCAGCGCGGTGGCGCGGGCCACCGCCTCCTCCAGGAGCCCGACCAGCTTCACCGACCCGCCGGCCCGGCTGCGCAGCATCCGCCCGTCCGGCCCGAGGATCGAGCCGAACCCGACATGCTCGGCCCGGGCGGGCGGGGCCACCCAACCGGCCTGCGCGGCGGCGGCGTAGACCATCTCGAAGTGCCGCCGCTGCGGCAGCCCGACCACATAGAGCAGTCGGGTCGCGCCCAGCGTGCCGGTCCGGTGCCGGATCGCCGCGAGGTCGGTCGCCGGATAGCCGTACCCGCCGTCGGACTTGCGCACGATGAGCGGCAGCGGCTCGCCGTCCCGGCCCACCGAGCCGGGCGGGAACACGCAGGCCGCGCCGTCGCTGGACCGCAGCAGCCCGAGCCGGTCCAGTTCATCGACCACCGGGCCGAGCAGGTCGTTGTAGCTGCTCTCGCCGTGGAAGTCCCGCTCGGTGAGGGTGACGTCGAGCAGGTCGTAGACGGTGAGGAAGTAGCGCTCGGACTGCTCCACGAGCAGCCGCCACAGCCGCAGCGTCGACGGATCCCCGCCCTGCAACGCCACCACGCGCAGCCGGGACCGCTCGCGGAACGCCTCGTCCGCGTCGAACTTGGCCCGGGCCGCCTTGTAGAACGAGTCCAGGTCGCCCATCGACAGCTCCCGCGCCGCCTCGGTCTCGCCCAGGTCGGCCAGGTGCTCGATCAGCATGCCGAAGGGGGTGCCCCAGTCGCCCAGGTGGTTGGCCCGCAGCACCCGGTGCCCCAGCCACTCCAGCAGCCGGGCCGCGGCGTCGCCGATCACGGTCGAGCGCAGGTGCCCGACGTGCATCTCCTTCGCCACGTTGGGCGCCGAGTAGTCGATCACCACGGTCTCCGGGGTGGTGGTCGCCGGCACCCCGAGCCGCGGGTCGGTGGCCAGGGCGGAGACCAGCCCGGCCAGGGCCTCGTCGGCCACGGTCAGGTTGAGGAAACCCGGACCGGACACCTCCGCCACGCTGCACAGGTCGGCCAGTTCCGCGCGCTCCAGCACCTCGGTGGCGACGGCCCGCGGCGGCCGGCCGATCCGCCGGGCCAGCGCCAGCGCCGCGTCGGACTGGAAGTCCGCCCGCTGGGAGCGCCGCACGACCGGGTCGACCGGCACGCCGGCCACCGTCGCGAACGCCGGCGCCAGCCGGTCGGTCAGCAGTTTCTCCAGATCCATGGGTACGCCGATCTCGCTCGGATCCGCCCCAGGCGGATCACCGGACGGGGATGCGGGCGGACCGAGGACGATCGGCGATGACCGGCGGCTCGATCCGCCGGTCGCAGTGAGGAATGCTCAGCGCAGGCGGTCGCGGGACCGCCGGCGTCGCAGCGCGCCGAACAGGACGTCGGAAGACGCCGTCGGGTACGCGTGCGAGCTGGTCATGCCGGCAGCCTAGCCGGTCGGCCCGGGGGCGGCGCAAGGCCGTTCCCGGGCCGGCCGGCCGGCGTACCCGGGAACTCAGGCCGGCGTGCCGGCGGTCTTGCGGTAGCGCTCGGCCCGCCGCCGCACCTGGGTGTACGCGCTGGTCAGACCCATCGCCCGGCGGACCTCGACAAGGGTGCGGCGCACCTCGGCGCGGGTCCGCTCGGTGCCCGCGACGATCAGCTCATCGACCAGGCCGGGTTGCCCCTCGAACCGGGCCCGCCGCTCGCGGACCGGGTCGAGGAACCGGTTGAGCGCGCCCGCCAGTTCCTCCTTGACCTCGACGTCACCGACCCGGCCGGCCCGGTAGCGCGTCTTCAACTCCTCGACGGTCGCCCGGTCCGGGTGGAACACGTCGAGGTACGCGAAGACCGGGTTCCCCTCGACCGTGCCCGGCACGTCGGCGCGGATCCGGTTCGGGTCGGTGTACATGCCCAGCACCTTGCGCCGCACCGTGGCCGGGTCGTCGGAGAGCGCGATGGCGTTCCCCTTGCTCTTGCTCATCTTCCCGGCGCCGTCGGTGCCGACCAGGTTGGGCGTCTCCGACATGATCATTTCGGGTACGGGGAAGACCTCGCCGTAGAGGTGGTTGAAGCGCCGAGCGATCTCCCGGGTCACCTCCACGTGCGCGGCGTTGTCCTTGCCCACCGGCACGACCTGCCCCTTCACGCAGAGGATGTCGGCGGCCTGGAGGACCGGATACCCGAGCAGCCCGTACGGCATCTCCTCCTTGCCGGCGTCGCGGCTCATCTCCTTGAGCGACGGGACCCGTTCCAGCCGGGGCACGGTGATCAGGTTCTGGAACAGGGTGTTCAGGTCGCCGACCTCGGGGATCGCCGACTGGAGGTAGAAGGTGGCCCGGTCCGGCTCGACACCGGCGGCGAGGATGTCGGTGACCATCTCGCGGGCGTTGCGGGAGACCTGCTCGATGTCCTCGCGGCTGTTCCGCGTGGTGAGCATGTGCAGGTCGGCGATGATGAAGAAGCTCTCGTAGCGCTGGTGCAGCTTCACCCGGTTGGCGATGCTGCCGACGTAGTGGCCCAGGTGCAGCCGCCCGGTCGGGCGGTCACCGGTGAGCATCCGTGCTGAGGACATGGTCGTACGCCTCTCGTGGCTGTGCGGTGAAGGACGCGCGGGCGCGCGGAAGAGACCCGGGGTGTGCCCGGATCAGTGGGGTTGGCTCGTCAGTGCGAGCGCCGCCATCGCCCGCCGGCGCGGAACCGCAGCCCACCGGCACGGAGGACGTCGAGGATCTGCTCCCGACCGTCGTCGACGCGGGCCGGGAGAACCGGAGCGGCAGCCGCCGGGAGACCGTCGAGGGTCTTCGGGGCGCAGGTGCTCGGCCGGACCATGCCTGACACGGTAGCCGGTCCCCGGCCCACCGCGCAGACCGGAACGGCCTGCTCAGTCCCGCCGGTAGCTCTGGGCGTAGTAGTCGCCGACCTGCTCGCGATACTCGGCGCGGCCGAAGTCGTCGGGGTCGAAGGCCGGTGACTCCTTGACCTGGTCCCGGGTCCGGTCCACCTGCACGACGCGCTCCAGGTGGTCGACCCGGGCCACCGTGCCGACCGGCAGCAACACCTTCCGGCCGAAGATCCACGGCCCGGTGTCCACCACCAGATAGCCCGCGCCGGCGTCCTCGCTCGCCCGGTCGACCGCGCCGATCCGGCCGTCGGTCGCCTCCACCCGGTAGCCCGTGAGGTCGATCGGAGTGCCCGGGCCGGGCGCGTCGGGGCCGTCGTCGGCGGTGCCCTCGGGCCGCTGCCGCGGCACGTCGTCCGGGCGGCTCTGCTCGTAGCCGCCCGCTAGGGCCGACGGGTCCCGCCAGAGCCACGGATTGAACGGCTGCATGGTGCCACCTCCGGGTGTCGTTCGTGTCGCCACCCGGAACAGTGCCCGGCCGGCGAATCGGGGAAACACGAATGCAATTCCGAATTCATGTGGGATCGGTTCTGCGAGATACCTCATAATCGACTTCCACCGATCAACCAGACCACTCCCGCGCAGGTGGGAGGCCGTGTTGCGGTCGTCCGGCACACCGGAGCGCGGACCGGAGTGTCCAGCGCGCACATTCGGTGGGGCCGCCGTCCACACCATTCTGATCCCGCATCCGGTCGGCACCAGGAAAGGGAATTCACATGCAGCGAGCCATTGGACGAATCGGGATGGTGGCGGCCGGGGCGGCCGTGCTGGTGGCGGTGGCGGGCACCGGCGCGGCGGCCGCGGTGGTCAACCCGTACACCCCGCAGGCGCTCTGCGGGCTCGGCTTCACCGCCGTGGACCAGGACCCGATCCACGACACCGCCACCGGCGCGCGGCTCGGCACCGTCCACCTCCTCCGCAATCCCCTCACCGGGTACGGCTGCACGGTCACCCTGAAATCCGCGTACGTCGGCACGCTCACCGGGACCAGCGTCTACCTGGACCCGGAGTGGACGACCCACCGGGCGGACGAGGGCAACCGCCGCTACGCCGCCGGCCCGGTCCACCTCTACGTCGGCGCCGGCTGTGCGATCTGGGGCGGCTCGATGACCGACCCGGCGGGTGTCGTCCACCGCCACGACCGGGCGAACCCGGCGATCGGCGGGGCGGTCACCTGCTTCTGAGCACCGAGGGCGGGCCGGATTCGCGCGGCGCGTGGGCCGGCCCGCCGTTACGGTCGCCGGGTGGGCAGGATGCGGGGAATCCACGAGCGGCCGGCGGGGCTCACCTACCAGCCGGACCTGGTCGACGACGACGAGGAACGCTCGTTGGTCGCCACACTCGACTCGCTCGACTTCCGCGAGGTCCGCATGCACGGGCAGATCGCCCGGCGCACCGTCCGGCACTTCGGCTACGACTACGACTACGGCTCCTTCCAGCTCACGGCCACCGAGGCGCTTCCGGTGGCGCTGCGCTGGGTGCGCGAGCGGTGCGCGGCGCTCGCCGGGGTCGAGCCCGAGGCGCTCGCCCAGACGCTCGTCACCCGCTATCCACCGGGCTCCGTCATCGGCTGGCACCGCGACGCACCCGCCTTCGGGCCGACCGTCGTCGGCCTCTCGCTGGGCTCCGCGTGCCTGCTGCGGTTCCAGCGCGGCACCGGAGAGGACCGCCGGGTGTACGAGCTGGAGCTCGGGCCCCGCTCCGGGTACGCGCTCACCGGGGCGGCCCGGACCGCGTGGCAGCACAGCATCCCGCCGGTGCCGGCGCTGCGGTACTCGTTGACCTTCCGCATGCTCCGGTCCTCGGGCTCCTGACCTGACCTGCGGCGACCTCCCGCTGGCATACTGGCCAGCCATGGTGCTGTCGCGCGGCTGGTCGCTGTTCCTGGTCGGGGTCGGGGTCTGGACCTGGGTGATCTGGCCGCGGTTCGCGGTCGCCATCTGGAACGACCCGCGGGCGTGGTCGGCCGGCACGGTCGGCGAGGGCAGCCCGACCAGCTTCCTCTGGGTGCACGCGCTGCTCATCGCGGCGTCGCTGGCCATCGGTACGACCGTCGGAGTGCTCGGCATCCGGGGCTGGCTCGCGGCCCGCCGCCGGCCGACCGCCTGAGCGTCGCCTCCCGACGCCGCCGGTCCCGGGCGGGATTTCCGCGGCTCCTCGGGAATGGAGCGGCGCCCAGGAGCGCTGTGTCCCCTGTACGCGGGCCGCCCGGCCCTGGCCGGGAGCGGGGGAACCCTCGCCGCAGCGCCGTTGAGCAGGGAAGATAGCCCTGCGGTGATGATGTGACGCGGGACGCTACCCCTGGATTTGACGATCAAACCCGAATCCGCGTAACTTTCTCTCTGCCAGCGCGGAACGGGGCAAACGGGACGAAGGTCCTGGGGCCCGGAACCGGGACTGGCGCCGGCACCGACGAGGTTCTACCTCCACGGAGCTGGACCCGGGTGGGGCTCGCCGAAAACGCCGCAGGGCGGATTTGGCGCAGCGGAACCGACCGGGTAAGGTTGACGACCGGCAGGGCACCGGGCGAGCTGGCGGGACACCGCAAGTGGCCGGCCTGCCAAATCCGATGACCAAGCACAGCGGTCCGCCGCTGCGCGTGTTCAGCGGCGCCGACCCGTACGAAGCGTGACAGACCGGGACACACGGTTTGACACGGCAGAGACGGTGAGGTAACGTAGTAAAAGTGCCCGGCGCGAGAGCGGCGGGTGTGGTAAACGAAATGCCCCGGACGGGGGCTCCACGGTGTGGGGTTTCCGGATGGTGTGTGGTTGTTCTTTGAGAACTCAACAGGGTGCTTGATAAGCCAGTGCCAAATTGATTTATACCCCGGACTGGCAGCTCTTCTTTGGGAGGGTTTGCTGGTTGGGATTCCTTTGGCAACACTTTTGTTGTCAGGATGATTGTTCAACAAAGATTTTTGTTGGAGAGTTTGATCCTGGCTCAGGACGAACG